>CAYUVO010000044.1:0-20057 GCA_964448185.1 uncultured Phycisphaeraceae bacterium
GGGCGATCTTCCCAGCGAGCCCTGGCCCGATCAGCTCGTTGATCCGGCGACGGGTTGGAGCCGGTTGTGGGGCGTTCAACGGATAGGGATCGATCAGCTCAAGCCCGCAGCCGTGCCGTTGGCGTTCGCGCTGAGCGAGAGCGGGGATGATCCTCGGGGCTGGCCCGCGATCATGACGATGCGGTACGGAGCGGGCCGGGTCATCTACATGGCGACCGACGAGACGTGGCGGTGGCGGTATGGCTTGGGCGATCTGCTCTTCGACCGGTTCTGGCTCCCGATGATCCGAATGGCGGGTCGTCAAAGCCTGGCAAGGCTCGGCACCGAAGCTGCGGTACGGATCGATCCGCGTCAGCCGATCGCTGGTCGGCCTGTGTCGGTCGAGGTTCGGCTCCTCGACCAGTCGCTGGTGGATGCGGCCGACGCGGTGATCGAGCTTGAGTTCAAGCGTGCGGGCGATCCCGATAGCGAGCCTCAGCGGGTAAACGTTCGGAGGCGGAGCGAAGACGACCCGACGTTTTTGGGCACATGGATTCCCTCGCAGCCCGGGACGTATCAGCTCGAAGCTGCGACGCCATTGCTCGCGGGCGTTGGGCTCGAACAAGAAGTCCGGGTGGTCCGTGCGGACGACGAACGCCGCGATCCTCGGCCTGACCATGCCTTGCTCGCGAGTCTTGCCGAGCGGACCGGGGGCCGGGTGGTCGAGCCGAACGAATTGGCCGCGTTGGCAGATGAGATCCCCAACCGCGAGGTGGTGGTGGCATCACCTCCTAAGGTCGAGACGCTTTGGGACACGCCGATGATGCTGATCGTGCTTCTTGGGCTGCTCACGCTCGAATGGATTGGTCGCAGGCTCTTCCGCTTGGCGTGAACACTCATACAATACACATTAGGAATATAATCGGGTATTTGGCACCTAGTGAACCTCCCATCCGCAGCGACTCGTAGAGAGAGTGGTACACGATTGAGGTACGCTGAGCGCCCCGAACGTTCGATGACAAGCACGGAGGCACCCCATGGCCGACAACCAGCCTGATGGCAATGCCCCCGGTCACGATTCAACATCGCCCACAACAGGCGGTGAGAGGATTTTTGCAGCGATCCGCAGCCTGCGAGCACGGGCACGAGGTGTGCTGCTCTTGCGAGCGGTCGCGATGCTGCTCGCGTGTGTCGCGGGCGGTTTGTTGTTGGTGGTGTTCACTGATTACCTGTTCCGCTTGCCGGGTCTTGCTCGATGGGTGCTGCTTGCGGGCAGCGTCGCGGGTGTGGGCTGGATGAGCCGTGCGTGGGTCGCGCGTGCAGCGAGCTTTGCTCCGAGCCTGACGAGCGTGGCCTTGCGGATCGAATCTTCAACAGACGGCTCAGCGGTGCGCGGGGATCTTGCTTCGGCGCTCGAACTGAGCCAAGAAACCGGGGGATCAGCCACGACTTGCGCCCTGCGCACGCGAGCGGTTGATGATGCATGTACCTCGTTGCAAGGCGTGCGTGTCGATCGGCTGATCCGCACCGAGCCTGCGCGGCGAGGCGTGGTGATGCTCGCAGCAGCGGTCCTCCTCGCGGGTGGTGCTGGTCTGGCTTGGCCAGCGCTTGCGTCGATCGGTCTTGCTCGCACGCTCACGCCCTGGAGCGATGCACAGTGGCCCAAACGCACAGGAGTGGTCAGCGCCACTGCAACCGATGTTCATGCAGCGGGCGAACCCATCGTACTCCGAGCGATCTTGACCAAGACCAACCATGCGATGGGCGAGAGCGAAGTCAGCGTTCGGATGCGTGTAGTGCATCACAAAGACAGCGGGGGGAAGGGGGGGCGGGGGGGGCAAGCCGAGCCCTGGCGGACGCTTCCTCTTACGCCCCAACGCCGCGAGGATCGCGTCGGCGATGACGTCGGCGAGGTGTACGAACGGCTCAGCGATACGCCCACGCTCGAACGCGACGCGGTGCTCGAATATCGGTTCATCACAGCGGACGACCAGACGCAGATCCACACGCTCAAGCTCGCCCCGCGCCCTCGGCTCGTCGGGATTACCATCGACGCTGCGCCCCCGGCGTATGCCCAGCAAGCGGGAGTCACCGGCGTGCTTTCGGGCACAGGCATCGAGCTTGACACGAGTTCGCGTGTGATCGGCGCTGCGTTGCCCGTGCTCGCCGAGTCGCGGGTGGTGGTGGAGCTCAAGTTCAATAAGCCGTTGCCCGCGTGGAGCGATCCGCTCTCAGTAGCACGAGATCAACTCGGAGATGAACGGCTGGCTTCGGCGCTGACAGCAAGCGCTGATGACGCGACTGGCTCGACGACCTGGACGCTCACTCTCAAGCCCACAGCACAACTCATGCTCGCGGTGATGCCCGTTGACTCGTTCGGCTTGACGCCCTCTGCGCCCACCACGGTTCGCATTGAGGTGATCCAGGACGAGCCGCCCGCGGTGGCGATCATCGAGCCGTCACGCGACGAGGCGGTCGTGCCGGGCGCGGTGCTCGGCGTCTTCGGCGAGGCACGCGACGACATCGGACTGCGCGAAGTGCGGCTGGTCGCCCAGCGTGCAACCGCGACCGAGGGCTCGATCGGTGCCGAGGCGCAGGGCGTCGCCGATGAGATCGTGCTTGCCGATGTTCAGGCCGACGCTACGCTCGCTGCTCAAGCGGCAGCCGAGCTCTCGATCGAGTCGATGGGTGGCAAGGCGGGCGATGAAGTCTGGCTCTGGGCGATCGCGAGCGACGTTCACAAAACCGATGGCCAGCTCCGCGAGCCGACGCGATCATCGAGGCGCACGATTCGGATCATCGACGAAAGCGAACTCGAAGCTCAGATCCGTGGCGAACTCTCGGCGGTTCGGCGCTCGGCCATGCGGCTCGAACAACAACAACGCGAGATCCTCGAGCAGATCCAGCGCGATGCAAACGACCCAAGAGCCGCCGGTCAGCAGGAGTCGTTGACTCGACGGATTCAGGCTCAGACGGGCGCGATGGAACGCCTCGCTCAGCGTCTTGATCGCAACCAGATGGCCGAAAGCTCACTGGCGGGGCTGCTCGATGATGCGGGTTCGATCGCACAAGAGGCCGCCGATTCATCCGAGCAGGCCGAGCGTGAGCTGAATGCGAGAGAGGACGATCAAGAGCAAGCAAATGAAGCCGCGCAGCGTGCAGCCGAAGCGCAGGATCAGGTGCGTGCTGCGCTCAGTGATCTGATCGCGGCGCTCGATCGTGGCGAAGACGCATGGGTGGCGCGCCGGGGAGTCGAACAGCTCCTCGAAGAGCAGAGGCGAATCGCAACCGACACCGCCAAGATGGGCGAGCAGACCAGCGGGCGAACGCTCGATCAGCTCACGCCCGCTGAACGCTCTGAACTCGAACGCATCCTTGAGCGCCAACAGCGGGCTGCAGACGCGGGCCGCGAAGCGATCGAAGAACTCGATCGTCGTGCCGATCAGCTCGCGGGTCGTGATCCGGCGCAGGCTTCGGCGTTGCGCGACGCCGCCAGCCGGGGTCGATCATCGCAGCTTGAACAGCGCCAGAATGATGCGGCGCAGAACCTGGGCGAGAACCAGACGGCAGAAGCGGGAAGCAACCAGCAACAAGCGATCGAAGCGCTCGAAGAGATGCTCGACGAGATCGATCAGGCCGACGAACGCCGCGACGAGGTGCTCCGCCGCATCCTTGCGAGCCTGATGGAATCCATCGACGCGCTCATCGCGCAGCAAGAAGAACAGATCGCAGCACTCGCAGCCGCCAACGGCAACAACATCGAATCGCTCGATACAGGGATGATCCGCCTCGACGCCAATACGCTCGCGGTGATCCAACTCGCTCAAGAAGCCCCCGGCGAAATCGAACGGCTCGTTGCTCTCCTCAACGGCGCTCAAGGCGAACAGTCGCTCGCCATCGCTGCGCTCCGCGCAGGCAAACAAAAACCCGCAGCCAAACGTGAAGCTAAGAGTCTTGAGCTGTTGCACAAGGCCAAGAAAGAAGCCGAGCGTCTCGATCAGGAAGCCCAGGAGCGTGAAGATGATCGCAGGCTCGCAGGCCTGCGCAGCGCGTACCGCGAACTGCTCGAACGCCAGGTGGTATTGCAAACCGAAGTGGACGAGTTTGTGGGTCAAGAGATCACGCGGCGCAAGCGGGCCAAGGTTCGCGGGCTTGGCGAGCAACAACGCACGCTGGGCGAAGAGCTGCTCGAAGTCCGCGAGGCCAATACGGATCTTGAAGAGACGCTTGTGTTCACGCTTGCGCTCGACCGGATCGATGTAGCATCAGAATCAGCTTCGCAGACCTTGCGCAAAGGCCGAGCCGATCGTCGCGTGCAGCGTTCGCAGGCAACGGTGGCGTTGCTGTTGCGGTCGATGCTCGAAGCGTTGGAGGACGCCAAACCGCCGGAAGAAGAGTTCGCCGATGGCGAGCAAGAGGGCGGCGGCGGCGGGGGCGGAGCCAACGGCGGCGAACAACCACTCGTACCACCGGTGGCCGAGCTCAAGCTGCTGAGGGCGATGCAGATCGAGGCGGCGAGCTGGACGCGGGCGATTGACGAAGACGGTGCTGATGACGGCGAACTCGACGAACTCTCATCGCTCCAACAGAGCTTGGGCGAACGGGGTAAAATGCTGATCGAACAACTCCAAAAAGCAACACCCCAGCCCGGTGGCGCGGGCGGTGGCAACGAACCTCCAGACGGCGGAGCGGGATAAACTATGCGAAAGATTGGCTCCTTCCATACCTATTGCGTGCTCGTGCTGCTCGCATCGGTTGCGACCAGTGCCCGGGCACAGGACGCTTCGTCCGCAGCCGATCCCGAGCCGCCCGTTGGCTTGGGTGATCTCGATGCGATGCTCGGTTTGGAACCTTCAACTGACACCCCCGATCGCGGAACTGATAGCGATAATCAGGCTCTCGATGTGCTCGAAGGCGAACTCGAACGCGCCCTCGATGGCGAAGCAATCACGCAAACCTTCGAGGATGCGGTCGCGCTCATGAACGACTCGGCCAAGCGTCTGGGCGATCGCCAGGACACCGGGATCGACACCCAGCGGATGCAGGCAGAAGCGATCCGTAAGCTCGAAGTGCTCATCAAAAACGCTCAACAACAACAGCAACAGTCCAAGAGCCAGCAGCAACAGCAACAACAACAGCAGCAACAAAACCAACCCAACCAACAACAACAGCAGCAGCAACAGCAACAAGGCGATAACCAGCAAGAGATCCAGCCGCCGGGAGCCCAAAGCGGTGATCTGAGTGAAGCGCAAGCCGCAGATCTCACCCGATGGGGCGGCCTGCCCACGCGGCTCCGCGACGCCCTGCTCCAAGGGGCCGACGAACGATTTAGCACGCTCTATCGCTCCATGACCGAACGCTACTTTGAACGTCTCGCCGAGGAGGCCGAGTGATCCGCAAAGCCTGCATCGTTGTCGTCGCGTGTTGCGCGTTCGTTGCCATCGCTCAGCCCGAAGCGCCGAGCAACGCCCATTCCGGGCGAGAGCTCTCGCCCGTGATCGATGACGCGACCGTCCGCGGGCTTCGTTACCTCGCAACGCAGCAAGCGCCCGACGGCTCGTTCGGAGGCGGACGCTTCGGGCCCAACGTCGCGGTGACTTCACTCGCCTGTCTCGCCTTTATGGCCGATGGTCACCTGCCCGGTCGCGGGGAGTACGGCCAGGTCGTCGCTCGCGGGCTCGAGTTCGTCCTCGATAACACTGCAGAAAATGGGCTGATCGCCGCCGAGCCCGCCAATGGCCCCATGTACGGCCACGGGTTCGCCACCCTCTTTCTCGGCGAGGTCTACGGCTCAGTCACCAGCAATCCCGAACTCGATGACCGCGTCTACGAAGCGCTCGACCGAGCAGTGAGGCTCATAGAACGGACCCAAAACGAAGAGGGCGGTTGGCGGTACAACCCCGTGCCGTTCGATGCCGATGTTTCGGTGACCATCTGCCAGATCATGGCTCTGCGCTCGGCACGCAATGCGGGCTTGCAGGTCGATAAACAGGTCATTGATCGAGCGGTCAAATACGTCCGCGAATGCCAGAACCCCGACGGCGGATTCCGCTACCAACGCGACGGCGGGCAGAGCGGCTGGCCACGATCGGCGGCCGGGCTCGCGAGCTTGTACTACGCGGGTATCTACGAAGACCGCGCGATCGATCGCGGGCTGCGGTACCTCTCGGTCTCGGCGAACCCCGGATCTGAAGCCAGCCGGGCGCACCTCTGGTACGGGCATTACTACGCGGTGCAGGCGATGTTTCTTTCGGGTGGTAAAAACTGGGCGAACTGGTGGCCACAGATCGCGGGCTACTTGCTCGACCTCCAAGACAGGGACGGCGCGTGGGAAGACCGATCGGTAGGTCCCGCCTACGGCACGTCGATGGCGCTGATTATCCTCCAGATGCCCAAACGATATCTCCCGATCTTTCAGCGCTGATGAATCCAAACGACCGATGAGAGAGACCATGACGAGCAGCCTTTCAAGATATTCAGGGTGGGTGTGTGCAGCAACGCTGGTGGCGTGCGCACAGGTGTGCCATGCTCAGTTCTTTACGCTTATCAGCCGAGACCTTTCGCGGCAAACGGTTCACGGCCCGTTGTTCGGGGATGATGCACTCGGTGAACATCAGGTTCACTTTGGAGATGCTCAGGGTCAGCCCTTGATGCTGCCCAAGAGCTCGCTGCTCGTGTTGCTTGCACACGAACCTCGCCTGCGCCCGCCGCCCGAAGGGTCACTGGGTGAGGAGCCCGTGGGCGTGCTGCGGATGGTCGATGGCCGTGTGATCTATGGCCGAGCCATCAACTCTGGCGACGAAGACACCCTCGGCTGGGAGACCATGCTCCGCGATCGGATCGCTCTGCCGCTCGATGAAGTGCGTTCCATCAGCACCAACGCGAGCGAACAGATCGACACGGGGATTCTCCGCGAGAAAGAATCCACCAAAGACCGAGTCATACTCGAAAACGGCGACGAACTCATCGGCTTCCTGCTCGCGTATCGGCCCATGGTCGAGATCGAAACACACACCGGCGTCCGCACCCTCGAACCCCAACGGGTCCGCAGCGTAACGCTCGCCAACCCCGCCAAGAGCAGCGCATACACCCTCGTCGCACTCGCTGACGGCAGCGTGATCGCGTGCGAATCGATCGCCAGCACCGTCGAGGGCAACGTCGTGCTGACCGACGCCGATACTCACAGCAAGATGGAAATCGTTTCCGACGACCTCGTGGGAATCCTCTGGCAACCCGAGGCTGTCGTGGGGCTTGTCTCACTCGCTGAGCCGAGCATCGAGCCGGGCGAACAACTGCGATGGATCACCCCGCCTGCGCCTACAGCCTCCAACCCGCTGGGCATCGGGGACCTCTGGTTTAAGGGGCCCACGGTGGCTCGCTGGCCACTGCCAAAGGGAGCACAGCTCTTTGGAACAACAGTCGAACTGCCCGCATCTACCCAGCCTTGGGGCGCGTGCGAAGTGGCGGTGCTGATCGGATCGCGGGGTGGAGTAGGTGGTGGGCGTGTTGAGCTGGCCTCGGTCACGCTCGATGCGGAACATCCACACGCCGAGTTGCTGGTCGATCTCTCGTCTGCGCCGCCCAACGCGGAGCTGCTCATCGAGGTCCGTGCCGGTCGCATGGGTCCTGTAGAAGATCGCCCGATCCTGCGGGCTCCGATGATCTTGCTCAGCGTTCCATAATCAGAGATTCGTTATCAGCGAACCTTAATCAGCGCAAGCCCGATCACGACGAGCACGATCGTGGCGATCCACGCCCGGGTCACGACTTGTTGTTCGGTCCAGCCGCCGAGGTGCAGGTGGTGGTGGTAGGGCGAGCAACGGAAGATCCGTTTGCCCTTGGTGAGCTTGAAATATCCGACCTGTGCCACCACAGAACCGATCTCAGCGAGATACACCCCGCTCATGATGAGGATGACGTACTCGTGCCGAGTGGCGACCGCCAGATACCCGATCAACCCGCCGAGCGCGAGCGATCCTGTGTCGCCCATGAACACCTGCGCGGGTGAGCAGTTGAACCATAAAAACCCGAGGCATGCGCCCGCCATCGCGCCCGCGAGCACCGCAAGTTCACTCGTGCCCGGCACGAACGGCACGAGCAGCCGCTGCGCCCACGTCTGTTCGCCCGCTACCAACGCCACCACCAGCACCCCGAGCGCAATAATCGAAGCGATGCCCGGAGCGAGCCCATCCATGCCGTCGGTCAGGTTGACCGCATTGGACATCCCCGCGATCATCAGCGACGCGATCACCACATACACCGGCATCGAGAGCATCATCACCGCAGGGTTCAGCCCGAGCCCGGGTGTCTGGTACGTCTTCTGGAACGGCAAGTTGAGCGCGTGCGCCAAACTCGGCCCGGTCTCGCTCGTCCCGGTGCGGTACGCGAAGTACCCGATGATGATCCCGATTCCGAGTTGAAAGACCAGCTTCTCCCACGAGTAGAGCCCCTGTCGTCCGGTGCCACGCTTATTCGCGGTGAGCTTGAGGTAGTCGTCGGCGCCGCCCACCACCGCGAGCCACGTCACGACCACCAGCCCGAGCTGGACCCATCGCACGCTCAGGTCAGCGAGCAGCAGGGTGCTCAAGACCATCGCTGCGACGATCAGCACGCCGCCCATCGTGGGTGTGTTGGCCTTGCTCGCCGCGACGTGTCCCAGAGCCGCCGCGTCGGTTTCGCCCGTGTCACCCACGTTGAGCGAGCGCAGCAGCGCGATCGACTTAGGACCAAACGCGAGCACCAACGCGAATGAAAGACCCGCAGCACCCAGCGCCCGAAACTCGATCTGGTCGAGCAACCCGAACACGCTGTAGAGCCCGACGTCGTCGAGCCAGCTCCGCGAAAGATCAAACAACCAGTACAGCATTTAGCGCGGATCCTCCGTGTGCGACGCTGCAAGTTGCATCGTCTCGATGAGGCGTTCGAGTGCGAGGCCTCGGGAACCCTTGAGCAAGACCGCGTCCCCGCTGCTAAGCGTACCAGCAACCAGCGCGTCCCAGTCGCCCGCCGGGTTGGCGTGGAAGGTGAGCCGATTGCTTGTGGATGCTTCGGGGAAACACCTGCTCGCCCGGGCATACTCGGGACCGACGCACACGACCAGATCAAGCCGGTCGTTCTTGAGCGCCGCTTCGAGCACTTCGAGGTGGAGGTCCCGAGCCTGTACGCCCAGTTCGAGCATGTCGCCGAGCACAACGACCCGGCGAACCGCCTGAGCTTGGGCGATAACTCCCAGAGCCGCGAGCGTCGAATCCGGGTTGGCGTTATACGCATCGACGAGCAGCCGCACGCCACCGATCGTCTGCCACCGCAGTCTCATGGGCGGCGGGGTCGCGCAGGCAATCCCCCACGCAGCATCACGCACCGACATGCCCGATTCGGTCGCCAGAATGAATGCCGCTGCCGCATTGAGCGCCGAGTGTTCGCCCGGCATCGGGACCTGCAACTCGCCTAAACCGGTCACCGAGCACCGCACGCTGGCATCAGTCGATTCGAGTACTTCGACGACTCGGTCGTTGTGCGCACCAAAGCCGTAGGTGATGATTCGTCGTCCCGGCGCGAGGCGTTCAACCAGACCCGGAGCATCGCCGCACGCGACCACCAGCCCGCTCATCGGCACGCCGAAACTCAGCGAAGCTTTCTCATCAGCGACCGCTTCGACGCTCCCCATGCCTTCGAGGTGCGACCGCCCGACCGAGACGATCGCGCAGGCGTCGGGCTGAATGATGCTTGCGAGGTGAGCGATCTCGCCGGGCGCACTCGAACCCACTTCGCACACGACAAATCTGGACTCCGTTGGCGCGTTGAGCAGCGTCATCGGCACGCCGAGATGGTTGTTGAACGAACCTTCGGGGAGCCAAGCGCGCGCGCGGCGAGTACTGCAAGCGCCCGCGAGCAGTCGGCAGGTGCTTGTCTTGCCGTTGGACCCGGTGACCGCGAGCACTCTGGCATCGCGCAGCACGCTTCGGCGATACGCCCGTGCAGTCTGAGCCAATGCCAGCTCAACGTCCGGCACCACGAGCACACACGCATTCTTAGCATGTGCGATCACATCGGGTCGATCAACCACTGCGCACGCTGCGCCCTGTTCGAGCGACTGCGTTGCGAACTCGTGGCCGTCAACCCGTGTGCCCCGCAGTGCGAAGAACACCTGCCCCGCTTTGAGCGTTCGCGTGTCGATCGCAGCTCCCGACCAGCTCGGATCATCAGGTTCATGGAGCCAACGCGAACCCTCGATGGCATCGGCAAAATCATGCAGGTTGAAGTCGGCTCCGCTGCTCATGTGTGCGCCGATCGAGAGGTCTTCGCTGCAAGGTTGTCGAGCACCCGGCGTGCGCACAGAGCATCGTCATGCTCGATCGCTCGGTATCCGCCACTGGTACCGCCTGCGATGAGCTGATCGCGCTCGTGCCCTTTACCTGCAATCAGTACCACATCCCCAGCTTGTGCTTTCGTCAGCGCCAACTCGATGGCTCGCGTGCGGTCGGGCTCAACGATAACCGAACTCCGCTTCGCTTCGGGAATCCCCGCGACGATCTGGTCGATGATGTCTCGTGGCGGCTCGCTGCGCGGATTGTCACTCGTGACCACCACGCGGTCGGCAAGCTCACCAACCACACGCCCCATGCGCGGGCGTTTGGTGCCGTCACGGTCACCGCCCGCTCCGAAGATAACCCACAGTTGGCCCCCCGATTTCTCCGCTTCGAGCACTCCGCGCACCGCGCCAATCGAGTTGCGCAGCGCATCATCAGTGTGCGCAAAGTCAACGAGCACCCGAAGCCCGTCGCCCGGGCGATGCACCGGATCAAGCCTGCCCGTCGGCCCCGCCAAACCCTCGAAGGCACATGCGAGTTGGTCGCTGTCGCAATCGGTTATCGCATGGACCGCGGCTGCAGCCTGAAGCGTGTTCATCGCGTTGAACCCACCAATCAGTTGTGTGCGCACACGCACCTCGCCCCAAGGGCCTATGAGCGTGAGGCGCTGGCCCTCGAACGATTCGTGCTCGATGCGAACATCACACTCGCCCCCCTCCCCGCTCCCTCCCCCGCTCCCTCCCCCGCACATGAGCACGGGGCATGCGCACCGCGCTGCCATCTGTTCGGCGCGCGCACCGGTCGCGTGGATGATCGCAAGCCCATCGCTCGGGAGCTGCTCAAAGAGCATGGCTTTGGCCTCGGCGTACGAATCCATATCGACGTGATAGTCGAGATGGTCGCCCGAGAGGTTGGTGAACACGCCGATATCAAAGCTCAGGCCCGCGACGCGGCGTTGGTGCAGCGCGTGGCTCGAAACCTCCATCGCAGCGGCCTCGCATCCATTGGCGAGCATCGAAGCAAACAGCCTGCTCAGCTCTGTCGCGGGTGGCGTGGTCAGCGTGGCGCGCGCACGGCTGAGCCCGTCGTGGGTTTCGATGGTGCCCACCAAACCGCAACGGGTGTTCATGCGTTCGAGGGCTTGATGGATGAGGTGGACGATGGTAGATTTGCCGTTGGTCCCGGTGACGCCTGCGAGTTTGAGGCTGCTTGTCGGGTTGCCGAAGAACCGCTCAGCGAGTTGGGCCATTGCGAGGGCGGCGTCTTCGACCACCAGCATCGGGATGTTCGGCGGAATCTGGTCAAGGCGTTCTTTGCACATGACCGCACACGCTCCCGCTTCGATGGCTTGGGCGATGAAGGTTCTGCCGTCGGCGATCAGACCTTTGCGGGCGATGAACAGCGAGCCGGGGCGGACCTGCCTCGAGTCGTCGGTGATATCGCGCACCATGATCGAGCCCCGCGCGGGATTCTCAACGGTTCCGATTCCTTGTGCCAGCTCGGCGAGCAGCATTACTCAATCCCTTTTGAGGTTCTCTGTGGGAGGACCAGCATGGCGTCGCCGTAGCTATAGAACCGGTATCGGCACTCGATGGCCTCGGCGTACAACTTGAGCAGCGTGTGGACACCTTGTGAATCATCTCCCGCATCGTCCGCATCGGTATCAGTAAAGAGAGACGCGACCATCGCCAGCAGCGTCGAACGCGGCAGATGGAAGTTGGTCATCAGCCCATCGACCCACCGCCAGCGGTAGCCGGGCGCGATCAGGATCGAAGTATCGAGCTGAGCGGGGCACTCCCCCATCGGCAGTTGGGCATAGCTCTCCAGCGCTCGGGCAGCGGTGGTACCTACCGCGATGACCCGCCCGCCGCGCGTTCGGCATTCACTGATGGCGTCGATCGTGCTCTGTGACACGCTGCAGGTCTCGGCGTGCATGGGGTGCTCCTCGACGTGCTCGGCCTCGATGGGCTTGAACGTGCCCGAACCCACATGCAGAACCACCTCGGCTCTCTGCACACCCGCGGCTCGGAGATCGTCGAGCAGCTCATCGCTCAGGTGTAGACCCGCGGTGGGGGCAGCCACCGACCCGGCCTGCTCGGCGAACACGGTCTGGTAGCGTTCCTGGTCATCGTCGCGCTGCTCGGGTTCATGCCTGTTGCGACGTGCCGACAGGATGTACGGCGGCAGCGGCGGGCGGCCCGCTCGATCAAGAATGGACTCGATCGGGAGCTGCGAACGAATCTTCCAAGCGCCCGGCTCGCCAAGGCTCGGGTCGAGGGGCTCAACGAGTTCGACGGTCAGTTCATCTGAACGTCCCTTTGCTGAATCGAGAGCGATGATCGTTCCCGGACGGACTCGTTTGGCGCGCACAAAGGCTTGCCAGTGTTGGCCTGTGCCTCGGAGGTAGAGCATCTGGACCTTGCCGCCGGTGTCGGAGCGGGCGCCGAGCATGCGTGCCTGAACGACCTTGGAGGTGTTGAGGACCAGCAGATCCCCGGCTTCGAGGAGCTTGGGCAGATCGCTGACGTGGCGGTGGGCGGGGGGGGAGGGCTTGGACCTGTCTTGATTGCAGACCATGAGCTTGGCGAGTGTTCGCTTTGGAGCTGGCGTGGTGGCGATCAGCTCGGGCGGCAGGCGGTAGTCGAGCTTGTCGGTACGCAGCACGGTGTCCTCTTGGCGAAACGCGCGGTGTGGCGAATCGGCATCAGCCGGTACAGCCGGACCTGCTGCCTCGTGAGCTTATGGCCTCGATCGGGTCTCAACGCGGTTCTTCTCGGCCCTCGCAGGGAGCGACGCTCGCGGCACGCCTGATGCCATGTGTCTTGGCAGTGACGATCACCGCCCCATCCAATGACTCCTTGCACAGCGGCCCGGTCCGCTGGCGTCCATCTGTTCTGGTTCCGCCCGCTCAAGAGGCGGGGTGGGCGGGCCAGGACACGACGCAAGATCGCCGCCCGTTCGCGGGTTCGATCGCACCGCTTCCGTTTGCAGAGCACCTAGCAAAATCGAACCGGATTGCACGAGAGAGCGATTCGGTCGAGGTGCCGTTTGATCTTGCAGTGTTTCGCCGCCCGTTGGGAAGAGAGAAAACACACCCGCTTGTTGTGGCCGGAAACGACCACAACCGGCCTGCCCAGGCATGTAAACCCTGCTCGAAGAAGGGTGCTACGGCAGTCCCGATCACCGAGCAGCTCGGTCGTCAGCTTGCCCAATCGGCGGAGAGTCAGCTCGCTGCCAAGGCACTCGCCGCGTACCAACCTCGGCCACGCTTCTCGGTGGGCCGAATGCTCGATGTCGTGGTCTGAAATCGGCCAGCAAACGGTCTGTTCCTCGATATCTTGACAAAACCCGAAACTGCACCGCGATCGTGGTACCATGTCGGCATGGCGGACAGCTTGCATGATCTGATGCGGTGCGTGCTGACCCCCGGTCTCGGGCCGGTGCTGCTCGATCGGCTGTGCGCTGAGTTCGGGTCGCCCGGGGCGATTCTGGGGGCGAATGCTCGTCAGCTCGAACGATGCCGAGGGATCGCGTCGGGCAGGGCACAGAAAATCGCAACTGGATTGCGCCAGAGCGGGGCGCTCGCGGACGCGGAACTCAAACTGGCTGAGAAGCTCGGGGTCAAGCTGATTCCATTGGCGAGCGCTATGTACCCGGAGGTGCTGCGTTCGATTCCCGGTGCGCCGCCTTTGTTGTACGTGCTCGGCGAGTTGGAAGCGGGGCTTGCAGCAGTGGGGGTGGTGGGTTCTCGGAGTTGTACGTCGTATGGGGTTGAGCAGGCTGAACGATTCGGGATGGGGCTTGCGGACAACGGGCTGGTGGTGGTTTCGGGTGGTGCGCGGGGCATTGACGCCGCAGCCCATCGAGGGGCGTTGCGCGCGCGAGGAAAGACCATCGCGGTGCTGGGTTGTGGCTTGGCGAACCGGTATCCGCCCGAGCACGGGGCATTGTTTGATGCAATCGTCGAGGGTGGCGGGGCGTTGGTGAGCGAGTTGCCGCTGGGGATGCAGCCACAGGCGAAATTCTTTCCGGGGCGGAATCGGATCGTCAGCGGGCTGAGCCTCGGGGTGTTGGTGATCGAGGCTTCGGCGGGCTCGGGGGCGTTGATTACCGCTCGGTACGCAGCGGACGACCACGGGCGAGAAGTGATGGTGGTGCCGGGTCGTGTGGATTCTCAGGCGAGCGAGGGCTCACTCGGGCTGCTCAAAGCGGGTGCCGCTGCGGTGGTGACGCGGGTTCGTGATGTGGTGGAGCTGGTGGAATCGCCGGCTCGGCATCTGTTGGTGGGGACGCACGCTCGGCGGTTTGCGCAAGCCGATGGGGGTGGGGCGGCCGAACGCGAAGAGAGAACGGTCGCGCCGATGGTGATGCCCGAAGATCCTCAGCAGCGGCTGGTGCTCGAAGCGTTGGTTGAGCCTCGAACACTGGATCAGTTGATGGAGGAGTGCAGCTTGGAGGCGGGAACGCTCCGTGGAGTGGTGACGATGTTGGAGCTTTCGGGGTTGGTGAGGCGTCGGGGTGAGATGTTGGAGCGGTCGCGATGAGCCACAGAATCGTGGGCAAAGGAACTGGTTTTCCACAGGGAAGGATATTTGCACGCCGTATTCAGTAAATGATTGGAGATCAAATACCGAATATTTACTTGCGTATGCTCAAGGTTGGGGATACGATCGGTCGATAGGATTGGTGTCAGGTTTGGGAGTTGATTGCAGTGTTGCATGGAGAAAGTGCTGTGTTGAGCTGGCTTTGGAAACGCAAGGCGGGGCAGAGCGGAGTTCTCGGACGCGGCTATGGCGGCGCTCCGATTCTTTGTTTGGGCCCTGGGGGCGATTTTCGTAGAGAGTTCGTAAGTGACCCGAACCGTTTAGGATCGTTCACCGAACGGGCTGGGAGAAGCAACTGGGATTCGGGCACAAGCACTGGTCTGTTTGCTGAGCTGTGTGTAGCAGCGACGATTTTGAGCGAGCAACGAGAGATGCTCGCTCGGTGTGTAGAGATGATGGTATTTGGTCTTGATGGTCATTGGGCATCAAGCGGTGCATTGGGAGTCGATTCCATTGGGGATGGGACGGCACCTTGGTCAGGTAGATCCGCTGGGTGCGGAATCGGGCAAGCCATTGGGCGGCAAAGCAACGAGAGCAGCGTGACGCCGGCGGGCGGAGCGGGCTGCGGTACTAGATACGGTGTCCGGCTTGGTGTTCGACTCGGTGTTCGGGTAGATACCAGCAATGGGAGCCTCGCTACGCAAGCGGCTTCCTCATTGATGAAGAGAGTTTCTGATGAATCTGACTCCCAAGCAGCTCAGGATTTTGCAGTTGATTCGCGACTGGCGTGTTCGCCATGGCTATTCGCCGACGATGCAGGAGTTGGCCGACGAAATCGGCGTCAGCAAGGTCACCGTGTTCGAGCACGTCGAGGCGTTGATCAAAAAGGGTGCGTTATCCCGCGAGCCCAACAAGGCACGCTCCCTTTCCATCGCTGAGGGCGTAGCGGTTCCCGATGAGAGCAGGCCCATGCGGTTCCCCTTGGTGGGCAAGATCGCAGCGGGCTATCCGATCGAGAAAGTCGAGAATCGCGACGAGATCGACCTGAACGATCTACTCGGCCCGGCTGATGGCAAACAGGATTCCACGTTTGCGTTAGAGGTCGAGGGAGACTCGATGCGTGACGAAGGGATTCTCGATGGCGATCTGATCATTGTCGAACGTTGCCAAGTCGCAGCCAACGGAGATCGCGTGGTGGCGTTGCTGCCCGATGGCTCGACGACGCTCAAGACGTTCTATAAGGAAGACGACCACATCCGGCTCCAGCCCGCGAATCCTGATTTTGAGCCGATTCGTGTGAAGTTCTGCCAGATTCAGGGCTGCGTGAAAGCGGTTATCCGGCGGTATTGAGAGACGGTTCGGCTCTGAAACCAGTCGTTTCAGCACTGTTCCGTTTTTCGGAGAGTGTCGCGCTGCGGCTGTGGTTCACGAGCAAAGCTGCGGCTCACGAGCACATGTGTGTGATCTTTTAGAACCGTTTGTGTGACGGTCGGCCTGATGGGCTGCGCACACCGAGCACGGCCCGGGCGATCGCAAGGTCGATCGGTCGAGTGATCTTCAAGTTATCTGCTTGTCCTTCAACGAGCACGACTGGCACGCCTAGGCGTTCGACGAGCTGGGCATCGTCGGTGCTGGTGAGGTCTGGTTGCGCGTAGGCGCGGCGGAGGAGATCGGCCTCAAACAGTTGCGGCGTCTGGGCGAGCCACAGGTTTTCGCGGGGCATGGTGCGTTCGATGTGCCAAGCCAGGTGGCGGTCGGAGGCTTCTGGGCTGAGGATCGCTGCGAGCGGGTCGGGCTTGGAGTCCTCGATGGGCTCGCAGGCGGTTTGCTTGAGGGTGTCGGCGAGCGGGATAGCGGGGATGACCGCTGGGTGGTGGCGGGCAGCGGCGACGACGCGATCGATGAGCTCATGCGAGAGACAAGGTCGAGCGGCATCGTGGACAGCGATATGGGTTGCCGAATCGGGCACGGTTTCGAGGAGGGCTTGGACGCTCTGGTAGCGGTGGTCTTTGCCGCCCCGGATGAGGGTGACACCCAAGAGAGCGAGGGTGTCGGCGTGGCGGATGCTGAAGGACTCAAACCCATCGTTGCTGGCGGGGCCCGCGAGAGCGATATGGCAGATCTCGGCATCGGGGTTGGAATAGTTGATGAAGGCGTCGAGGGTTCGGTGGAGGACGGGCCTGCCGCCGAGGTCTTCATCGAGTTTGGATCGTTCGCCTCCGGCGTTTGAGTAGCGGCTGGAGGCACCGGCGGCGGGGATGAGGACAGCGATTTTCATAGAGAAATGGTAGCGACGGGGCCTGCGATCGGGAGCACAAACAGGAGCAAGGCGTGGCTCGGTGGCGGCAGATATTTGGGAGGGTTGCGGTGGGGGGATGAAAACGGGAGGAAAAGTGTTCGATTGCCGCGCCAAGGGGTGTGCGGGGGTGTAAACTCGGACTTGAACGTTGTTATGCTTCACTAAGTTGAGGCTGTGTTTCGGTACGCTAGCGGGAGGGATCCCGAGCCGAGGCATATATGGATCAGCTCTGATCGACCAGGGTGGGTCAGCAAACTATGACAGCTCGACTGGGATTCAAGCCAGCGGGCGCTGAAGTGAAAGGGATCAAGATGAAGTTCGGTAAGGTAATGAACCAAGTAGCAGTTCTCGTAGGAGCAAGCATGCTTCTGGTGGGCTGTTCGAGCACGTCCAACCCGCATGTTGGTGGCGACTGGCCTGATGCCCCGAGGAAGAGCACCGGCGTGGTCGTGGCCCCGGCCCCGGCTCCTGTTTATGTTCCTGCGCCGGCAGAACCTGCACCCGCTCCGGTGTATGGCTCTGGAACCATCTCGGCATTCCCCACGGGTCACACCCGCACGCCTCAACTGCTCGTCGAGCGCAAGGCTCCTGCTCAGGTTCGCCTGGGCGAGGCCTTTGATTACAGCTACATCCTGACCAACACGACCGATTCGACCATGTCGGACATCGAGCTTGTCGAGCAGATCTCGAGCCACTTCCAAGTGATCTCGTCAGACCCGGCCCAGAGCGGTGCGGGTACTTGGTCGATCCCGACGCTGGCCCCGGGCGAGAGCACCGTGGTCCGTGTGACTGGTCGTGCGACCAGCGCCGAAGCGGTCAACAGCTGCGCCGAGGCTCGCTACCGCGTGCCGTTGTGCGACACGATTGATGTGGTCGAGCCCGCGCTCGCCATCGTTCTCGAAGGTCCCGCTGAGGCCGACTGCGATTGCTACAACCTCCGGGTTCAAGTGACCAACACCGGCAGCGGCGTCGCTGAGAACGTTCAGGTTGTGGTCCAGCTTCCCGCTGGCCTGACCACCAACGACAGCCTCACCCTGAGCGCTGGCAACTTGGCTTCAGGCCAGAGCAGCGAAGCGTTCATTCGTGTGTGTGCCACCAACGCTGGCTCGAACACCGCTACCGCGAGCGCTACCAGCGGCTCGCTCAACGTTGCCTCGAACCCTGTGACCACCGTGGTTCGTCAGCCCATGCTGGCGATCAACTGCTCGGCTCCGAGCACGATGTACCTCGGTCGCGCAGCTCCTGTGACGATCAATGTCAGCAACACCGGTGATGCGGCCTCGCAGAACACCGTTCTGACTTACAACGTGCCCGCGGGTGCGACCGTTGCCGACGCTGGCGGCGGAACTGTTCAGGGCGGCCAGGTTGTCTGGTCACTCGGTTCACTGGCGGCCGGTGCTTCGCACGACGTTCGTGTGAGCATCAACCCCGGTGGCATCGGTACTTACAACGCCACGGCTTCGGTCAACGGCAGCTGTAACACCAACGCGAGCTGCCCCCTCACGACTGTGGTCAAGGGCATCCCGGCTATCCTTCTTGAAGTGATCGACATCGAGGACCCGGTCCTCGTTGGCGAGCAGACCACCTATGTGATCTCGGTCACCAACCAGGGTTCGGCGATGGATACCAACATCCGTCTGACGCACACCCTCGAAGCTGGCCAGACGTTCGTCAGCGCCGGTGGTGCGACCAACGCGACTGCGACCGGTCAGAACATCACGTTTGCTCCGCTGCCGACTTTGGCTGCGGGTGCGAAGGCCGAGTGGCGTATCACGGTTCGTGCGAACGCTGCCGGTTCGGTCCGCTTCAGCACATCGATGACCAGCGATCAGCTGACTCGTCCTGTGGAAGAGACCGAAGCCACCAACCAATACGAGTAAGTCGTACCGGTTAGAAATCTGATCCCACACGGGGCGATGCTTCACGGCGTCGCCCTGTTTTTTATTTTGCCCTCGGACTCATGCGATGGTATTGCAGCATCCAGCGGATGCCCGAGTTTTGCACCTGTGAGAGGGTGTGACTCGAACAGATGAGAATGTCGAGTGTTGCTTGAAACGCTGCCTCTCGCTGACACTCAGGGCTTATTGGGTTCGCACAGAATCATAGAGCAAAGAGTGGGCATAAAAAACCGCCCCGGGAAAGCGAGGCGGTGAAGGAGGCTATGGAGAAATTGCTTAGAGAGCTGGATCAGTTCTTGGCGAGCAGGTCGCGGATCTCGGTGAGGAGGACGACGTCGGCGGCGGGAGCGGCCGGGGGTGCTGCTTCTTGTTCTGCTTCGAACTTCTTTTTGGCGGTGTTGATGACCTTGACCATGATGAAGACGGCTGCGGCGAGGATGATGAAGTTGATGGCGACGGTGATGAAGTTGCCGTAGGCGAGGATGGGACCGAGCTCGCGGGCTTGGTCGATCGCAAGGGTTGTAACCGCAGGATCCGACGCAGCAATGGCGGCTTCGATTTTCTCTGATGCGCCAGAGGTCAAGGGGAGATACATGTTGCTGAAGTCGGCATTGCCAGCGATACCGACGATGGGCATGATGAGGTCGGCGATGACTGACTTGACGATGATGCCGAAGGCGCCACCGATGATGATGCCGACGGCCATGTCGACCATGTTGCCCTTGACAGCGAACTCACGGAACTCTTTTAGCAGACCCATAGGGCTAACTCCTACTCGACGAAAATGATGAAACTCGTGGCGTGGGGCGTCCCCATACCTATACGAGAGAATAGCGATGGGCCGCAGACTGGAACCGCAATAGCGGCTGCGGAGCAAAAAACAGGCAAATTGTTGCATGAGAATGGGGGAGTGCAAACTCTGATACGAGTGTCCGCTAGGGCGTTCGCGTCGGCGGACGCCTTTGTTGTATAGGAGGATTATGCGCCAAAGTGGTTTGTTTGGTATTGCGCTGAGCGCGAGCCGCGT
>CAYUVO010000045.1:0-19856 GCA_964448185.1 uncultured Phycisphaeraceae bacterium
GCGAAAGCCCACGATCCTCGAAGCGATCAGGCTGCTGATCCCGGTGATCGCGAAAACACCGAGGAGCACCATGAGCCCGAGGGCGGGTGAGGAGTTGACGAGGAGCGAGGCGTCGGGACCGCCGTCGGGGCCTTGAAGCATCCCGACCATGGCTCCAGCAATCGGTCCCAAGATAAACAACGCCAACAGCCCGGGGGCCCAGCGGAGGGCAGCGGTCAACATGGTGGATTCCTTGGCCATGGGTTCAGACAAAGAGTACACCCGAGCAGCGTGTGGTTCTTGATGGCGAATATGACTCGCTCATCGAGCTCACCGCATCAGCGCGAGCAGCCTCGCGATGCGGTCGTCGATCGGAGGGTGCGAAGCAAACATCGAGCCACGTTTTTTGCGTTCGTGGGCCGCTTTGAGGAGCGGATTGACGACGAACATATGAGCGGTGCCCCGGCTAGCTGCCTCGACCAGCGGCTGGGGATCACCTTTCAAGCGGTTGAGAGCTCGAGCCAGAGCGCCCGGATCACGGGTGAGTTCTACAGCTCCCGCATCGGCGAGGTACTCGCGGCGCCTGCTGTAGGTCATCTGAATGATCCGAGCCCCGATCGGTGCGACCACCGCGAGAATGAGTGCAAGCACGATGACCGCGATCATCACCGCCCCGCCGCCGCCGCCATCGCCGCTTCGTCGAGAACGCCGCCCCCCCATCCCCCCGCCATAGAGCGCCCCGCGAAAGGCGATCCGCAGGAACACGTCCGCAGCAAAGACGATCAGCCCGACGAGGGTGGCCATGAGCATGGAAAAACGGATGTCGAGGTGACGAACGTGCGCCATCTCGTGTGCGAGCACCGCTTGGAGTTCATCGCGAGGCAGACGATCTCGCAGACCCTGCGTAATCGCAACGACCGCATGCTCGGGATCACGCCCCGACGCAAAGGCATTGAGCGCGTTGTCGCGGATGATGTAGATCTTGGGCATGGGCAAGCCCGCTGCGATGCTCAGTTCATCGACCACATTGAAGAGCTGGGGATCAACGCTGCGATCAATCTCGTGCGCTCCGCTCATACGGAGGATCGCGTTGGACCCGCCGAACCAGCTCCACACCGAGGCAGCGACCCCGGTCATGAGAGCCGCGGCGAGCCCGATGATGGCTGAGGGGAGCAGTTCGCCCGGAGCGTTGGCACCGCCGTAGACCGCGAACGCAAGACCAATGGCTCCACCGACGAACGTGGCAAGCGCGAGCATGAGCAAGACCAGCAGCACGCTGTCACGCTTGTTCTTGCGGATGAGATCGCGGTACGTCAGACGCCCGGGGTACGCGCTGATCTCGTCTGCGAGCTTGGTGCGCAGATCGGCGAGGGTGTCCTCTGATCTTCGGGGCTTGCTTGTGGTGCGCTGCGTGTTGGTCATGTTGTGAATGATGAGGCCAGATCAGGAGAACGAGACGCTCGGGGCTTCGCGCGCCGCGTCGCCCTCGGGCAACTCGAAGTAGTCGCGTTTATCGAAGCCGAACATGCCCGCAATGATGACCGTCGGGAACGACTGACGCTTGACTTCGTAGTTGCCCACGACATCGTTGAAGTGCTGGCGGGCGAACCCGATCTTGTTTTCCGTGGTCGAGAGCTCTTCTTGAAGGTCGCTGAAGTTCGTGCTGGCTTTGAGATCCGGGTACGCCTCTGCGACCGCGAACAGCCTGCCGAGCGCCTGGGTGAGTTCACCCTCGGCTGCGGAAGCTTGTCCGGCGTTTGCCCCACCCGAGGGCACCGCGACAGCACGGGTGCGAGCGGCAATGACCGCTTCGAGCGTGTCGCTCTCGTGCGAGGCGTAGCCCTTGACGGTTTCGACGAGGTTGGGGATCAGGTCGTGTCGGCGTTTGAGCTGGACGTCGATCTGAGCCCAGCCGTTGTCGGTGTCTACGCGGGCCGAGACGAGCCCGTTGTAGATGACCATGACGAAGAGGCCCACGACGATGAGCACTCCCAGCAGGATGCCAACGGTGATGAGGATGGGGATGATGGTCATGTTTCTACATTCCTTCCGCCACAGAGGGCGCTTGGCTCACTATAACAGGTTGGACCGCCCCGTTCCCTCAGTGACCCCTCGCAGAGAGATTCCGCGACGATGACCCCAGCCCCACCAAGCTCTTCCACCCACCCCCCCCACCCCACACGGCCCATCGCAACGGACATGGCCGATCTGCCGATGGTCGAGCCGACACGCCCGGTGCTGGTGTGGTTCGCCCGCAGCGTCATCGCGGGATGGTCCTTTCAACGGTTGGCATTTTCGGGCTTCACGTTTCTGGTCTGGGCGACGGTCGCGAGGCTGGCGATCGAACGCCCCGGGGGGCTGATGATGCTTGCTTCGCTGCTCCCCGCTGCGTTGCTCGGCACGATCGGGGCGCTCTTCGTCGTGCGAAGCGCCGCAATGGAGATCGGATGCGATCGCAGGCGGCCTGTGTTTTGGGAGAGCCGGTTCGTATCAACCTGGAAACGCTCAGCAGCGGGCGTGGGCGTGTTGCTGGCGGTGGTATCGGCGGTGTTGTATTGGGTGCTCGGATTGTTCTTGGCGCAGCCCGCAACGTGGGCGATAACCGTTTCGTTCTGGTGGGTTTTCATGCCCATGTGTCTCGCAGCGATCGCATCCGATGGTTCGGACACCATCGACGCGCTCCAACGGGTTGCGGCCTACACGTTGCACCGACCGATCGACGCGGCGTTGATGCTCGTGCCGATGTTGGTATTGGCACTGGGTGTCGCCGCGATGGGGTGGGTGGCGACCACGAGCCCAGTCGCGTTTATGATCGCTGCCGTCGGTGGAGCTGTCTTTACGAGCCTCCTGCTCTGCGGCTGCCAGGGCGCGTACATGGCGATGCGGTACGCCAACGATCGCCAGGATCCCGCTGAGATAATCGAATCCGGAAGCGAGCACGGCGTGCTGACCAGCAGCGAGCCAAGTGATGCCGGGTGATCCTCTGATGCTCGATGCACGGGCGTTTGCTGCTGCGTTTGCAGAGCATTCTGTTGTTTCTATAGAAATCGTGCGGGGCGACGAACGTACGATTCTGTGCGCACGCGAGACCGATCTGCCGACAATGCTCGTTGAGTTGTGCGCACATGGCGGCAGCGTGATTGCAGATGGTGTCTGTCTGCGTGCGCACGCTGAGGGCTTCGAGCTGATTGAAGCGAGTGAAGCTTTTAGAGCGACGGTGGCGTCGGCAAAAGCGATGCTGGAATCGGCAATAGATCCGTCTGCGTGAGCGGATCGTTGAGAGCATCCATCGAGACGGCATGCTCGATGTCGAATTCTCCCACCGCTGTTCGTCGCAGCGCTGTGAGCATGCCCCCGACGCCGACGCGTGCGCCGATATCGCGTCCGAGGCTTCGGATGTAGGTTCCTTTGCCGCAACGGATGGACAGTTCGAGGCTGGGCCACGAGTAGCTGGTGATCTCTATGGAATCAATCTGGATCGGTCTTGGTTCATGAACGACGGCTTCGTCCTTGCGGGCAAGGTCGTACGAACGTCTGCCGCCAACTTTGATGGCGCTGTACGCGGGCGGTCGCTGCATCACAGCGCCCGTCCAGTGTGCGCACGCGGCGTGTACGTCTTCGAGACTCGGCGGATGTTCCACGTGGATCATGGTGCGCTCGCCCTCGGCGTCATCGGTGTTCGACATGCACGAGAGATCGATCGTCGTGGTATAGAGCTTAGAGCCGAGCATGATCTGATCGCAGAGCCGGGTGGCTGGCCGACCCACGAGCACAACCACGACGCCCGAGGCGAGCGGGTCGAGGGTACCGCCGTGGCCGACTTTGACTCGTTTGGGTGCGCCGCCCCGGCGGAGGTGCGCCTTGACCCGTCGGCACACGTCCATCGAAGTCGGCCCCAAGGGCTTATCCACGATGAGCAGCCCGACGGGTGACGGAGTGTCTGGTTGCGGAACGGCCTCGTCGGTCATGGGAGGTCTCTCTGCGCAGTCGGCACGATGATGGAATAGGTCTGGCGTTTGCCCTTGGAGTAGTTGAAACCCGCCACGATTGTGCGCACGCGATGGTCCGGCGTGACGAGTTCATCGGGAAGGATCAGCGTTGCATCTGGGTGCTCGGCGATGAACTGTGGCAAGGCATCGGCGTTGAGCCGCGTGAGCTTGCCTCGGGTTGCGAACACGAGGCTGTCTTCGTGATAGCCGACTGCTCCAACTCGCTCTAGAGAAGGCGCGTCCAGCTCGCGGACGATCTGCTGGGTGATGTGGAGGCTCGGGCTCAGCGCGATGCCCACGGGAATAAGCAGCGCGAAAGCTGCGGCTGCGAGGAGTGCTCGGGATTCCGCGCCCGCCCAGCCGAGGCGAGAGCGTTCAGTCTTTGCTTGAGCCAGCGGGTTGGGCGGCGGGAACCAGCCGACGGCGAGCATGACGACGAAGATCGGCCACCAGATCGGGCCGACGATCAACGCGAATACCAACGGCACACCCACGAGCAACAGCACGCCGCCCCACCGCCAGAGCCAGGTGCCGATCGCTACGCCACGGTCCGAATCGAGCGACGACGCGAGAGGTGAGCAAGCTCTGCTCGAACGATCCGCGGTGATGACCGCCCGTGCGCACAGCACCGCGAGTGCTGGATACAACGGCAGGACGTAGTGCGGGAGTTTGGTCGAGATCAGTTCCATGACCAACCATGTCGGGATGAGCCACGCAGCTAGAAAGAGGAGGCTTGGGCGAGGGGCGACGCGGCGACGAGTGGTGCGCACAAGCCGAGCAATGGCACCTACGAACTCGCGGCCCGCGAGAACAACACCGGGCCAGAACAACGCGGCAGAGAGGAGCAGGTGGTAGCCCGGCGGCCCGGAATGCCCCTCGGCGGGTTCGAGGCTTCGGCCCAAGGTTTCATCGAGCAGGCGTTGCCAGAGATCAGCGTGCCCGACTCGCTCGCCCACCGCGTAGAGCCACGGCCCGATGGTCCCCGCGATGAGCAGGGCGCCGATCCATGGTTGGGTGCGGGCGAGCCAGCGCCATCGGCGGGTGGTGATCGAGAGCGTCAGGGCTGCGAGAAGAACGACGATGAGGACGACCGGGCCTTTGGTGAGCACACCCACAGTGACCGCAAGCCACAGCACCAGCGGCGTGTATCGCGTTCGCCCCCGGCCATCCCAGAGCGACCAGAGCGCGGCCATCGCGAGAGTCGTCGCAGCGACGAGCACCATGTCCGAGCGTGCCTGGCGGACCTCCCACGCGAACAGCGGGCTGGCGGCGAGCATGAGACACGCGAGCAGGCCGATGCGTGGCCCGAACCGCAGGCTCGCGGCACGCCAAAGAACCAGAAGGGTAATGATCCCCGCGATGAGCGATGGCACCCGGTACATCCAGATGGCGTCGTGCTGAGGCTGACCGAGGGTCAGGATGCCCGCAGCGGAGGCCTGGAGCCAATAGATCATGGGCGGCTTATTGATCCGCTCGCGACCCCCGACCAGTGGAAGGATGGCGCCGCCTCGATGGAGAACCGGATCGAGATCGGCCTCGGGGAGGACGACCGATTCGAGCATCTGCCGGCTTGCTTGTGCGAATCGGGCTTCATCTCGGTCGATGGTGGGCAGCATGAGCAGCCCGGGGCCGTAGACTGCGAGGCAGCACAGGACGATCAGAAGCCCAGCACGCCACGTCGGGAGATTCAGCCAGATGGATTCAACCCGTCGAAGCATGTCCCGCGACTATACCCGAGGGCTCGCATGGCCCGTGATGTGGGGTCACTGGGTGGGGGGGTGGGTGTGGGATCGGTTCTCTCCTTTGACATCGTGGGCGACGGCCGAGCGACGCCGGGTATGGGCGGTGCCATTGGTCGTTGCGGTCATCGGGACGCTGGTGCTGATCCCGATCGACGGGTGGGTGCAGTCGCAGATCCGCACGATCCATCTCGGCGGCGATGTTCGTCGAGAGCTCGAAGCATTACAGCAATACGGCCAGCTCAGCGTGTCGGTCATTATCGCGGTGGTGATTGTGCTGCTCGATCCTCGGCGTGCTCGTCGGCTGCTCGATTGGGGTTTGGCCCTTGGGATCACGGCGGGCCTTGGGCTGATACTGAAGATGACACTCGGCAGACCAAGGCCGGTGCATGGCGAATCCATGACGTTCCTCGGCCCGATCGGTGCCCGCCCGTTGCCGAACGGGGAGGGGGGGGAGGCGGTGGTTCGACCGATCGAGTTCTGGGCCGACGGCGTTTCGACGCTGTGGTCGATGCCTTCGAGTCATACTGCGGCGGCGGCGGTGATGAGCGTGTTTTTGGGGATGATGTACCCCAAGCTTCGGGCCTTGGTCGCTGTGCTTGTGGGGGTAGTTGCGTTAGGCCGGATCATGACGGGTGCTCATTATCCTTCGGATGTGCTCGCCGGGGCGTGCCTTGGTGCAGCGGTAACGGGGCTGGTCGTTGGGGGGGGCTGGGGGGTGCGACTGGTTGATCGAGTATGGGTCCGCTGGGTTGACCGGGATGCTGTGGCTGCGTGGCCTGAAGTGGCCCAGAAGAGGGAATGACGAACGAGGGTTTTTTAGGGCGTACACTCTTTGCCCGTACCACTGGAGAGGTGGCAGAGCGGTTGATCGCGCTGGATTCGAAATCCAGTTGAGCCTTCGGGTTCACGGGGGTTCGAATCCCCCCCTCTCCGCTTTCGACCGTTCGAGTTCTGGAGCCCTTTCGGGGTCTTGTTTTGCGGTTTTTCCACTCTGGAGCCATGATTTTTGGCTCTCTGCCGCTCGGCACCGTTTGTGCCCCAGAGTGACGTTGAATGACTCTCCGGGACGGTGTCGTGTGCGTCCTGGTGTGCGTTCACTTGCTGCGGGGCGGGTTGCACCGGCTCATAGGCACCGAGGACGGGAAGCCGGTTGACCGCCGATCGCAGGTCGAGCCTCTCCACATCTGTGTAGATCAAGTCGGTGAGCCTCGAATCTTTGTGTCTGGCCACCTCCATGAGCACCCGGCGGTCCACTCCCGCGACCTGCAGGAAGGTCGTGAAGGTCTTACGAAACGAATGGAAGTCCACGCTCCGGCCCTGCTTGTCGTGCTTGGGGATGTTGGCCCGTTCGAGGTCGGCGTTGAAGGTGGTGTGGGCGGGCATGCCACGGGCAAAGAGACGGACGGTCGTTGATCGTCCGGCGACCAACGGTGCCCATGCTTCAGCGACTTCTGCCGCCAGAGGCAGTGCCTTGTACTCTCGGGTCTTCTGGATCGCTGCTGGAAGCCGAAGCATGGGCTCGGGGCCGGATAGCTCCACATCGCCACACTTGAGTTGTCCAAGTTCGCGGAACCGGAGCCCCGTCAACGCCGCTCCAAGATAGATCGGTGCCCGAGGCCCAGCCACCGCCAAGAGCCGATGGAGTTCATCAAGCGTGTACGCCCGACGCACCACTCGTTCGTAACCCCGTGTCTCTGCTTTCTGAACACGCATCAAGGGATTGGATTGGATCCGGCCACACCGGTTCATCCATTCGAGAAAGCACCGAAAGGCATCGAGGTAGTGATTGGCGGTACGAGGACCAAGATCTTCCTTTGCTCGCCACGCGATAAACCGGTCCGCTGTGATATCGCCGACCCGCTGCCAATTGCATTCTTCGAGCAGGCGATGGCACCGTGGGACAACCTTGCAGATGTAACTCTTCGATCGTCCGCGTGCAAATAGATCTTGCTCGAAATCATCGAGATGGCCTGGGAGTGGTCGCGACGCGGCTCCGGCTTCGACTTCATCGACGAGCATTCCTTGCTGCCGCCGCTCTTCTCGATGCACGATCTCGGCGAGCTTGCGCATGGCAACATCGCGTTGTCGTACCTGGAGAGAAACGGTGGTCCAACGCGGATCGTCGGAGAGGCGGTAACGCCCGCTCCAGAATTCAGAGGTCCACCGTTTCCCGTCTTTCATCCGTTTGGGTTTGAAGACATGCATCGCTTTCGCCTTCCGTCACGCTGTCGCTTTGCCTGCTCGATCACAGCTTCGATCTCTTCTCGAAGCCAGCGTCTGGTGCGAGCCCCGAGCCGCACCGGTTGCGGGAGATCGCCTGAGTCGGCCCTCCGCCAGACTTCGCGGGTCGAGATGGAGAGTATCGCTGCCACCTCGCCGACATTGAGCAGCTTGACAGGTTCCATACGCGCCTCCTGGGGACTGGTTCTCATGGATTCGTTGATTCTTGCTCTGCATTCTTCGATCTCAGAGAACGGGAACCGGCGTGGCCGCGTTGATAGAGGTAGAGCCAGTTGTCGTGCTTGCGCCGCGCGCTACAGAACCGGCCCTTGGCCACGTCCTGTTGTCCCAGAGGATTCTGACCACGACCCAGAGGCCGCAGACAGCGGGGATCAGCAACTCGTTGAAGTCGCTTGCGAATGGGGAGATGATGGCAACGAGGATGGTGCACGGTGCAAACTCGACGAGGCTGCGCAGGTAGATGCCTACGCCGAAAACGCCCAGGAAGAACCCGAGCAGGAATCCGATGATCGCGCTCTTGCCTCTGCCGGGGTGCGGAGGGTTGATCCAGCTCTTGGCGGTATCGATGAGTCGCTGCTTGTTCATGATGAGCCTTTCGTGTCAGCGGCGATTGCGAATGGGGACCATGAGTGGTTCTTGGTGTTGGCATCAATCTCTTTCGATCTCAGGTGCCTCCTGTTGGACGGTGAGACTGTCACGATCCGGGGCGGTGACTTCCTGCTCGGGAGCGGGCTGGGTGTATTTGTCGAGCATGGAGAGAACATCGCTATCACGCGATGTTTCCCGAGGTTGTTCGCCACGCATGCCTGCGGTGATCTCTCCAGGAGTTTTCGTAAAGGCCATGCCGAGTTCGGCGTGTTGGGACACGGTGCCCCCGCCATAGAACGCATTGGCAAGCTCCTTGGCTCCCTGTCTCAAATACGCTCCGATCACTTCCTTGCTGCGGCTGAGATTCTCTCGAAGGTTCATACGTAGCTCCTTGTGCCGGTGGTGTGTCTTGATCGTGGTGTGTGTGCTGGCTCACCGGCGATGAGGATTGCTCAAATCGCGGAATCTCTCTGACAGAGCGCGTTGTTCAATGAACGCATCGTGCATCTCGATAGCCTGCACGCGATCGACCGCTTCGATCACCGAGTTTGTCAGTGCCAGGGAGATTCCCGCGACGACCAGATAGCTGCCCAGCGGCTCGCTCACGGTCATCAGTAAGACACCAATGATGCACACGATCGCCGGTTCTACGCCGCCCTTGATCGTGCTTTCTGAACACTTGGGGAAGACTCTCGCCAGTCTCGATGACCCGTTGTATCTGGAGTGCATGATGTTGCCGCGATGCATCATCCACATGCTTTCAAGGCGTGCACGCAGTTGCATCACGAGATAGAGCAGCCAGAAGCCCATGATCGGGCGGGGATCATCTTGAGGCCAGAACAGCATCCACATGGGCACGGCGACCAGCCCGCCCAAGGATGCGACACCGAAGTATCTACAGCCAAATCTCTTTCGCAAAAACACTTCGACTGGGCTGGCAAGCGCGCGGGCGACGAACACCAGCACGTTGGCGGCCTGCTTGGAGTCCTGGATTGGAGTCCAGCCAGGTTGTGAGGGCTCGCGTTGTTGCTGCTCAGACATGATGGAGTCCGTTCATGCAAAAAGAGTTGGCGGAAGAAGAGCCGTTCGATGATCTATGAGGGCATCACCGATGTCACCCACTCCCCCCCCCACCCGGGGGACGTATGGCTACCTACCTTCTCTTGCGGTGCTTTGGTGCACCTTGCTGCGGAAAGCGAGCACGTGACCAGGTTTTGCCGCTGGCAAAGACCCGCCCGCCCATGTAGACAATTGCTTCGGTGTAAAAATGTGGCGGGCCGCCCTTGGCAAGGCTGTTCAGATCCGACGCCTGCAGGTCGAACTCATAGCTTTCGCTGATGCCCGCAGACCCACTGCTGGCATCACCCATCAACGGTCCAAGCCAGTCCTGGCCGCGCGAAGTGTTGCTGCTAACAAAGTGCCGAAGAGACTTGCCGGTGAGTTCTTGCAGGTAACTGATCGTGCGTGTGTCAGACTGCTGGTGGTGAATCTGCAGCTGAGTGTTGCCCAGGAACGACTGCATGCGCGATTCCGCACCGTGGCCGCCGAAGGCTTCTAAGAGTGTCGCGACTGATTGCGTTGCATAGACCGCCGAGGTGCGAGAGCTTCTGGCCGTGGTCACGAACAAAGCGTCGTCCTCGGTCATCAGATGCTGGCATTCGTCACAGACGATGCACACTGCTCGGGTGCTTTGGCTCCCGGCGGGCGGCTTGTTGTCTTGATGGGTGACTACACCGATCGAACCGAGGGATTCGTGCCGTTGGTCTACCACACCAAACGTCTGGCGTTCGATGCTGGGCTTTCGCAGTGCTGCACCGACATCATCCGGTTCAGCCACGGGGCCAGCAGCGGCAGCAAGGTCTACCGCTCTTCTTTCATTCCAGGGCTGCACGACGTGTGCATGGTGTTCGAGGCCCCGAGCGCCTCGCGTCCGAGATGACGCATCGGCACCGGCATCTGCACTCCCGGTGTGGGTTCGATCCACCGACACTTTCTGGTTTACACATCACCATCTTTGCGGCATGGTGAGCGTGTCACAACGAGGGAGGACACCATGACCCATACCGACCACGACCGCCTTGAGATCACCACGCTCTCGCTGCCCGAACGGGTAACGCTCGCCCAGGAACTCTGGGACAGCGTGCACGCCGACGCTTGCGCAGCGCCGTTCACGCCCGAGCAGCTCGCCGAACTCGACCGGCGTATCGCGGCGCTCGACGCCGGAGAGATGCAGAGCGAGCCGTGGGAGACGGTTCGCGACCGGCTCCACAACCGGCTGTGACCACGTTGCTCTATTCAGCGGCCGCGTCCGAGGACGTGCTCGCCGCGTGCCACTGGCTTGAAGAAGTACAGCCCGGTCTTGGCGAGCGAATGCTCGACGAACTCGACCGGCTTGCCAGCTTGGTCCGGCAGAACCCGGAGATGTACGAGCTGTTCTCAGGGACCCAGTCTTTCGGTGCTTGCCGCCGCGCCGTGCTCCGCACGTTCGACTACGCGCTTGTCTACCGCGTGCTGCCCGAAGCTATTGAAGTGCTCGGCCTGCTCCACTGCAGGCTCGACCCTGTAGCCGCCGCGTCCAGGATCGGCGCGACTGGATGAGCTGAACTCCTACACCAGCAACTTGCACCGACCCCACCCTTCGCTCGGCTCTGCATCGTCCGCCGGGGTGCTCGCCGTCAAGGTCCCCACCGCTGCGCGGTCCCCCCGCCGGGGGATCCACCTTGACCGCTGTGCGCTCCCGGCTTCCTGCTGCTCCGCCACCAAGCGAACGGTGAGGGCTGGGCGTGCCAGCTCCCGCCGCAAGGGCAAACAGGAGCACACCATGGCCAAGCCATCATTCGATCTCTACCAAGAAGTCACCGACCGCATCATCGAGATGCTCGAACAAGGAGTCGCCCCCTGGCGGTCACCCATCATGGGCACAGGGTCCGCCGGATATCCCAAGAACCTGACCTCCGGCAAGCCCTACCGAGGTGTCAACGTGTTCTTGCTCGCGTTCACTGCGTGGTCGCAGGGCTACGGGTCGTCGTGCTGGCTGACGTTCAACCAAGCTAAGAGCAAGGGCGGATCGATCAGGAAGGGCGAGAAGTCGTCCAAGGTCGTGTTTTGGAAGCAGTACGAGATCGAAGACACAGAAACCGGCAAGCCCAAGCTCGTGCCCGTGCTCCGTTCCTACCGGGTCTTCAACGCCGAGCAGTGCGACGGGATCGAGGTTCCCGACGCGGTGCCCTTCGAGCCGCTTGAGTTCACACCGATGGAAGCGTGTGAACAAATCATCACGGAATACAAGAACGGTCCGACGATCGAGCACGGCGGTACGCGAGCGTTCTACCGCCCGAGCACTGATGCGGTGCGTGTGCCCGAGTCGACAAGATTCTCATCATCGGAGGAGTATTACGGCACGCTGTTCCATGAGCTGGCCCACAGCACCGGGCATAGCAGCAGGCTGGATCGAGGACTTGACACCGAGCCTACGGCCTTTGGGTCTCCTGACTACGGCAAGGAAGAGCTGGTCGCCGAGATCGCGTCGGCGTTCTTGTGTGCCGAGGCCGGGATAGACCCCGTAACGATCAAGAACTCAGCCGCGTATCTGCAAGGCTGGCTCCGGTGCCTCAAGCAGGACAAAAAACTTGTGATGCAGGCAGCGGGTGCAGGCCAGAAGGCCGCAGACTGGATCGTTGGTAGGACGTTCGGCGAGTAGCAACGGAGATTACCACTGTGATCCCGGCGCACTTGCACAGGTACGGGTCACCGCCGATGCGTTGTCTCGGAGTCCGACTCGTAGCGGCGCAGGTCACGCTCAACCGACTCTGCTGATCTCACACCAGAGAAGCTCAGCACATCCGCGGTCGCATCCGCTGCAAGAAGGTACCCCCGGATCTTGGATACCAACTGCTGTGGGTTTCCTCTGCCAATCTTTAGCCGTCGATAACAGTGTCTTGCAGCCTCAAGTAAATGCTCGTCGTTTGATGAATCTGTCATTGCCCCTCACACAGGCGACCGTAGCACAAATACGAGCCGTGCGCAAGGGTTCACGAACCGATCAGCCGGTCTCAATACTGTCATCCAGAAGGACGTTGTAGAATCGCAGCAAACGCCGCTCCCGATTTGGCGGCTGAAAGAATATCGCGGCGAGCAATGTCCCCAATGCCGTCCCGGTTAAGAGCCGCGCGGCGAGAGCATCCGGGTGAACGGAGTGCTGCGTAAGTTCGGAAGCCGCCGCAGCAGCCGTCGAAGCCACGGCTCCGAGACTGATCCCCTGCAAGCTCGATCGGAGGAACGGGCGAAGCGCCTTGTCTTTCATCCCTCGCCGCAGGATATCGGCTCGCACGTGAATCTCTTCGAGGCTGTCTCGGAACGCAACGGCCAGATCGGTCCCCTCTGTCGCGGTGACGGATGTTTTTGCGAGAACACGCCCGAGGGCGGATCGGAATTCCGCAAAGTCTTCAGACTGGGTGCGGATGGCCACAAACTCGGCGTCCGGGATATCATCGATAGCTGGCATATTCAGCTGCTGCAGCAGAGCAACCGAGTCGATCCTGCTAGTCCCGGATACCGGATACTGGCCCTTTAGCATGCCAACCATGCGAGCATAAAGCTGGCCTGAGACCGTGTCAAGAAACGCCAGATTGGAGTTGATCGAACCTGCATTGATCGCGTCGATGAGCACGCCATACATGTACGCTTCTAGCACGTCCTGTTCCTCGGTGTCGTCGTCCTGGACGTGCCCTGTAATTCGGGAATGAATATCCGAGAGTGCGTCACTCTTCACCGCGCTCACCATCTCCGCTACGAGTTGTCGAGCTTGATCGTACCCCAGTACATCAAACGGGTTCGGACGGCCAGTTACCGATAGCACATGCTCCCGTACGAGAGTGTCGTTCCGCCGTGTCCATTCAAGTAACGCCTCGATCGGGCGGGATGCTTCTGTGGGGTGCTCCGCGAGCCGATAGTCAATCATCAGAGGCTGCATTGGGATGACAACCTCACGATGCACGAGGGCGAGTTGCTTTGCACGCCGCGTGGTTCGCGGCTCCGTTCGATCATCGGGAATGATGATCGGATCTGACAGCGAATCTGCTACCACTGCTTCGGGAGGAAAGTCATCGGTTGCCACCGCACTCAAGAAGGCGTCCACGCTCTCGACGAGCTCCGTAGTGCGAGACTCTGGCAACGCGACGACATCCCTTCGGCTGAGACCTGCAATCGACTCACCGAAGAAATTCTCGAACACGTCGGTAAGTGACGCCCGTACGGTCGCACCTTGATCGATCGACATCCCGCCTCCCCTCGGTCTACGTGCCATGGTTGTGGTGGACGATTCTAGCTGAGAAGGTGATCGACCGCCAGGCATGGTGGGTCGTGTCTCGGTGAGCAGGCCGAGGCTGCACGGGCTCCCACGAGATCTAGCAGGTAGAGGGCATTCCGGGTCTCCCACTCATGGGCACTGCCAGCGCATGCTCTGCGACGCGCCCGACTGACCACGCTGAGGTGGCCTCTCGGACGTGATGGTGAAGACTGCGCAGAGCACGCACGCTGGGACGGTGAAGGCGTGATGCTGGCTGATTTGGTGAGTTGGCGGTGCTTCCGGTGAGGTGAATAGTGCTGCACCAGAATGGAACGGCTGCAGAGAAGAATTACTGTCAGACGTCTCCCCTAAGCGGAGCTTAGGACGTTCTTTCACGGTGAAAGCAAGCCATCAAGCCCACCCACCTGCGAGATAGCCAGCTCACCAGCGAGTCAGCCAGCTCGCAATCTAGCTCGTCAGAGTGCTGGCAAGCAGGCCTGCCATCTACGGAGCTGTCCGGCTTGCCGGCTGACGAATCAGCTCGCTGGCATGCCCGTGAGTTACACGGTCAGTGTGTCATCAAGGCAACACTGCCAGCGTGATAGCACGCCAGCATCACAAAGTGCTTGCATGCTGACAGAAGTCATGCCATTGCTCAGATCATGATTATTGCGATTGCAAATAGCAAAGGCGGTGTTGGCAAGTCAACCCTCGCTGTTCACCTCGCGACCTGGCTCCATCGCCAAGGGAGATCGGTGATCCTTGCCGACTGCGATACACAGCAAAGCTCGTCGGAGTGGATACGCGAAGTTGAACCAGAGCTGCGCACCGAGACATTTCGCAACGCAGACGCGATCCTCAACGAGTTCCCATCACTCAAGAGCGAGGCCGAGTTCATCATCGCCGATGGGCCGGGGAGCAACTCCGAAACCAGTAGGGCCTTGCTCTTGCTCGCTGATTTCGCAGTCGTGCCCTGCAAAGCATCGATGCTGGAAGTGAGGGCACTTGCCAAAGTCACAGAAGTGCTCCGCCAAGCGCAGGATATCCGGGGCGGGATGCCGCCGTCGGTCATCGTCCTGAGCATGGTGGGAAAGAACTACCGACTGACCAAGGACATGAAGGATGCGGCAGGAGCGTTGTCACTCTCGGTCGCATCTACATCCGTGACGCTGCGACAGATCTACGCAGATGCACCGGGGCAGAGCGCTGTCGTGTGGGACATGAAGGCCCGGACCCGTCATGCAGCAGATGAGCTGGACTGTTTGTTTGCAGAGATCGTGCCCGATGCGTCACTTGAATCATCCACAACAGACAAAGAGGTATCCGCATGAACGAACGCCGTTCACTGACCGAGGGCATCGAACCAAAGCACACACAATCACCCAAACCCGACAAGATTCAGAAACAGTTTGTGTACGGGGAGAAGCAGCCAAAGGAACACGCTCGCGTGCTTGTCAGCACACGGATTCGCGGCGACTACGCTCGGGCATTGAAACGTGCATCGCTTGAGCGCCAGCTCGATGGCATCACGCCACACACGCTCCAAGATATTCTTGAGCAGGCTATAGAGCCATGGCTGAGGGAGCATGGGTACCTTACGTGAGCGATGACCCGGACACCGATGATCCTCCTCGGGTCCCTCGGTCCCGGCTGACACCGACACAGCTCAAGCTCTTTACCGCTGGCAACGAGATCAACGAGTCAGCACCAGACAGAACCGATTTCCTTCACACCGTGATGTGCCAAGTGGGCATGCCGCGCAAACGCACCGATGCCAAGACATTCGAGCGGCACAGCGGGCACATGAGCATCTTGCTTGAAGCCGGGAAGCTCTTCGATGGTCGCGAGTTTGTCGATCGCCCGCTTCCCTATGGCACCGTTCCAAGGCTTGTGATGGTGCATGTCTCGACCGAGGCGATCCGTACCAAGCAACGCTGCGTCGAGATCGGCGACAGCACACGCCAGTTCTTGACCAAACTCGGCTTGCAGACCAGCGGCGGAGCAAGAGGTGGCTACACGATTCTCCGCAGGCAGATGGAAGCGCTCGCCGCGTGCAGACTCACACTTGGGATGTACGATCATGGCCGCGCCATAACCGTTGACGCTAAGCCGATCAAACGATTTGAAGCGTGGATTCAGCACGACGGTGCACAGCGAACACTCTGGCCCGGGATGCTCGAGCTTTCAGAAGACTTCTTCAACACCCTCTCTGAGCACGCCGTGCCGCTCGACTACCGGGCATTAGCGGCTCTGCGGCACTCATCGCTTGCTCTTGATATCTACACCTGGCTCGCCCACCGGCTGTGCCGAGTGAATACTGCCGGTGGCATCAAGCTCAGCTGGGGGAACTTGCGTGAGCAGTTTGGGCAGGAGTACAACGCCTCGAAGGATTTCAAGAAGGAGTTCCGCCATGCGTTGCGGCAGGTGCTCGTGGTCTACCCCGATGCGAGGCTTGGTGATGCAGCGGGCGGTCTGATGCTGTACCCATCGAAGCCGCCATTGAGCAAGACGAGTATCGCGTTTCGGATCTCGAAGTCGTAGCCCCCATGTGAGTAACCCGGTGGGTGCAGAGAGTTATCCACGCTGCATCACCCCCCATCTCTACGCTGCATTGCCCCCCCTTGGAATGTGAAATGTGCGCTGCATCGCCCCCCCGTAAAGCCTATATATAGAAACCTATAGAATACCTGTAGTTGATGAGGCTGGATCTGTGGATAACTCGGGCGGTTGATTCAATCTCTTTGAAGAGCTGGGTGTGTTGAGCGGGATGCTCAAGCATTGAATACATGCGCAATCGCCCAGAAATGCCCGCAAGAGCAGTCAAGATGATCGCGGGTAGGGGCAAGCCCACGTCAGGCACTTTCATGTGCTGCTCGGAGCATTTCCATGCAGGTGAAGTGTGCAGAGCCCGAAGGGAGGGCTGTCCCGCGCATCAAACTGGGATGGAAATACCTTGATCCATCAAAGAAGGCAATATTCAAAGAAGACTACGCCCATGCAACAGAAAAGCAGCCCGGCAGTTTCGCCAGGCTGCTCTGTTTTATGTGAAGCAATGGCTTGCTTATGACCGGCGTCGGCGTGCTGCGCCCAAGAGACCCGCAGCAAACACTCCGATTACACCTGGAGCGGGGACTGCGCTGTAGGTAAAGTTTGAGATCGTCTGATCCGAACGGAAACTGGTCGCACCAAAGCCTACGTACACAAGATCATCACCAAGGAATGGCGAGAGGTCACCAACAAGGAAGTTTCGCGTGAACTCCACTTGAGTCACGGTGTCCACCAAGTGCATCATCAAAAAGGTGCCGTCATAGGCCAGCGTGAAGTCGATATCGTTATTGCCTCCCAGAGTGATGCCAACCACAAAAACCCCGCCAGAAACAACACCTCCGGTCGAGAAGCCAATAGCGTTCGTGCGGATATCCCAGGTGGTGGCGATGCTATTGGTGATCCCGCCATACCCGAGATTGCTTCCTCCGCCACCGAGGGTGCTGGAGCCATCAGGGGCATTCTGCAGGATAAAGCTCATGCCCTGACCGCTATTTACTCTAAGGTCGCCTCGATAGGTGAAGCTCGTTGTGAACTGGTCAAACCCTTGGCGCGTATTTGCATAGATGCTGCGGTTCTGAGAGCCGCCGGTGCTCGTGATGTAAATGGTGCCCGGATCAGGCAGGTCCGCCGGTGTTTGTGCATCCTCCTGGTTGTACGTCCAACCTGAGAGATTATTGAAGCCCGTGATGTCGGCTGAGGCAGAAGAGGCGAGTACGGCGGCGGCGATGAGGCAGATCGGACGCATGGTCTGGGCTCCTGTCGGGGGGGGGGGGGGGGCGGGTGGCCCTTGATAAACACTGTCCCTTATTTGGGGACAGTGCAACATACCCCCTTTCCTCTGGGGTGCCACCGACTTCTCGAAAAAAATCAAAGCGGCTCCCCAGCAAGCAGCCACTCCAGCAAGAGCCCTACCAGTCCTTGATGAGAGCCCTGAGAGATCAGGCAGACGAACTAGGGCTCTCGGTGAGGGCTTTAGCCGAGCGGCTTGGCAGACCTCGTACCACCGTCCACAAAACACTGTGCGGACAGCGCAGGATCGATCCCATCGAGTTTCTCGATTGGTGTGAAGCGCTCGAACTCGACGATCCGATCGCCGTCATCAACGCGGTGAGGCGCAGGTGAGCCGAAGCCCAGTCTGGCAATCAGCCCTTACCGCCTATCGGCGGTGACCCGACGCCAGGTCATTGCTTTGATCGGGTTGTTGCCATGGACTACTGAGGTGGCCCCCCGGAGCCTGTGCAAACTCGAATGCGGTATCCTTATCGCATGGACCCGGTTATCTTCATCCATCTATTCGTGCCGGAAGTCGAGCCATTGGCAGGCTTCTCCGATCACACGGCGTTGCTGACTGCTACCCACCGATTCAGGACCCATGTCGTCCTCGGATTCTGCGCACCGACACTGACCAAGGGACCGGATGTTGCTGGGATATTCAATGACGTACCCGCGCTCAACGGCGAGTGGACGCTTGAGATCGCTCTGGAGCTGCCCGACCTACTACCAACGCTCGGTGCAAAGAGCGAGGCGGTAGTCGCCGCCAGAGACGCAGCGGGCACATTGCACGAAATTTGCCTCTCCAACCGGATGTCGAGATTCCATTACCTAGATGCGAACAGACCCTATCAAGTGCTTGCTCCGCGAACTGAGGCTTGGCACGGCGCTGCACAAGTAACGGGCGACGACGGTGCGCCCAAGCCTGCTGCAGAAGAGCAACTGCGAACCGTAGCGTCGATGCGATTTCAGGTCAAAGGTGCCGATGCCGAGAGCGCGTTTGAGGGTTCGGTGCGAAGCTCGATCGAGTGCATGTTTGGGGCAATGCGATCAGTGCTTGAGGCCGCTCGTGAGTGCCGCGAGGGCTTCACGCCAACGGCCCGAACTATTCGCTGGGATCACGTAAGCTATGTGTATGTGCTGCTAAGCGGCGATGGGAAGGCGAGTGGGGCGAGGCTGGCTCTGAGCGGCGGACGGGTCTCGCTCAATACCGATTCACTCGAAGGTCAAGACGAAACCAGATTTCGGGCTATCGCTGATGGTACTATTCCCTCTACGGACATTGATCGGTTGCTCGGTGAGGCGCGAAGCAGCTGGCAGGACGGCGAGTACGAGTTTGCGTTTTTGCAAGCGGTCATCTCGGCGGAGATCGCCACATCACGCCTCGTCAGGGCTGTGTGCCTGCGCCGGGGTGTATCCAAGAACAAGCTGGATAACAGCCGCAAGGAAATGACCTACTCGTGGGCCCTGAACGTCGGGCTGGCGCTCTGTATCAGCGAAGACCGTCGCCCTTCGCAGCAGCTCATCTCGGCGATGAACAGCGCGAGGAACAAACGCAACGACCTCATGCACGAAGCGGCGTTCGACATGAACCGCGAGACGGTTGGGCAGGTACTCAGTGATACGGCAGAGTTCATCGCGGCACTGAGGGTGGCCGAGCAAGACGATGCAGCGGACGCCCAGGCCACACGGCAGCCAGGCAATCCAACACCGCCATAGTAAAAACTTGGAGTTGTGGCTCGACGCTGCCTTCCGGTGGCGTCGAGCTCTACTAGCCGATTCCAGATGTTGTATGTGCCCATATCGGGTTACCGCCCGTAGTAGCGTGCCTTGGCGTTCTCGATCAGTCGCGCTTCATCGTATGAAGACCATGCGTGTCCATTCTTTCGCCACATCCTTGCAAGCTCTTGTTTGATCTCCGTGTAACGAGAGCAGGCGGGTTCTCCGGGGGGAAGCGGCACCTCGACTGGAGATCTTGGGGGCTGCCACTTTCGCCGGAGCACAGGGGCTTCAACAACCACCGGGCGAAACTCCTTCGCTGCAGCAGCAGCTTGGACCGCCTTCGTCTGCTCGTGTTCTAGGTCGTGTCTGACGGCTCGGATGTTCGGCGCGTGAGCGGGGGTTGCGCTGTGTTGGTTGAGCGGCGAAGATGACTCCATGGAGGCGCGGAGCTGGTCTCTGGTCAGGAGGTCACGGATGCCGCCGCTACGA
>CAYUVO010000046.1:0-19328 GCA_964448185.1 uncultured Phycisphaeraceae bacterium
GCGATCACGAGCAGCGCGATGATCGCCGAGGCGATCGACTTGAATACCGTGGTGTTCTGCGCGCGGTTGAGCCCCGCGAGGCGTTCGCCAAACGTCATGCCGACGACCCACTGCCGGACCCGTCACCCGATGTTTGACCCGAGCCATTGCCAGACCCCGGGGCGTCGTCGCCCGTATCGAGCAGCGAACCGATCACGTCGTCATCGGGTTCGTCCGGCGGCGTCTGCTTTGGCTTGGGCTGCGATTGCGGTTTGGGTGCATCGGGTTCCGAACTGGCCTCGACCAACGAATCGAGCACACTGGTGTCGGTGGTATCGGGGGTTGAACCATCATCGGCACTCGCCGAGGCGATCTCGTCATGATCGCTCGCGTGTTCATCTTCGCGCGGCATCGAGCCGTCATCGGTGAGCCGATCGAGCAGCACCTCGGCCTTCTCCTCGTGTGTCGCGGTCGCGAGAAACGCTGCGGTCTTCCCGGCGTGCGTAGCACCGCTCGTCGAAAGCTTCTCAGCTCGTGCCCGTTCGACAATCTCGAGGAACTTCTGTTCGAGCGTCTGTCTGGGCCGTTCGACTTTGAGGATCGAGATCTCGCCCCCGGTGCGTCTGCGGACCAGCTCGTCGATCTCGGCTAGGGTGTCTTCATCGAGCGCATCAAAGGTGACCGAGGTGCGATCGGGGCTCGCGAGGAGTTCGTCGCAGGTGCCTTCTTCGCGTTTCTTGCCGCCATAGAGGATGGCCATGCGGTCTACGCAGTCCTCGACATCGGCAAGCAAGTGGCTCGACAGCAGCACGGTCTTGCCCCGCCGACCGAGCGACAAGATCAAGTCCTTGACCTGCCGAGTGCCCTGCGGATCAAGCCCCGTGGTCGGCTCATCAAGAATTAGCAAGTCGGGGTCGTTGATGAGCGCCTGCGCCAGACCGATCCGCCGCTGCATCCCCTTGGAATATTCACGCACCGGACGATACTGAGCGTGCAACAGCCCGACCATCTCGAGCAGCTCGTCGATCCGCTTGCGCCGCGTCGAACGATCCAGTTTAAAGAGCTTGCCGTAATAATCGAGCGTCTCGCGCGCGTTGAGAAACGGGTACAGATAGCTCTCCTCGGGGAGATATCCAATCCGCGCCTTGACGCCCACGTCCGTCGGCGGCTTGCCGAAGACCGAGATCCGCCCGCGCGTCGGACGCAGCAACCCGAGGATCAACTTGATCGTGGTGCTCTTGCCCGAGCCGTTGGGACCGAGCAGCCCGAAAATCTCGCCCGGATAAATCTCAAAATCGAGCGAATCGACCGCTCGCGCGCGGTCCCGCATCCAAAAATCTTTGAATATCCGGCTCAAGCCACGGACCTGCACCACCGGAGCGGCATCGCTCGCTGGACCACTCACGGAAGTTGACGTCTGGGGATCGGGTGCCACGCATTGCCTCCGGGCTATTGGCTGAGCTCGATGCCGGTGTTCGACCGGCGGCGTTGGATGTCCTGGTTGAGACGACGCAGGCGGTCGGCCTCGATCGCCTTGAGCCGGCGAATCTCTCTGGCCTGCGCCTTAACAACTTCGGGATCCGAGTTGAGCAGCACACGGATCTCGCCAACGGTCGGCGTCATGAACAGCTGCACGTTGGGCTGACCCAAGAACTCCTGCAACGCTTCTTTCCAGTCCTGCTTGACCATCACGATCGGGTTCGACCGATACTGTTCGAGCTTGGCTGCGAACACCTGCGCGTCGCTGCGTGCCCGGCTGACAATCTCCGATCGCTGCTGGCGTGCAAGGCTCAGCTCCTCAGCCACCCGGCCCGCGATGGGTTTTTCTCCACGACCTTCCATCACGTCAAAGATCTTGGTGAGCGTCAGTGCTGCATCGTCATCCCGCTTGGCTTCGATCTCGATTTCATACGCATCGATCAAAGCAGTCAGAACGGGTGACGCCTGACCCGCGACGCGGTTGAGCTGCTCGTTGGCCTCGCGCCGGGCGTCCTCGACCGCCTTGCTCGCGTTCGAGGCGGCGGTCTGCACACCCGCGAACTTGGCCCGCACATGCACCGGCGGCATCTTGTTATCAAGTGAGAGCGTTTCGAGCCGGATCCCCGACCCGATGGCGTCGAGTGTCTCTTGTGCGATCCGTTGCGCACGACGCGCTACCGAGGCGTCCTGTGAAGACGACTGCTTGAGGATGTCGTCGATCGTCACTTCGGCGACCGCACGCACCGCTCCGCGTTTGGCAGCCGCGATCACCATCCGCTCGGCATCCGACGGATGCACGCTCGATGCAAACTCGAACGCATCGGTGCGCGAATAATCAATGACCCACCGCGCGTGAACGATGTTCCCATCTGCGGTAATCAGCGAGCCATCGTCGCCCGGCACGAGCGTCCGCGAACCCCTCAGTTGATCGACGGGAACCTGATCCTCACGACCGGGCGTGATGAACGGCCAGAAGTCACGATAGATCCGCGTCCGCTGCGTGCCCGTGTTGACCTTAACCATCTCCCCGAGCGGGTAGGGCCAACTGAACTGGAACCCGGGCGAAAGATCGCGAGCGGTCGCTTTGCCGAAGACCACCCGCACGCCTCGTTCATCGGTCCCGATGGATTGAAACCCGCTGAGCACGTACAGCGCCGCGAGCACCACCATCGCAGCCTGAATCAGCCGAAACGTGACTTTGAGCGCCTCGGCGAGCGAGCGGTTGGCCTGTTCGAGCGAGTCGTCGGGCCGGGCCTTGGAAGCTATCCCTCGGCGGGTAGGCCGGCTGCGTGTCTTGATGAGATCACCAGAATCTTCGGACACGCTTTCGAGCCCATCGATCTCGTTCGACTCGTTCATCCCGTCGCCGTCAGATGACTGAGCGTCATTGGTTTGGTCTTGGTCGTCGCTCACTCTGCACCCCTTGGATCAGATCTCATGCTCGAAAGCAGCGGCACGTCGCCCAGGCCCATGTCCGGGAGCACGCCGTTCTCGGCTGCCTGGAACTTATCGAGTTGCAGCAGGCTCAAGCCCGGCGAATCGGCGGTGAGGATGAGCGTGATCCGCTCGCCGTAGGTATTTTTCATGAAATCGATCCCCGCAAGGAAAGTCGCAAGCGAGGGGAGTTCATCCATCTGTGACGTGAACCTCGATGCTTCGATCACGCCCGTCTGACGGATCTCCTCAGCCCGGAGCCTTGCGAACGCCAGAATGCGCTGCGCATCAGACGAGGCTTTGGTGCGGATCGCAACCGCCGCCGCCGCGCCCTCGTCTTCGAGTTCTTTGGCAAGCCGATCGCGCGTCGCAGCCATCTGGTCGTTGATCGCACCCGTGGTTTCTTCGCCCAGCAAGATCCGGCTGATCCCGACTTGCACGGGCTTGATGCCGTAGTCCGCGAGCGATTGGCCTTGTTCGCCGGTGCTGGAAAGAGCCTGCATCATCGCGGCTTCGAGCGCCGGGATTTGTGAGCCTCCAAGCTCGGGCGTGAACAGCTCCGAAAGCTCGAAGCGGCCCGTCTCGGCCATCGCACCACGCAGCAGCGTCGTCAGCGTCGAGGTCGCCCGGGCGTAGTGATCGTCGGCGCGCCGACCCGCGTTCGAGAACCGCTTGAAGAACTCCAACGGGTCCTCGACCTTCCACACCAGGAACGTCTCGATGATGATCTGCTTGTCATCCGCGGTCTGCAACGCTTCGAGCCGCGTCTCGAGCAACCGAGCTCGGGTGTCGTACTTGGTCACCGATTGGATCGGGTAGGGCAGCTTGAACCGAAGCCCGGGCTCTTTGATGGTCGATTCCTCGCTCGCCTTTCCAAACGTAGTCAGAACGGCGGCTTCGGTGAATCGAACCGAATACGTCAGCGTCACCGCCAACAGCATCAGCACAAATAATCCGGCGAGGACGAAAATGATCAATCGCTGCACGCTCTGGCACTCCTGCTGCTCGGGTCACGATCCGCCGGGGGAAACAAGCCCCCGAGATTCCGGCCTACCAACACTCACCGCTTACTCGTCAAGCGAACCGGGATTAAAGATCTCGGCACCGCTCCGCGATTCTGAAAGATCGATCTGGGTCACCAGCTTCTGGGCCGCTGCGCGATCGGGAACTACAAACACTCGCGAGCTGTCGAACACTTCGGCGAGCGCATCAAAGTAGTGCGTCGCCACGAAATAGCCCGGGGCTGCTCGCAGCGCCAATATCTGACCCTGATAGTTCACCAATGCGGCGCGGTCCTGCATGTGCTTGCGCCACCGATCCGCACGGGCCTGCGCAAGCAACTCGGCAGCGAGCCCCGACGCACGACCGATCGCTTGCGTGATCGCCTGCTCTTTGGCATCAATCTCGTCGTCGGTCCGGCCCTGCGAACGCATCGATTCGAGCTCGTCGATCAGCTTGACGATCTCGCGGGCGCTGTCCACGTTGCCCACCACCGACGCCAGCGAGCCGACCTCGTCCTTGCGGGCGTCTTCGATCATCGATGCGCGGTTGGTCTGGGCGATCACGACCTGTTCAAACTTCGGAGCCACCTGCTTGGGGGGGTGGATCCCCGAGATTGTCACCGACAGAATTCGGATCCCAGCACCTCTGCCCACGCCCGAAACGTCGGGATTGAGCCCGTTGATCGCGGCCCGAAGCTCGACCTCGAGCTTCGCAGCAAGATCAGCCCGGCCCCCGCCAAGAATGTCGTCAATCGAAAGATGCGAGAGATACCGCGTCACCGCACGCCGACCCACCGCCTGGATCATCTCATCGCGGATCCCGACCGGGCCAAGCTGCTCATACAGCAACGGGTCATCGACCACATACTGCATCGGAACCTCAACCGCGACCAGCGTCAGGCTGCTGACGCCGATCTGGTCTTGAGACTTCGAGGGCTGAACGATATTGAACACTTCATTGCGTGCGTGCGACGAAGTCCACAAGATCGCGCTATCACCTTCATCAGGCGCGGGCGTGCCCAGCTCTGCGGTGCGCACACCCGTCGCGGTGCGTTCTTCGCGGACGATGTTGGTCAGCGGGTCGTGTTCGAGCGAGGCGGGCACGATCACACGGTCGATCGGCCAAGGCATCTTGAGGTGTATCCCCGGCCCAACGTCCTCGCGAACAATCTCACCAAACCGCAGCACCATGCCCCGTTCGTGCGGCTGGAGCACCGCAAGAGCGCTCAAACTCCACACAATCCCCACCACCACCAGCAACAGCCCCGCCCACCATTTGGCCATCAGCCGATAGAACCACGACCCCTGAACCGAATACCCAATCTGGTAATCCAACAGCTCGCCCATCGAGCGGGCCGCCTGATCGGGAGCAGCAAAGAACCCGAGCAATCGGCTATCGACCGCAGGCCGAGGCAACTCGCCCTTGCGCCGTGGACGGTAGAGCTCAGCGATAAAGTTCATCGCGATCTCAGCGCCCAACAACACCATCGATGCTGCCAGAATCACCGGCAACAACCGGCGGATGCTGTCCGTGCCCGCGACGTCCGCGAAGTGCCCGACCGCAGAGGCCAGCCCAAAGAGAGCGGTACCGATCGCAAACGATGAGCCCGCTCGCAGGTTTGACCACGCCGGACGCACCGCCATGCCCGCGACGTACCGAGCGAACACAAAGCCCGCGAACGCACAGAACAGCCCGACCGCCAAGGCCCAGCCTCGCAAATCCGCTTCGTGCATGTTGCTCGGGTCGGTCATCGCGCGAGCTGCGGGGAACCGCCAGAGCCCGAACGCGATCATCCCGATCGCCAGTGCCAGGCTGACCATCGGCACGAACCACTTGTAGACCCCCGCCAATCGGCGCGAAGCTGCCAGCGTTCCGTGTGCGCCGCCCTCGAAGACCGACGCACCATGAGCCACATCCGATTCGAGGGCTGCGTCTTCCATCACGGCTTGGCGTTCGCGGCGGTGCTGGTCGTACACCACGAGCGTCATCGCCCATGCGACCAAACCAAACCCGCTGTAGGCCGCAGCCGTCCAAGAAGCATGATCGTTCCCGAACACGCCATAGAGCAACAGGGCGATCGCCATCGCTGCTTGGAGCACAAGCCCAAGGCCCGCGACCGCTACCGCCCGGCTATACGTTTGGAGATCTTCGCTCATGGACCGCACGACTCCCATGCACCGCAGTGTTCATTCCCGCCGAGAGAGTACTGACTCCCCAGCCAACAGCCCGAACCCGGCCCGAGCCCTCTTCGAGACCCGATGAATCCGCCGGGCATTGTCCGAACCCAACAGGCGGCTGTCCACCCGCAATCACCGGACAATCCCACTTTGGTCCCCCGAGCCTCACCAGACGCGACTCCCGATCGCCGTGCTACGACCGGCTCGCACCGAGTGTTCGCACAATCTCACAAGATTTTTTTCTCCCCACCCACCCTCCCATCCACCGCTCGTAGCCGGGTACCATTCGCCCGCGAACCATGTTTACTTCACTGCTCGCCATCGCCCGAATCGCTTTCATCGAGAGCGTCCGCCAGCCGATCTACCCGGCCATGCTGCTACTCGCAGGCATCCTCCAGGTCTTCAACACCTGGTCCACCGCCTTTAGCATGGAATACACCACCTCGTCCGAAGTGGTCAAAGACAACAAGCTCCTGCTCGATATCGGCTTGGCCGGGGTCTTTGTGTTCGGGATGCTCCTCGCCGCGTTTACCGCGACAGCCGTGCTCAGCCGCGAGATCGAGGACAAGACCGTCCTCACCGTTGTCAGCAAACCCGTCAGCCGACCTATCGTGATACTGGGTAAGTATTTAGGCGTCGCGGCCGCCTTGTTTATCGCGGTCTGGGTGATGTCATTGAGCCTGATGATCGGGCTTCGCCACGGCGTCATGTCCACCGCTGCCGACACGCTCGATATGCCCGTGATCGTCTTCACTGGCTCGGCAGTGGGAATCACCCTGTTGTTCAGCGCGTGGTCCAACTTCTTCTACGGCTGGTCGTTCCCCCAAACCCTCTCACTCACCCTCGCGGCAACCCTCTCCGTCGCGTATGCCGGGCTGGTCTTTGTGGGTCCCGAGTGGCGACCCCAACCCGTCTATCAGATCCAATGGGAACGCGATCAGGCGTGGCTCACGACCACCCAGTACATGAATCGCTACGACGCACCGCCACAGCGCGACTATGACCCGAACTCGCCGGTGGGCCGGGTTTCGGGCAAGCGGGTGTTTTATCCCACGCTCCTCCCGCAAGTCACACTCGCTTGTATTGGAACCCTCATGGGCATTCTGGTGCTCAGTGCGGTCGCGACAGCTGCCTCTACGCGATTAGGGCAGGTGATGACCATCGTGGTCTGCTCCGGTGTCTTTGTGGGCGGATTGCTCTCAAACTACATGCTCGGCTCAATGGCGTACAACAACAGCCCCGTTGCGCGCACACAATCCGCACACCCAATCAAATCTTCCGATAGCGCCTTCACCCGTGACGGAGCCGAATATCACATCGGGCTCCAATCCCCGCTGCTCCAACCGCTCAAACCGGGTGACCCCATCTATTACGGCACGAGCCCCAACGGCTTTTTGCTCGCTGTGGGTGGCTCCCCCCAAGCAGTCAGCGTCACGCAAACCGAAGAACAGAGCATCACCGTCTCTCGCACCGGCGACGGACGAGTCTCACGTCCACCCCAACAGGGTGATTATATCTTCGACTCGCCCACCAAAATCAACCCGCTCGCAGCCGGGATCCATGCTGTGATCCCCAACATGCAGCACTACTGGCTATCGGACGCGATCAGTCAGAATAATCCCATCCCGCCTGCCCACATGGTTCGCCTCGGGGTGTACGCCCTGCTGCAGATTGTGGCGTTTTTGGCGCTCGGCATTGTCCTCTTTCAGGAACGGGATGTGGGCTAAACCCCGGATTGCTGGCGATCTGCTGCATCATGGGGTAAAAACTCTCCTACAATCCGTATAATCCTGTACTCGGTAATCTGATGTCCGCTCTTGGACTGTTCGGTGTTGGTAGAAACCAAATTTGTACGAAACGACCCGGGACGTGTGCCCGAGTCAGGGAGTTCTGTTGTGGCCAAAAGCTTGATTGACGGCATGGACGGTTTCGGAGATTCCCCGAGTAAAGGCAAAGGCGGAGGCCCCCCCGTTGATCGATCTGGGATGATCAAAGCTGGGGTAGCGATCGTCCTCGTGCTCGCGGTGGTCCTCCTCTTTGCGAAGAACTTCGGGCTTATCGGTGGCGAGAAGATCGAAAAACCTTCGGAAGACAAAGCCGCAGCTCGTGAGAAGGAAGCCGAGCAGATCATGCAAGAAGAAGAGCAGATGATCCTCGAATCTCCCGAAATCGAGAGCGCTGGCTCGGGCTAAAAAACTGCTCCCAACCCGCAGCCTCAGCGATCTGAGGCTCGTCGGGTGCCTCATGCATCAAGACCTCTAATCAGGACCGCAGAGAGTGTCGTGGCTACACTCCCTGCCCGCTGGGCATCAGCGGCTCAGCGACCCACAAAGCCCGGGTGGCGAAATTGGCAGACGCGCCACCTTGAGGTGGTGGTCCTCGCAAGAGGGTGGAGGTTCGAGTCCTCTCCCGGGCATTGAACCAGTTCGAGCCTCGACCACGCACACCGTCCGCGATTCCTCTCTGATCTCTGTCCTCGGGTGCGTTCAGCGATTCAAGGTTCTCCCGTGAAAATACCCCGCCGAATGCTCGCAAGACCCGTGGACTGCCCGGCGGTGGTATTCGTCTGCTTGCTGGTCGTGCTGGGCGGGCCGGTCACGTTCCAAGCCCTTGGCGTGCAAGATGTTCAGCCAGAGACACCCGACGCTCTCCCGGCCCTCGCTCAAGACGAGGTCTTCATTGAACTCACCGATGGCTCCCGGTTCGAGGCGATCCTCATCAGCCAGGACGACCAAACCGTCGTCGTCACCATCGGCAATATCAGGCAGACCTACCCCGCGTCCAAGGTGGTCCGAATCGTGGCATTGCCATCGGTTCGTGAGCGGTACGTCGATCTCCGCAAAAACATCCCCGATGACGACGCTGATCAGCTCTTTGTGCTCGCCCGCTGGCTGCGAAGCAGGGGCGAATTGCTACTCGCACTTCTTGAAATCGACCATGTCCTCACGCTCGATTCCGGTCATCCCGAAGCCTTGAGATTCCGGCGGCTCGTCGAGGCTGAGGTGGCCCTCAAAATCGGCCAAGGCAAAGGCGAACCCCGAAGCAAACCCAAAAATCGAGACGGCTTCCCCACCCTCACACGCGATGAAATCAACCTCATCAAAGTGTACGAGATTGATCTGGCACGCCCGCCAAGCCTCGAACTCGAAGACGGGCTCATCGACCGCCTGCTCGAACGCTATGGCGACGACCCGCTCATGCCCAAGACTCCCGAGGGCATCGAAGCTCTCAAGCGGCAACCCCCCAGACGGGTGCTCAACTTGCTTTTCCGGCTCAAGGCACGGGATCTCTACAGCCAGGTCGAGGTCCGTGGCCACCCCAAAGCCATGCTCAAGTTCAAAGGAGACGTCCACGCCAAATGGCTCCTGAGATCGTGTGCGACCACAAAATGCCACGGCGGGGCCGAAGCGGGCAGGCTCTGGCTGAGGACTCGGGCCAAGGGGTCCGACGCGACGGTCTATACCAACTTCCTGATTCTCGATCGGTTCCGGCTCGCCGACGGCTCGCCGCTGATCGACTATCTCAACCCGGCTCAAAGCCCGCTGCTCCAGATGGGGCTCGCGGTGGATCGCTCCGAGCACCCCCATCCCGAGCTGCCGAGGACTGCTGGCATCTGGCGCCCGCCCATGACGGGACCCGAAGATCCGAAGTTCAAGGATGCGGTGGACTGGCTGCGGTCGATGTACCTTCCTCGACCCGAATACCCGATCGAGTACACCCCGCCTCCCACGCCCGCTGACCAGATGCATGAGGATCTGCTGATCCCTGCTCCAGCGGGTCCACGGTGACCTCTCCACCCCTATACCCTTCCAGAAGTCATAACGCCCGATGATGGCTGTTTGCTACAGTGCGTGAGTGCGTCGCGCTGACCCCAGCGTGGCCGCCACCCAAGGACCTCTCCCATGAGTATTTTTAGACGACTCCCGTTGACCGGTTTGGCCCCATCGAGGCTGATGGTGTGTTCGCTCTTGATTGTTGCAGGCTCTTTAGTCGGTTGCGGCGAAGACCAGACGCAGATCGCCCTCGATGACGCGGCCCGCAAGCTCACCTCAATCAACGCCGGTGCCAACGGCCGCCAGTGGTCGTCCGACAAGGTGTACGAATCAGTCCTCCAATCCCTGAGTTCATTGCCGGGCTCAGCGAACGACTCGCAGAAGTCCTCCGCGTCGCTGCTCGTCTCTCAAGCTGAGCGTGGGCTCGGCGAACGCGACGCCTCGCAGGCCTCGGACCTGATGAGTGAAGCCCTCCGACTGATCGGACCGGCTGAGGCCGAGCTTCGGGCGTTCGCGTCGCATACCGCTCGTGCGGAGGCTGCCGAAGCGTTCGACCCGGCGCCGTTATACGCCGATCTCAAAGCCCGGTCCGAGCGGGCAACCGCAGAGGGTGCCAAGGTCCAACAAGAGATCGACCAGCGTCGTGCGCAGGCGGCGACGCTCCGCGAGCAGGTCGCGGCACTGCGTGCAACCGCCGACAGCCACCGCCTGCAAGCGGCCGAGTTGCAGGCGCAGGCAGATGCCCAGAGCGCTGTAGCAGGCGTCCCCACTGCCCAGCGAGCCCACGACGCAAGGCGACAAGCCGACACCATCGCGATCGAAGCCCTCTCGATCGAGCAAGACGCGATCGCGCTCGATCAGATCGCAGCCGAGCTTGAAATCTACCGTCAGAAGTCCGACTCGCAGCTCGCTGCCCAGGCCAAAGCCCGCGACGGCCTCGAGCAACGTGCTGCGAGAATCAAGACCGAGGCGTCCGAGGCACGAGCCGCTGCGAGCCAATCGGCGCAGGCTCTTCGTGCGTTGCTCAGCGGCGAGGGCGGGCTCGACCAGTTCCACGCGACGCGCATCTCAGAGCCGTTCGAGGGTGCCATCAGGCAGTACGAGGCTTCGATCCGATCGGCGCAAGCAGCCCGCTCGATGAACCGAGGCTCTGCCTCGCTCGCCATCGGGCTCGCCCAGCACGCACTTGCCAATCTGCACACGACCCGTGGCGAAGGGCTCATGTCCTATGCAGCGATGCTCGAAGCTGCGGGCCAGCAATCGGTGCCCGGCGCGAGTGAATACGCCTCTCGTGCCCAGCAGGCCCGCCAGAGGGCTGCCGAGCAGGCACAAGCGGCGGCCGACGCCTACGAGGCTGCGATTTCCGGATACGAGGCCTCGGGGGCTCGCGGCGACGCTGCGGACATCCGCGACAGCCTGGCGGCTCGCCTCCACGAACTCAGGGCTCTGGTCCTCGACGAACCCATCGGAGCGGCGACCGGTGAAGAGGTCGGCGAAGATAACGGCGGCGAATGAAACGCGACTCGGAACCTCAATCGCAATCGTCACTCGCTGAGCCACAGTTCGGCGAGGTCACTATGAATGCCCATCCGCCCCGCGATCCGGGCGTGGGCACCGTGGTCGAAACCACACGCATCACACGACCCAAAGCCAGCAGCTTCGTGCGCCATGTCGCGATCGATGTCTCGAACACGAAGCTCGCGGGTGCGTTTCGGGCGGGTCAGTCGTTCGGGGTCATCCCTCCGGGCGAGGACGCCAAGGGCAAGCCACACAAGCTCCGGCTCTACTCCATCGCCAGCCCCACCGAGGGCGAAGACGGACAAGGCCGGGTGCTCGCGACCACTGTCAAACGCACGCTCGATGAGCACTGGGACGATCACACGCTGTTTCGGGGCGTGGCGTCAAACTGGCTGTGCGATCTTCAGGTCGGGGACGAAGTGCGTGTGACGGGTCCCGTCGGCAAGCGGTTTGTGCTGCCCGAGGACCAGTCGCTCCATCGATACATGTTTTTGGCGACGGGCACCGGGATCGCACCGTTTCGCGGCATGGTGATGGAGTTGCTCAGCCAGAATCCGAAGACCGACATCACGCTCGTCGCGGGCGTGCCGTACGCCACCGAACTGATGTACGACGATGAGTTCCGCTTGTTGGCTGACCAGCACCCGAACTTCCGGTATTTGACTGCGATCAGTCGCCACGAGCAGGAGGATGGCTCCAAGGCCATGTACCTCGACGGCAGGCTCAGCGGGCATGCGGAGCTGTTTACGGAGCTTTTGGGCGATCAGCGGACACTCGTCTACCTGTGTGGGCTCAGCGGGATGGAGTTGGGCGTGTACCGGCGTATGGTCGAGCTTCTGGGACCGGACGGGCTCGATGGCTATCTGCGGGCGACCTCGGGCGACCTGAGTTTGATCGCTCAATGGGACTCGAAGAGCCTCCGCAAGGAGCTCAAACCGGGGCCACGACTGTTCGCGGAAGTGTACTGATTCATTTCCAGATGCCTTTGCGGGTTGACCCGGTGGGGTAAGAGGGATTACGTTTACGGCCCTTCATGTCGGATTCTGAGCAGGGCCTGCTCATTCTTCGAGAAGGATGTCGCTTCGACTTGGGCCGGAGGAACCGCCTTTGCCAGTGCAGTGGACTCGGATGGTCATGACCCTTGCTGCGAGCACCGCCTTGCTGGTGACCCCTGCGTGGGCTCAGATCAGCTCGCTGCCGCAGACTCTTGTGCGCAAGACCGGGGTTTTGACCGCTGCGGAGACGACCCAAGTCAATGATTTTGTCACTCCTCTGCTGACCGATCTCTCGACCTCTGACGCGGTGATTCGTTCGCGGGCACGGGCTGCTCTGATCGAGCCTCTCAAGACCGCTGGGGTGAGCGTGGCGTTCCAACAGGCGTACAGCACGGCTCTGAGCGGATCGCTTGGGCCGATGGTCGAGAGTGAGCATGTCGCGGTTCGCATCGCGGCCCTCGAAACCGCTGGCTGGCTTGGCACCGTGGACGGCTGGCAGCTCATTTTGCCCCATTTGGATGATGACCAGCCCGGGATTCGTTTGGCGGCGTGCGTCGCGGCTCGGACGATTCTGTCGGCTGCCCACTCGCGTTCACCCGCGATCAATGCCGCTTCGACAGGTTCGGTCGTTGACGCGATCTCCCATCGGCTCGCTGAGGAAACAGACCCGTTTGTGGCGGATGGCCTCGTCCGCACGCTGTTGCAGGCGGGTCAACTCGTCGACGTCAACGGCTTTGAATCAGTCGGCCAAAGAGCATGGTCGGAGTTGAGCAATCACCTGCCGACGCGGGTGTTCGAGACCCGCGATCAGAACGACTTTGCAGCTGAGCAGACCCGGCTGACGGCTCTTGGCACGCTTGAATTCTTCCGCACCTCGGGGGGTCTGGCTCGTGCGGTGGGCGGGGTTGATCCTGCGATCATCAAGGCGTCAGCATTGATCTCGGGCGAGATGATGGCGATGGTCGCAGCCGAGGCGAAAGCCCATCCCGATGAACCCTTGAGCGACGAGATGGTCCGTATTGGCCGGATGGCGTTTAGCGTGCTGGCTCTGGCGGCAGGTCAGGCGTCTAAGACGGCCCCTGATGCGGGCCTGTCCTCGCCCAACGAAGTTGACGGGGCCGAGTACTTCCGGGACGCGAGAACGTATGTGCTGAGCCTCGTTCAGCAGTACCAGCTCCCGGCGGAACCTCTAAGCCGATGGTTCGACTGATCTGTTCGGGTCGCCCAGAACAAGAACGTAGAAGAACACGGCTTTGGTCGTGAGGGCACGAACCGCTGGCGGCATTCGGGTATGCTCCCTTCATGCTTCGAGTGCTTCTTCCTGTGATATTGTTGGCCGCTGCGCTGGTGCTCTCGGTGATCTCCGAGAAGCCCCTGCCCAAAGCCGATCTGGTCATCAGCAACGGCAACGACGTCTCGACGCTCGATCTCCAGCGGATGAGCTGGTCGATGGATCTTCGAATCGGTCGGGTGCTCTTCGAGGGGCTCGTCGTCAACGACGGGTTCAAGTGGGGATTCGACATCAAGCCCGCGGTGGCCGAGCGTTGGGAGCTCAGCGACGACGCCCTGACGTACACGTTCCATCTGCGGGAGGACGCCAAGTGGTCCAACGGCGAGCCTGTGACGGCCCACGACTTCGTGTTCTCGTGGCGGCGCGCGTTGCTCCCGGACCTGGCTGCGGATTATGTCGCGCTGTTCCAGCTCGTTGATGGCAGCGTCGAGTTCTACGACTGGCGGACGCAGGCGCTCGCCGAGTTTGCAAAGCAATGGCCTGCCAAGAGCGATCCCGATGCGCGGGCTAAAGCGGCACGCGAGCTGTGGGCGCTGACCGAGTCGCGGTTTGATGAGATGGTGGGCGTTCACGCGATTGATGATCGCACGCTGGTGGTCAAGCTGGTTCGCCCGGTGCCATACTTTTTGGATTTGTGCGCGTTCACAACGTTCTACCCGGTGTACCCGCCGTTGGTTTCGCAGTACGACCGGCTCGACACCAAGACGGGCCGATTGATCGCCGAATCGGGCTGGACCAAGCCGCCCCAGCTCATCAGCAACGGTCCCTTCAAGCTTAGCCGATGGCGCTTCAAGCGAGACATGCGGCTCGAAGCCAACGAGCACTGGTGGAACGCCGACAGCCTCGCGGTGGGTTCGATCTCGGTGACGTCGATCAGTGATCCCAACGCGCAGGTGCTCGCGTTCCAGACGGGTGCGGTGCAGTTTCTTGCGGACGTGACCGCGTCGTACCGCCGGGAGATGTACACGCAGAAGCGGACGTTCTATAACGAGAACCGCGAGGCGTATGAATCGCTTGTGGCGCAGGGGTTCGATCAATATGAGATCGACCGAAGGTTGCCCGATGATCCTCGCAAGAATGCGCACTTTGTTCCGGCGTTCGGGACGTACTGGTACAACTTCAACTGCAAGCCCACGCTGCCCGATGGTCGCAAGAACCCGCTGACGGATGCCAGGATTCGTCGAGCGTTGGCGATGACCATCGACAAACGCGCCATTGTCGAAGAGGTCCGTGGCTTTGGTGAACCCGTTGCCAGCACGATCATCCCGCGTGATTCGATCGGCGGGTACACCTCGCCCGACGGGCTCGAATGTATCTCGGATGCAAAGAACGAGGCCGAGCGTGCAGCCATTGTGGATCGGGCACGTGCGTTACTCGCCGAGGCGGGATACCCCGACCCGAGCGAGTTCATCACGATCGAGTTGCTGTTCAACAAAGACGCGGGGCACGATCTGATCGGCCAAGCAATCGCCAAGAACTGGCAGAAGCATCTCGGCGTTCCGACGCGGCTGATGCAGCGCGAGCTCAAGGTGTTCCGTGACGACCTCAAGAACACGAACTTCATGACCGCACGCGCGGGGTGGTACGGCGACTACGGCGACCCGACCACCTTCCTCGACCTAAGCCGACAGCACGACGGCAACAACGACCGTAAGTACTACACCGCCGAGTTCGAAGGGCTGCTCGACGAGGCCAACTTAGAGACTGATCCGCAGCGTCGCATGGCGTTGCTCAATCAGGCCGAGACGATCATCATGGAGCGGGACCTGCCGATGGTGCCGTTGTTTCATTATTCGCATACTTACATGTTTGATGCCTCCAAACTCAGCGGCCCCAACCCACACCCCCGCATCAAGCAGTTTATCTATCTGTTTGATCGGCTGGGCGACGGCGTCGGCGCCGATGTGCCGCTGACCATGCCGCTGCGTCCGAAGGTGCAGACTCTTTCGCGGATCGGAGAAGCTCCGTGATCGGTTTGATCCTTCGTCGTCTGGCGCAGTTGCCGTTGATTCTCGGAGTGATCTACACGCTCACGCTGTGGCTCGCCTGGGGCATCCCTGGCAACCCACTTGAGAACCCCGAGGGGCGCCAGCCGCCGCCCGAGGTGCGCGAAGCGATGCTCGCACAATACAAGCTCGACAACTTCGGCTCGTTCTATACGTCGTACCTCTCGAACGCGACCGGGTTCACATGGCTCAGTGAAGAGTTCAGCGGCGAAGCTAAACGCAGAGCCGAGGAAGCTCTGGCAGCGGGCGTCGCCCCGCCCCACCGCTATGTATTTGATTTCGGACCCTCGTTGCAGTACCGAGATATCCGTGTCAACACGATCATCACCGACGCGATGCCCGTCTCGGTCACGCTCGGGCTTGCTGCGATGCTTATCGCGGTCATCACAGGGGTCAGCGCAGGGGTCATCGGTGCAATCCGCCCCAACGGCATTGCGGACGTGTCAACGCTGATCCTTGCGCTCATCGGGATCAGTCTGCCGAACTTTGTCATCGGCACGATCATGCTGATCGCGCTTGGGATCTGGATCCCGATCATTCCCATCGCCGAATGGGGGACGCTTGCTTCGATCCCGGCGCCCGCGATCACGCTGAGCCTGCCGTTCGCTGCGTACATCGCCCGTCTCACTCGGCTGGGCATGCTCGAACATCTTTCGAGCGACTTCATCCGCACCGCTCGTGCCAAGGGCGCGAGTGAAACACAGGTCGTTCTCCGCCACGCGCTCAAGAATGCGTTCTTGCCGGTGCTGAGTTACCTCGGCCCGGCGACCGCGTTTGCGATGACCGGCTCATTCGTAGTCGAGCGGGTCTTTAGCGTGCCGGGAATCGGTCAGCACTTTGTCAACGCGGTACAGAACAAGGACCTGTTCCTGATTATGGGCGTGGTGCTGATCTTTGCGACGATGCTGATCCTGTTTAATCTCGCGGTGGATGTGCTCTACCGCTGGGTCGATCCGCGGATCGAGTAGCGCAAGCTGTCGGCCAGTGATCTGAAGCTAAAGCCTCGGCTGGGCGATGATCTTGGCGCGCCTGCGGACGATGAAGATCACGCCGCCGAGCCAGATCACAAAGCCCAAGCCCACGACCAACGTCGGGACGATGTAATCAGCGGGCGAGGTCGTGCCCATCATGCCGCCCATCATCCCGCCATAGTTGGCACTGCCGCCGGTTTGGTTGAGGCGGGCAGCGCTTATCGTGCCACCATTGCCCATGTTCATCCCGGTCATCGAATACGTCGATTCATAGGTGAACGGGTCCTGAGCCACCATGTCGGCGAGGCTGACAATCTCCGTTGCGTAGTCGGGCATCAACTCGTGAGTCTCTTCATCGAGCCCGATCGCAGCCAACGCCATCTCGAAGTCTTCGGGCTGGAGATATTCGCCGCTGGCGAGCACCTGGTCATCGGGCCCGGTCATGACCCAGTCGTCCGTGCCCGCGTCGGCGATCTCGATCACCGCCACCTGATCGTTGGCTTCGAGCGTGTAGGTGATCGTCCCCGAACTTGCCGGCATATTCCAACTGCCCATGACGTCAAGGTCTACTTCGAGCGTAAAGTCGGGCGGCGTTTGTCGTGTGCCGTCCGAGGCACGCGGCAAACGAGCAGGTGAGAAGTCGTACGTCGAGGCATACGACATGTTGCCAGCCGCGCCGGGCGTGGCTGCGAAGCTCTGCGTCATGGCAAGCACCGAGACCGTGTACATCACCACGACGCCCACGCTGATGACAAGAAACGACCACCCCATCAGGGCTGCGGGCACCGAGCCCGCGGTGCGCACCACGTTGCGTCGTGTGTTGACCCCGGCCTTGAGCAGGTCCGCGCCGCATTCGGAGCAGCGTCCACCCTCGAAGGTGGTGAGTTCATAGCCGCACGAGCCGCAACCCGCCTCGCGGGGCATCCCCACCGGTGCCATCACCGCCCGCCAGACCGCATTGATCGCAAGACCGATCGCAAAGACGCCCGCGACGAGAACAAGAATTCCGCTTGCCATAAATCCAAACATCATGCCCATTTACAAAGGGTACACGATCCTCGGCTCAACGGGACATGAAACCCTGCAGCACCACCTCGCTGCCGCGAGGGGCTCGAATAGGGTCATTTCAAACAAGCCCCGAGTGTCAGCGAGGGGGACGGCGGTTCACTCTGCAACGGCTCAATTGTGCACAGAGGCCATCATCTCATCCAAGTCCGCTCAGCGCCACCAGCCACGCAACCCACAGCGGGGTGGTCGCAAACAGCAGAAAGACGCTTGCCAGCACGAGCGGCGACCGCCACCGCTGCGAGCGCCGGGGTGCGTTCGCCTCGCTTTGGTACCCGCACTCCGGGCAGGGTTGCTGCTGGCCATCGCCGTAGCCGCAACGCGAACAATGCGGCCCGCCCAATGCTTGGGCCTGTGAGAACATCGCGCGGATCGGGAATCGGGCGGCTTCGAGCACCGCGATACACCAGACGATCGCTGCGAGATGGACTCCGCCTATGGCTATGCGAGACGGCCACAGGCCGTTCACCGTAAGATTCTCATCATAATAGAACCAGAAACTAAGCAGCACCATGGGCATGGCCAGCGCTGGCACAGCCAACACGAGCGAGATGACCCAGTGCGCCATGATCGGCGGCAACGGCTGCCAGTCCCTGCCACGACCCACCGCAAGCAACCGCCTGCGATGCACTCTGAGACCCCCTCGGTATGCCGCCACACATCCAAGCGACACACCGACGTACAAGACAGGCGCGATCGGCAGGCCAACTCCCATGCTGCCGCCCGCGAAAAAAACCGTCGCCCACGGCGTTGCTCGCCATGCGTCGCTGGCGGCTCGCTCCAGTGGGCTGAGCCCGGGGGGATAGCTCGTCGAGTGGAATGACACCGGGGAGTACGAAGCACCCCATCGGGCCTTCGTAAAAGGAGTCTTGGGGAAGATGTTACCTGTCAGATGCAGCACAGAATCAGCAACCACTTGGTACTGCCCCACAGCATAGGTGGTTCGCGAGAATTGCCGTATGAACAATGACAGGAGTGACAGCACAAGGACTGCCACTCCTGTTAGCAGGCACCTGCCTAGCAACGAACGCGAAGGAAGGACAAGACGTAGCATGCTCACCCCTCACGCTCCTGAAGGTTCCTACATTTTCTATTGCTGAGTAAAGCTCGCGCCGTCGAGCACCACACAGGTCACAAAGTCGCCGATCTCAAAGTCGGACGCCTTCTGGCCCGGAGCGGTCGGCGTGCAGTGCATCGGCACCCCCGCCTGAATCACCACCGCATCACCCTTGATGGCGATCACGGTGCCCTGCACTCGCCTCGGCCTGCCATAGACCGGCTCAAGATATTGCCCGCCCGCACCCACCGTGTCGATCCGCCTGGCTTGGGCTTTGATCGTCCCGATGACTCGCTTACCAATCTCGGGAAGCTGGGCCGACTGCTCGGCAGACGACCGGAGGTGCATCTCGTAGTTGGTGTTGTGAAACGTCAGCTTGATCGTTGCGGGCCGAGTCGCGGTCGCTGGGACTTCGCCTGCGTAGACGCCACGGGCCAGACTCGGATCGATGATGTCGGTCGGTGCGGGGTGGATCATGTCTTGAAGATAGGCTTTCTGGGCGAGTCGAGTCCTGCTTGGGCCTCCTCCAGATCGAGCCCTAGAAAGTTCGCCAGCAGCTTCGGGCCTTGAGCCGTCAAAAA
>CAYUVO010000047.1:0-17853 GCA_964448185.1 uncultured Phycisphaeraceae bacterium
CGAATTGGATTGGTTCTGATCAGAGCCCGCTACCGCCTTTGTTCTGTGTGAGCCTTCGCGTCACCCTTGTTGGTACGCACGCAAGCATCAACGGGAACGGTTGGCTTGCCCTTTGCCGCTTTGTGTATCCGGCTCAAGGCGATCGCCAGGATTTTGGAGACCTCGCGGAACTGCTCTTCTTTGGAGATTTGCTCTGTCACTGGTTTACCGAACATAGTGCCTCCTGTGGCTTTTTGACAGTGTCGCCCAGCGGATTGCACGGACGACGGACGCCACAGTAAGGAGCCATCCGTCGAAGAAGGCAAGTCGCGGATCCAACTCAAGTTCGGATGCCCCTTGATGGCAAGGAGTTGATGGACGCCAGCTCGACCAGAGTTAACCGAGACCCCGCGAGTCCGATCAAGGGCGATTTGTCACTGCGTTTTCGATCCGCACGGTCTCTGGGTCTGAAGCAGAAGATGGCGTTTCGAGGGCTACTACTCTACCACTATTCTTTGACTCAAGAGAGTTGGATAGAGGCCGATGCGGACCGTTGAACGGTTTGGATCGGCCTTTATCTCTTTTACATAGCAAGCGATAAGAGCACGGCGTTCCTCGACGGACCCAGACTCGATCAAGGATTTCACAGCTCCAAGCTCGCTGGCGATCTTGTCTCGGAGTTCGCCCGTCGGCGGGAGCGCAGCATCGCTGGAGACGGCTCGGAGTTCGGATTCAACCTCGACACGCTCTGATGCCAAGGTGTCGGCGTCCGCGTAGAGCCCAAGTGATTCTGCTGTCTCGGGCTTCATGGCTGCGAGATGGTCGCGCAGCCGAGCGAGTTGCTGGTCGAGAGTGGCGAGGCGGCGTCGGAGCTGGTCACGAGCATCGTCGTGATGGCCGTGAAGACGACGCAGTTCCGCTTCTACATACTCGTGCAGCTTGTCGTCGTCGCTGAGGCGCAAGAGGCCGTGTCCAGATACGAAACCAATGGCTGTTTGGGCTGTGTCATCGGTCCATATCCATGTCTTCGGGCATGTCCGGGGCATCATCATTCATCGTCATGTCCCCACCCTTCTCCATGGTATCTTTCATCTTCATGTGCATGACACCTTGGTCGTCTGTGTGCGTCAGCATGAACAGACGTTGTGCAATCAGGATGACCGCGAACCCGATCAAGGCCACGCCAACAACCAATGGGTCGTTGACGAGCTTGAGCTGTATGAATGCGCCGAGAATCACGACATCCAGCAGGATGGCGCAGATCGGAATGAAAGGCTTTGCCTTCACATCCTTCAGAAGGTAGCGAAGAAGGCCCCAATGGATGGCGATGTCCATGATCAGATAGAAAATGGCGCCGATCGAGGCAATCCGAGTCAAGTCAAAGAGCACCGTCAAGGTAATCGCGAATACGACGGTCAGAATCAGAGCCGGATTGCTGACGCCTTGATACAGCCTCGGCAACTGCTTCATGTTGCTGAGCATCGCCAGCATTCTGGAAGCTGAATAGATGCTGGCGATTACGCCCGAAGCAGTCGCAACAATTGCAAGGGCCACCGTGAGTAGCAAACCCCATTCCCCAAAGACGGGTCTTGCTGCCGCAGCAAGCGCATAGTCCTTGGCCACGACTATTTCCTCGACACTCAAGCTGCTAGCTACCGACAATGCCAGAATCGTGTACATGACCGTACAAATGAGAATGGAAAGGATGATGGAGCGCCCAAGGTTCTTATGCGGATTCGCAATGTCGGCGCCCTGGTTCGTGATCGTGGTGAAGCCCTTGAAGGCCAAAATGGACAGAGCAAGAGCTGCAATAAAGTTGAAAAAGCCACCGGTGGCCACGCCAGCATTGGCAGCGCCCCAGTTCCCGATCGATGGGAACCCTGCGACGGCAAGTCCGGCCAACGCGAGCACGGTGATTCCCCCAATCTTGATTACCGCTGTCAAGTTTGCTGCCCGCTCGATGGTCTTATTCCCCGAGATATTGACGATGTATGCCACGACGATCAGGAGCACTCCCAAGATGGGAACCAGGATTGCCTCCGCGTCCGACTCAAAGAGTCGGAGCGTATAGGAGCCAAAGGTCCGCGCGACGAGGCTCTGAGCGATGACCATCGAAACATACATGAGCAGAGAAAACGTCCCCGCGGCGGTGCCGGGGCCATAGGCGCGTCGCAAAAACATCGCGACACCGCCCGAAGAGGGGTAGGCGTTCGAGAACTTGACATAGGAGTATGCGCTGAAGCCGACGACCACGGCTCCGCCAAGGAAAGCGAGCGGAAAGAGAGCGCCCACCAGCTCGGCGATTTGGCCCATCAGGACGAAGATACCGGCACCGATCATGACGCCAGTACCTAATGAAACAGAACCCAACAGTGAAATCTTGGTTCCAGGTTTGTTTTCCATCTTGGATCCTTATAATCTGCCGGGGACTCGTCATCACGCGGGATCATGCTTAACCATACCAAAGGTGACCGCACGACTCGCTCGGATCTCGCAGGAGCAGACCGTCGCGCAGGCATGCCAGCCGATCGGGATGACCGATCAGACATTCTATGCTGGCGCAAGGAATACGGCGGCTTGAAGACCGACCGTGCCAACATTATCGGTCTGGGCCGTAGCCCGCTCGGCGTTCCCCGGTTTCACGCGGTACTCCTCGTGAACCGGTGCCGTTGCCCGAAGCGGTCCGGGCGGTTGCCCACGAATTGCCTCGCTGTCTGCACCGCAGAATCGTGGGCCGCCACGGAGGGCATCCGTTAGATCATGCATGACCACACGGTATGTCCGTGGAATGCTGCTAGGGTAGTGTTCCGCATCACACTCACGGCGGATCGGTCGGCGCCGCGGCTGGCTCGGCAGCGGGCGTCTCGGATTCGGACACTTCATCAACCTCTCGGATCTGCTTGGCCCGTTCCGTCCATGCCGCGTCACCTGCCAGCATCGTTTCCGCCAAGGCTGCAGCGTCAGAAGCAGCGCCCGCATCTTCTCGCTGGGCCAACGCCTCAGCGAGCAGCACCAAACCCCGGCCACGGGTCTTGCTTTCGACATGGCGAAGTTGCAACGACTCCAACAAGTCGATACGTCGTGTCGCTGCGAGGCTCGGGTCAAACATCGCAACAACGGTGGCGACGGGCAGTCGAGCAGAGAGCACGCGGATCTGATCGCTCGCTGCCTTGTTCTGACTCACGGGGAGCATCAACAACGTGTGCAGCGCGCTCTCGGGCGGCAACGATCGCGTCGCGAGCACCGCGGGCTCGGTGAGCGCATCATCTTCGAGAGCGGCTCGGAGCACGATGCTGCTCAGCCCCGGGACTTCGGCCAATGCATACGCGGCTCGCCGACGGACTCCCGCGTCTGTTGCAGCAAGCATGGCACTCAGACGCGCGTGTTCGGGTGCATCGCCGACTTGGGCCATCAGTCGGCACATGGGCAGTGACAACTCCGAATCCCTGACCAAACGGATCGAAGCAAGCACGTCTCGGATCGAGCCGAGATCATCGAGCTTGCCCACTCGGTACAGCTCTGCAAGCGTCCGGGCCTGGCCCGCAGGCATGGGGGCATCGGGCCGAGCCCATTTGAGCACCCATTGAGGATCGAGCGATTCGGGCCAACGCGCAGCAGCACGCAAGAGCACCTCCGCCACCGCCGGATCGGTCTCATTGCGCAGTTGTCCGAGGATCTTCTCGCCTGCTTTGGGCGTTGCGATCAGGTCCGCGAGTCCAGCCGAGCGGGCACGGATCGAGGCGTCAGCGTGTCCGAGGAGATCGAGCACCGCTTCGACGAGCGAGTCGTCGAGCCGACGGCCACCGGCCTGCTCACGCAAGGCCAGATCGAGAGCGCTCCTGACTACGGGCAGCGAAGGATCTGACAATAAGGACACCAGTGTCTCGATTCGGCTTTCGTCGGCTGAGGCGAGATACAGTCGACGCACAAGGCGATCAAGATCCGATTCCAAAGAGGCTTGCAGCTCTTCGGGGGTCGGCTCTGGGGTCTGGGTTTGGTTTAGTTCGGGGGGCGCTTGGGCCGATTGCGGCTGAATCGCCGATGCCCGGTAGACCCCAGTGATTCCCACAATTAGCACACAGAACCAGCCCGCTAGGCGGTTGCTGAGGGTCGGTGGGGGGGGGATGACGGGATGAACACGGCGTCTGAGCATGGAGTAAGACTGTATTGGGTAGAGCAGGGCGGGAATGTGGTGAATGTGGCAGGGTACGGGTCCCAACAAGAACGCTGAAGATGGGTACCGGGATTGCAGAGGGTTTGCGGCAGAGGGTTTGCGGAACTGGGCTAGAGTTCCCTAGTATCGTCATATTGGTTGGTTTGACTTTTAGAATGGGAAGCAGGCCATGAACGAGTGGTTCGAGGCCGAACAACACGTTGAACGGGCCCATGAGCTCTTTGAGGCCGGTCGTCTCGCCGAAGCCGAGGTGGAGTTGCGTGCTGCGCTGACCAGTCAGCCCGATCAGGCCGAGTGGCTGTTCAATCTCGGGCTCACCCTCGAAGCAGCCGGACGCTACGAACCCGCGATCGAGGCGTTCGAGCGGGTGTGGTCGCTCCAGAGTGAAGGCCTGGGCAGCGAGCGTGAGGGCGAACCCAACGCGATGCTGATGATCGGCTCGTGCCTGATGCGTCTGGACGACCCAGCGGGAGCGCTCGTCTGGATCGAACGAGCAGTCAAGGCCAAGCCCGAAGACCCCGAGCCGATGGTGTATATGGTCGAGACGCTCGCGCGGCTCGGTCGGCACGACGACGCCGAGGTCGCGTTCTATCTCGCACAACAACTCGACGCCGAGCGTGCGGATCTCTATATCGCGCTCGCGGATTCGTTGCTCGATCGTGGATTGCACGAACGAGCGGTGTGGTGTCTGCGTGAAGCCTCGCGGCTTGATCCTTCGCTGCCCAGAATCAACGCGCGGCTCGCTGAGGCGTACGCATCGACGGGACGTCTCGAACGCGCACGTCAGTTGTATCTCGCCGAGCTTCGTTTGGAGCCGGGCGATACCGATGTGCTGCTCGACATGGGCGACTTGCTCGTTGATATGCACCGCTTCGAGGAGGCGAGCGAGAAGTATCGGCGTGTGCTCGAGATCCAGCCGCACCATGCGGGGGCTCATGAATCGCTCGGCGAACTCGCTGCCCGGCTCGGTCGCGTGGACGAAGCGGTCCGCTCATTCGACGTGGTCCTTCGGCTCGACAGCGAGTTTCCGGGCGCACGCACCCGGCTTGCGACCACGCTGCTCCAACGCGCCGCTCCGGGCGACCTTGCAAAGGCACGCACGCTGCTCGTCGCCGAGCTCAGCGCAAGACGCTCACGTCTCGAAGCGGCTGTTTCAGAAGCGACACCCGCGCCCTCGCCCGCAACGCCACCTGCATCAACACTCGCCGATGATGCGCATGAGCTCGGCCGATTGTTTGTCGATGCGGGTCAGCACAAGCTCGCGATCCCGTTGCTCGAACAGGCGGTCGCGGTGAGCTCCCATGATGCCAAGATGCAGCATGCCTTGAGCGTCGCGTTGTTCCGTAATGGTTCGCTGAGTGAGGGCATGGAACACGCTCGCAAGGCGCTGAGCATGTCTCCATCGATGTTTGCTCCGATGCACAATCTCGCGCTCGCTTCGATGGAACAACGAGACTGGCTGCGGGCTTGGTATTGGGTCCGGCGTGCCCGCAAGGTTGATTCCGATGAAGCGGGCTTGCGCAGGCTTCGGCTCAAGCTCCAGCTCCGCTGGGCGAGCGAGATGATCCTGTGGTTCGCACGCGCCGGCTGGCGCATGACGCGTCGCGCAGGTTCGATCTTGGGCCGCCCCACGCGCGCGGCATGGACCGAACCCAACTAGATTTCTACAAGCCCTGATCGTCAACAAGGTCGTCTCGAGGCGGACGCAACGCCCGACCCATAACAAGACCATCTCACCCCTTGCGTGCAGACCCCTTTGCGCGGCTCCGAGTCGGAGGCTTGCCGGACTTGCCCGGCTTCTTTCGGCTGCCCTTGACCGGCCCCGCGCGGTTCCCGATCATCGCGTCGATCTCTGAACGCCGAACCGAGATGGGTCCCGTGATCCCGATCTCGCGTTGGTCCGTGACGTACTCGCGGATCTTGTTGAGCTGGTCTCGCAGGTGAGCTGCACGCTCGAACTGCAATGACTGAGCAGCATCGAGCATGTCCGCTTCAAGCTCGGCCATGAGCACATCGGCGATGATCGGCGGGCGGTCGTCCGTGGCTGCGGATCGCGCGGTGCGCCCGGCCTTGAGTTCTTCTTCGATCCCCCGGCGGATCTCTTTACGGATGGTCGTGGGCACGATGCCGTGCTCGGTGTTGTACGCGATCTGCTTGGCGCGGCGGCGCTGCGTCTCATCAATCGCCGTCTGCATCGCCTTGGTGACCCGGTCGGCGTACATCACGATCATCGATTCGGAGTTGCGTGCTGCACGCCCCATCGTCTGGATCAAACTCGTCGCGCTCCGCAAAAAGCCCTCCTTGTCCGCGTCAAGAATCGCAACGAGCCCGACCTCGGGCAGGTCGAGCCCCTCACGCAACAGGTTCACGCCCACGAGCACATCGAACATTCCCTCGCGTAGCTCGGCGAGAATCTCCATCCGGTCGAGCGTGTCGATCTCGCTGTGCAGGTATTTGACCGCCAAACCCTGCTGGTCGAGATACGACGCGAGATCTTCGCTGAGCTTCTTGGTCACGGTGGTCACGAGCACGCGGAAACCACGCTCGATCCGCTCGCGGCAGCGTTCGAGCAGGTCCTGCACCTGCGTGTCCGCGGGGCGAACCTCGACGGGCGGATCGAGCAATCCCGTGGGGCGGATGACTTGTTCGTGGATCACGCCGTCGGTGCGTTCGAGTTCGTACGGAGCGGGCGTCGCGCTGACATACACAACTTGCGGCACGATCTCCTCGAACTCCTCGAACCGCAACGGCCTGTTATCGAGCGCGCTGGGCAGGCGGAAGCCGTGCTCGACGAGCACTTCTTTGCGTGCCTTGTCGCCGTTGAACATCGCGCGGATCTGCGGGATCATCACGTGGCTCTCGTCGATAATGACGAGCCAGTCCTTGAAGTTGGGCCGCTTCGAGCGTGCTTCATCAGACGTGGGGCTGTGACCCGGCGCGGGTGATGCGGTACGCCCCGTGATATCGAGGTCGCTCTCGTCAGCGGGCGGCGCGTACTCGAAGTAGTCCATGAGCGTGAACGGGCGTTCACCTTTGGCGCGTCCATCGAGAAACCTGCTGTAGTTCTCGATGCCCGGGCACACGCCGACTTCTTCGATGAGTTCGAGATCGTAGTGGGTGCGTGCGGTGAGCCGTTGGGCTTCCATGAGCTTGCCCTGGCTTCGCAGCTCGGGGACGCGCTCTTCGAGCTCGGCGCGGATTGCTTTGATCGCGTCGGCGAGCTGTTCTTCGGGGAGCACATAGTGAACCGCCGGAAAGAGAAAGAACTGCTGTTCTTCTGCGAGTATTTCGCCGCTCGTTGGATTGACAAGGTCGAGGCGTTCGATCTCGTCGCCAAAGGTTTCGATCCGCACGCTGTAGCGTTCGTACGCGGGCCAGACTTCGACGGTTTCGCCTCGGATTCGGTACTGCCCGCGTTCCCATTCAATGTCGCTGCGGGTATATTGCATCGAGTTGAGCGTCATCAGCAGCGTGCGACGGTCGATGGTGCCCCCGCGAGTGAGTGTGAGGACTTTTTGCCCATACGCCTCGGGTGAACCTAGGCCGAAGATGCACGAGACGCTGGCGACGACGACGGTATCACGCCTGCTCAAAATGTTGCTCGTCGAGGCGAGCCGGAGCCGATCGAGGTCATCGTTTCGGCTCGAATCTTTCTCGATGTAAATATCCCGTGACGGGATGTACGCTTCGGGCTGGTAGTAGTCGTAGTAGCTCACGAAGTAGTTGACCGAGTTGTCGGGCAGGAACCCTCGGAGTTCTTCGTAGAGCTGGGCCGCGAGCGTTTTATTATGACTGATAATCAGCGTGGGCTTGCCGCAGTTTGCGATGACGTGCGCCATGGTGAACGTCTTGCCCGTGCCCGTTGCTCCGAGCAGGCACGAGGCTCGTACGCCGTTGTTGATGTCACGCACCAGTCCCTCGATGGCTTCGGGTTGATCGCCCGATGGCTCGAAGGGTGCAACAACTCGGAACGGCTGGCCAGCGGTGGGCATGCACAGAGTCTATGGATCGAAACCGAGCAGAGAGAGCCGGGCAGTCTGTTCATCCCTTGGTAGCCGAGAGCAGTTCGCGGGGCTTTTTGCTGTTGAGCCGGGCGATCGCCGGTGCCGACGCCAGCATGCAGATCACCAGCACAAACCCGCACCCGATCGCAATCGCGTACACCGGCGGCGTAAACGAAAGATCAAGCCCGAACAACATGCGGTTGAGCCTCTGGCCCGACCACGCGCCCTGCAATCCCATCGCGACGCCCAGCACGCACGCCGTCATGGCGATGAGCACCGACTCGCCCGCGACCAGCCGCAACACCAGCCAGCGGTGTGCGCCCACCGCCCGCAGCACGCCAAACTCAAACTGCCTGCTCTGGATGCTCGAAACAATTACGTTGGCGACGCCCAGACTCGCAATGAGCATGCTCAGCACCGCGATCGCGGTAAACGCTTGCAACGAGCCGCGGATGAAGACGTGAATATCGCTGAGGATCTTTCGCCCGCTGCCCGCATCGAGGATGCCTACGCCGTTCTCGGCGAGCAGCGACCGGATGCGATCAATCGCGGGGCCGTCCTCGATGTCGTCGCTCAGTTCAACTTGAATGATCTGGATGGAAGTGTTATTGAACAGCCTCGCCAGATCGGCCCGCGTGCCGAACACCGCGTGCATGGATTGCTGGACGTACTGATCGCCCACGTTGAAAAACTTGCTGACGATTTCGAGTCCCGGGCTGCGCACCACGCCGACGATTCTAAACGTTCGCTGCTCGCGTTGTTCGTCGCTGAGCGTTTCAAGGTCGGTGCCCGTGGGCACGAGCACGAACGAATCACCCACGCCCAGATCCTGTGCGAGCAGGAACTCCTTGGCGACCAGTAGCGCGTTGCCCTTCTCAAGCTCCTCGATCGCGTTCTCTTGGTCGCCCTGCACAAACTCAAGCGTGCTCATCTCAAAGAACGCTCGCGGCTCGAACGCGATCATCGCTGTCGAGTATTCGCTGAGCCCCCTGATCCCGAACGCATCCGTCTGCACGGGCTGGATCGTGATCGCGCAGGTCTGCTCGACAAACTCAAGACCCTCGATCGCGTCCTGAGCTTCTTGAGGCAGACTGATCCCGCTGACAAACGCATCCGCAAACCGCAGCTTGTCGAGCCAGTCCCGAAGCACCGCGCCGCCCTGTGTCCAGATCGACACCATGAGCGCAAGCCCCGCCATCATCGCACCCGCGGTGAGCCCATAGCGAGCGGGCATCGAGGTGATCGTCCGTTCGAGCACCTTGGGCGGCAGCGCCAACGCCTTCGATACCAACCCCGCGGTGAGCTTGGCGAGCACATACACCGTGGGCGTGCCGAGAATGAAATATCCTAGGAACATCGCGGGCAGGCCGACCGATGCGTATGCCCAGAACACCGTTTGGCTCTCCCGAGGCGCCAGAATCAGGATCAGTTCCAACGCCAACAGCGAAAGCCCGACCGCCAACATGATGACCAGCCCGCGTGGGCGCGAAGGCCGAGCACGCGCACCGAGCGCATCAAGCGGGCTCGCACGCGATGCACGCCACGCGGGGAACGCAGCACCCGCAAGCCCAGAACCAAGAGCACCCCCAACGGTTAGCATCGCGCCGAGCACCGGGAAGTCCATCCCCGCAGGCAGGTATTCAGGGAACAGCGTCACCCCGAGCCACGCGAGTGCAAGACCCAAGGGCAAGCCGAACGCAGCACCCGCAAGCCCGATCAAACCCCCGAGCAACAACTGAGATTCTGCGAGCTGGCCGCGAGATGCGCCGATGCACCGCAGCATCGCAAGCTCGCGTTCGCGCTCGGCAGCCTCGGTGTTGAGCCCGGTGAGAATAATAAACGAAGCAGTCAGAAACGACAGCACGGTCGCGAGGATCAGTCCGAGCTGGCTTGAGGCGAGATTCTTCTCGACGCCGCTGGTCGTGCGCGCGGTTTCTTTGAGCACGACCGTGACAGGCACATCTGCTGTGCGTGCGAGAATCAACGCCGCGGCCTCTTGCGGATCGTTGATCTTGAGGTCGATGGCGCTGAGCTTGCCTTCGACACCGAGCATCTCGTCGAGCCCGGCGCGGGTCATCAGCGCGTTGGGCCGCCCGCCCATCGGAGGCTGCGCAGCGATACCCACCACCTCCAAGGAAGTCGTCTTTTTATACCTGTCAAACAACGGGAGCCTGCGGGCAATCTCAACCCCCACCCGGTCAAACGCGGTGGCCGGTCCCGTGAACCGAACAAGGTCGATCGTGTCTCCGATGCGCACTCCGACCGTCGCGTTGTACGCCCGGGCTTGCTCGGACGATATCGGTTCTTGTGGCATCGAAACCAAAGCCGACAACGCGATCTCTGGCGAACCGACAATCCCAAAGCTCCGGCTCGTCGATCCGGTCTCGCCGAGCTGATACTCATGCGTCAAACGCTGAGCAAGCAACGCATCAATCACGATCTCGTCGTTGGCCTCGGGCAACCGGCCCGCGATCAACTCAACCGGCATGAACCGTTTTTGTGCTTCGATGTCGACGCCCTGCACGAGCACCAGCGAACTGATCGCAGCCTCGCTGGGGGTGTAGAGCAAGCCGTCGGCATCGGGTTCGAGAACCGTCAACGTCGTGCGCGCGGTCACCGAGAGTTCCTGCCAACCGAATGCGTCGGTGACCTCGGGCCATTGCGTGACCAGGTCGATCAGGTCCGCGTCGAAGGTGCCCCCGGTCGAGGTGGCGCGGATGGTGATGTCCGAGACGCCGACGGTTTTTTCCATTCGGAGGCGAACGGACGATTTGACCGACGCCATGAGCGTAGCGACAGCCGCGACCAGCGCCGCCGAGAGCGCCACCGCTGCAATAAGAAGCCCCGTCCGGCTACGCCGACCGGACAAGCTGCTGATAGCGAGACGCCACGCCGGCCGCATCTAAACCCTCCGTATCAATCTTTCCGATGATCCGTCCATCGCTCACGATGAACACCGCTCTGCAGTGGGCTGCAGCAGCGGGCTCGTGTGTCACCATCACAATCGTTGTGTCGTGCTCTTTGGCAACATCCCCCAGCAAGGACCAGAGCTTCTCGGCGTTCGCCGAATCAAGATTGCCCGTGGGTTCGTCCGCGAACACCACCGGCGGCTTGAACAACAACGCCCGAGCGATCGCTACTCGTTGCTGCTCGCCTCCCGAGAGCGCGTCGGGTCGGTGGTGCGAGCGCTGGCTCAGACCGAGCAGATCGAGCAGCTCATTGGCGCGGCTTCGGATCTCACCCGACGGCTCGCCCGCAAGCATCCCGGGCAGCTCAACATTCTCAACCGCGGTCAGCGTCGGGATCAGATTGAATTGCTGAAAGATAATCCCGATCTGTTTGCGTCGATACATGGTTGCTTCGCGTTCGCTCAGCGCGTGGATCGCCTGGCCCCCGACATAGATTTCGCCTGAATCCGGCGGGTCGAGAGCTGCAAGCAGATGAAGCAGCGTGCTCTTGCCGCTGCCCGATTGCCCCATGATCGCGTAATACCCCGGCTCCTCGATGCACAGGTCCACGCCGCGCAGAGCTTTGACCGGTTCGCCCACGTTCTTGTAGCTCTTATGGACGTCCGTGCAACTGATAACCGACCGCGTGGCAGCCTGAACATCTCTTTGCGTCGGGGTGTCGTCTTGGGTGGGCACGCTCAAGGATGATTCGGATTTAGTGGGCGTGCTCTTTCTCATACGTCTGGGCATCGACGCACTCGTCGAGCCCGGATCGATCGCTGACCTTGATTTTCACCAGCCAGCCCGCGTCATGGGCGTCTTCATTGAGCAACGCCGGGTTGTCGATGACCTGTTGGTTGATCTCGATGATCTTGCCCGCGACCGCCGAGTACACATCGCTCGTGGTCTTGACGCTCTCGACCTCGCCGAGCGATTCACCCTGTTCGACCCCTGAGCCCACGGGATTGATCTCGACGAACGTCACATCGGTGAGCTGATCGATCGCGAAGCTGCTCAGCCCGAGGGTCACAACATCGCCCTCTTCGAGGTGCCATTCGTGGGTCGGGGCATAGACGCGGTCATCGGGATAGCTCATGGGTTCTCGCTCCGGGATCTTGTGGCAGATGGTCTTGAGGTCATTCGAGCCAGTGGCTCGCTCGGGCAGGATAGCCGATCTATGAGCTTGCCTGCACAACGGTGGGTGGAGGGGGGTGGGCTGACAAGCTGGCGAGCGGTACAGTAAGGGGGCAAGGGGAGGGCTCCCTCCTCATGCACCATGTTCTCGGCTGGCTGTTTGACTGGAGATTTGCATGTTGCTGACGCTGACGGTCTCCGCCAAACGCCCCGTATTGACCGGCAGACGGGGCAAGGTCGATCTGCTGACCCTGCCCGCCCGCATCCGCGAAGAACTCGGCCTCCACGGCATGAACCTCGCCACCGACATGCTCGCCGGGGCCGATCGCTCGACCATTTCTGGATTGCGGGACGCAGCGGACAAATCCCGCTGTGCGTGCCTGCTGTTGATCGAGCTCAAAGCCCTGCCTCTGACGAGTATGCGAGCCGACGGCGAAAAAGCCCAGGCCCGGGTCATGAACATCCTCGAAGCCGCTTCGTTGCTCGGATGCAACTCCGCTGCGATCGGGATCGCGGGCCCCAAGACTGATCTGGCAGCCGAGCACGCGGTCGAACGCCTCAAGCCCATCGTCGAACGCGCCGAATCGCTTGAGGTCAACCTACTGCTCTCACCCCGTGAAGGGCTCACCGAGGAGCCTGATGACCTTACGGGGCTCATCAAGCGGGTCGGTGGCTTCCGCATCGGGACCTTCCCCGACTTCGCAGCAGCCCAACGCTCCGACGACCCCGCTGCCTATCTCCGCAGGCTGACCCCCTACGCCTCGGTTGTGCAGGCCACCACGATTGAGTTCGGAGAGCCCCCCGAGCCCGAGGACACGCCCGTTTCAGCAGCCCCGCTTGCCAAGCCTGAATCAGAGCCGAGCGATCCGGCAGAAGCTTTGCTGGCCGCGATCGAGTCGCTCGACGACGAGGTCTTCCCCGTCGCTCCCCACGTTGGCTATGACCTAGAGCCGATGATGAAGTCCGTCGTCAGCGTCGGGTTCGATGGCACGATGGCGATCTCGTATGAGGGCGAGGGAGACGGTACACTCGGAGTAGAACGTAGCCGAGACGCCCTCGAAGACGTGCTCGACCAACTGGCCTCATCAACCGAATGATTCCCGGGTCCGCAGCGACCCAGCTCACACGCACTCGCAGACCGACCACCCAAGGCCGACCAAACCAAGGGATGCAAAGGCGATGAACAATCAGCACGCAGGCATCCTCGAACCCTCGAACCACACCCCAGCCCCCAGCACCACTCCCACCCCCCATCCACCCGTGCCGAACTCGCAACCGACCATTGTGACAATCGACGGCCCGGCGGGCACCGGAAAGTCCACCGTCGCTCGGGCGCTCGCTGAACGCCTTGGGCTCGACTTTCTCGATACCGGCGCCATGTATCGCGCCGCCGCCGCCATCGTGCTCGACCAGGGGATCGACCCCGCCGACCACGACGAGGTCGTTGAGGTCGTGACTGATGCTGATCTGCACTTCGATTGGACCACCGACCCGCCCGCGATCCTCGCGTGGCTCAAACCCATGAACGACCGCATCCGTTCGCGTGACGTGACCAGGCTCGTCTCGGTCGTCGCAGCTATCGCTCCGCTCAGGAAGCACATGGTCCGCAAGCAGCGCATCATCGCTCATCAGCACCCTCGGCTCGTCACCGAAGGACGCGATCAAGGCTCGGTCGCCTTCCCCGATGCTGCCGTGAAGTTCTATCTGAACGCAGAAGAACGGGTCCGGGCTGCTCGGCGGGCTGCCCAGCTCCGCGAGACGGGCAAAGTGGTTGACGAGAACATTCTGCTGTTGGAAATCAGGCGTCGCGATGAGATTGATTCGACCAGAGACGAGGGGCCGTTGATTGTGCCCGACAACGCGATCGTGCTCGATACGTCCAAGCTGAGCGTCACACAGGTCATCGATCAGCTCGAAGAGATGGTCCGAGCGAGAATCAAACTCTCATGAGCGATGTTCAACCACATGACATACGAGACGCATCAGACGCAGCCACCAACGACCCCCGCCCCCCCCGCCCCCCGGGCGAACGAAGCTGGTTCTACAACGCGTGGCGTGCGCTGTGCGAACTTGTCGTGCGAGTGGTCTATCGAGTCGAATGTGTGGACATTCACCACATGCCCCGCACCGGCGGCGTGATTCTCGCGTCCAACCACCAGTCGTTCTTCGATCCGCCCCTCCTCGGATCGCTCATCAAATGGCGACAGTTCTCGTTCATGGCACACCAGTACCTCTTCAAGGTGCCCCTCTTCGGAACCTGCATCCGTGCGCTCAACGCGGTCCCCGTCTCAGGCGGCGGGTCCGACCTCTCGACCATCAAAGCCCTCATCGTCAAGCTCAAAGAGGGCAGGCCCGTCGTGGTCTTTCCCGAGGGAGCCCGCACGATCGACGGCTCCATGCAGCCCTTCAAGCGCGGCGTGCTGCTGCTCATGAAACGAGCCAAGTGCCCGGTCGTGCCCGCTGCCATCGAGGGCGGGTTCGAGGCCTGGCCCCGGCACAAAAAACTCCCGCGATTCTTCGGCGTGCGCGCAGTGGTCGTCTATGGCGAACCTATCGCGCCCGAAGACCTCCGTGATGAACAAGCCCTGCTGAGGCTCGCACAACAAATCGACGAGCTCCGGCTCAGGGCCCGAGCCATCCTCCGCGAACGCACCCAAGGCCGCCAGCCCCCGCCCGGGCCGGGCGATCAGCCTACCGATCAGCTCGTAGAAAACGCTGCGAGCTAGGGAGGTCACTTGGTACACTCGCAAGTAACTGCGACAATGTGGCAAGAGGCGAAGAGTCCCGGCTTTATGCGATAAACAATATGTCGATCGCATCAACTCGACTCGGGGAGTGAGCATGAAAAAAATAACATGGACAAGGGTATGGTGCTTTACGCTCTTCGTGTTTGGGACCCATTCTGTGACAGCTCAAAATGAAGCTGTTATCGAACTTCGTGTACAAAAAGCAGACGGCACGCCGGTTGCTGATACAGGTATTATAATTGGATATTACAATAAAGTAACGTCGCGACGATCCGGCGATGATGGTGTATGTGATTACACAGTTGAGATCGTCCCGGGCGAAGACGCATTCGTTACTATTACTCCTTTCGGTGTCGGGTATAATCCGAGCGTTGTAATGGAAGAAGACGCGACCGCGTATTTGGCCGATGCAGCGCGAAGAATGCTCACGAGCGAGGCACCGCTTAAGGCAACTGTTGTAATTCCGGCTACACTGATCGAAACTGGGTTTGTCAGCCATGTCATCGTAGTGGGGCCATCTGGCAATCTTCGGGGAACTATTCTTGATACAGCGGGGCAGCCCGTATCTGCACTGATCTACACAGATCAACAGTACATGGTTGGAATGACAGATGGAAATGGAGAATTTGCGGTAACCGGAGTGCCTGAAGTCTCTGAAGTTGTCATTGGAATTGACCTTGATGAAGCCGTGTACTTACTCGACACAGCAATGGAGTATCCGGGGCCTGACACGGATATCGGCGTACTTCAGGTCCCGGATTTGTCTGGTACAGTTGAAATCCAAGGGACCCTTGTATATCGGATCAAGAGCAAGGTTGCTGGCGATATCAATGAACATCGCATATGTTTACTCAAAGAGGATGGCACGGTATTCTACCGGGTGGGTATCGAACCAGTGGGTGAACCAGTAGATGGGGATGCGTACGAAATGATCGAACCGACGAGCGGAAATGTGTGCAAGGTACCGCTTGGAACATATTATGTTGTGCTTGGAGGAATCGCTTATGATCGATTCCTGTGGGAATATCGCTCATTTATATTAAATGCGCCGCAATCAGATCCTCGGCGGGACTCTTTGATCCGCTTGGTGGTGCCGCCCGGGGTAACGCAGGTGCAAATAGACTATGACGAAACAGACTTGCTTGCCTCAATGCCGTAGCGAGCAGCAGTCGCTGGCCGTTCTACACCAGCCCCGCGAGCTTAGCCGCAGCAACCGCGAGCACGACCGCAAGCACGAGCCGGAGCTCTCGCAACGGGAGCATGTGCGTCAGGCGTGCGCCGAGCAAGGCCCCGACGAGCCCGCCGATCGCCATCGCGCCGCCCAGTGAAAGGGCTTGTTGAACAGGGTTCGCTACCGCGATCGTCAGCGTGGAGAGCGTCGCGAGCTTGAGACTCGCACCGATCACCGAGCTGATGCGCATGATGCTGGCGCTGGCAGCGATCGACGATTTGAGCGGCACCTTGGGAACGAGCTGAAGCAACGGCACAAGGACGATCCCGCCACCGATCCCGAGAAAGCCTGCCAGGAATCCGGTGCCAAGCGAAATCGGGCCGAGGCGAAGCCAGGTCGTCTTGACGCCGTCCGCGGGCGGATCGGGCAGCTTGCGGATCGCGCTGACCGCTGTCCACACGCCCGCGAGGATCAGGAACCCCGCGAGGGCCAGCTTGGACACTGTGCCCTCGAACGTGTTGGAGATGAGCACGCCGAGCACGACACCCAACACCATGCTTGGCAGGGCTTTGCGCACCACTCCCGGCGCGTTGGCTTTGGCTTTGGTGTGCTGGAAGCTCGAAGCGAACCCGATCACGACGTTGACGATCATGGCCGCCGCCATGTAGACGTGATGCATCGAGCGTTGGGGGTCGGGGGTGCCGTCGAGTGCTTTGTATCCGAAGACGATGCCCAACGCGGGGAGCATGACGATCGAGCCGCCGATGCCACAGAGCCCGCCGATGAGCCCGGCACCGAGTCCGATCAGTATGGCGATGAGGAGTGCATCGAGGCCCAAGGCGGCAGTCCGTTCGTGGTTTGGCAGGCAATCTGACTTAAGGCCGACCTTGTGGTGGCCAAGGGCTACCATACCGCCTCACGCTCGGCGTCGTGCCGATGGCGGGGGATCTTGTTTCGGGCCAAGGAAGGCGCCGGTGGAGTGCTCCATGCGCACCGATAGCCCTATGCACCGTTTGATCCGTTCACGCGCGTTCCAGATTGGAGCGTGGGTGATCGGGATTGCGCTCGCTTTGAGTGTGACGGTGGGATCAGCGATTCTTGCCAAAGAGAACTCGGCGCCGCCGTTGGCGGTCCTTGACGCTCCATCGACCACTGACGTGCGCACAGCAGAAGCATCCGTCACGCCGGTGATAGTCCCCGTGAAGTTTGTGCAGCCTGAGACCTCGCATGCCTTGGGCGAGACCGAGTTGCTCACGAAGACCCTGAACGAGTCCAGCCGACGGTTCAACGGCAGACCCATCGTGCCCGCTCGCGTGGTCTGGATGCAGGTCACCGCGTATTCACCCGGCGCCGAATCGTGTGCTCCCTTCGCCGATGGCAAGACCGCGACGCTCCACTCGGTGTGGACCAACGCGATGCACCTCGTCGCTGCCGATACGAGCATCCTGCCCTTTGGCAGTCTTGTGAGCGTGCCCGGCTATGACGACGCGCAGGTCGTCCCTGTGCTCGACCGTGGCGCAGCGATCAAGGGCTACAAGCTCGATGTGTTGTTTGCGACCGCTCGCCAGGCGCGGGCGTGGGGCGTTCAACGTCTCCCGATCGTGATCTGGGAATACGCCGACGGCAAGCCCGCCGACGACCCCCGCAAGTTCCGCTAACCCGCCCGGGGGCGCGGGGCCGGGGGGGAGCGGGGGCG
>CAYUVO010000047.1:17863-19187 GCA_964448185.1 uncultured Phycisphaeraceae bacterium
CCCCGCCCCCCCCGTCCATCCCTCTATGCATCCCCCTCATTGACATTCGGGGCTTGTATTGAGCGCCGATCTAGTCTGTTCACCGACCCGGATCGCTCGCGGGCGGCGCTGATGTATCGTCCTCAGCCAAGATCGTGCGCACACCAGCGGGAGCAGCAGCGAGCACCGGGCGTTCGAGCGCAAGCCCGAACACGACATGTGGCCCGACCATCGGGGGATACTCGAACACGCCGGGCGTGGGGCGGTCAGCGTCATAGAAAACCGCAGATGAGAGATCGGCTTCGAGGAGCCATGCCTTCTCGGGATCGGCGCGGAGTGTGCGCACATGTCGAGCGGGCAGCGTGATTGCTGCGGCTGCGCCGAGCTGGCGGCCGGTGAGTTCGTCGAACACCCTGACCCAGACGCTCGTGTCACCTTGGCTTGTGGGCTGTTCACGCTCGGCGCGAACGAGCCAGGTGATCCGATCAAAGCTGAGCTGGTTCTGGACCTTGCACCATTGTTCGATCTTCGCAGCCGTCGCGGGCTTCTTGGAGCGTGAAGGCGGGTATTGCTTATAGGTTTGGCGCAACCGCATCATCAGCGAATCGGGGCAGCTCGTCGGGTCATCGGGGATTGTCCCGCTTGCCGGGCTGAGGGCAGCAGGTGTGGAGGCAGTGACTGGGGAGCGGGGCACGGTGCTGACTAAGCGCGTCAGCTCTCGCAGCTTTGACCGCACCTCATCGAGGGCTGATTCGAGCGTTGCGATGCGTTCGCGCAGCGCCTGATTCTCAGCTTGGAGCTGGGCTTCTTTGATGTTGGCGGGGGCTTGAGCCGAAGCCCACGGGGCAAACGTGAGCAATACGACAAGGAGCGTGATTCTGGTCGTCAGTCGCGTGTGTCGGTTCATGGGGCAAGCTCCTGCCGAGTGGGCGACCAATAGTGGGTGACCAATAGTGGGTGACCAATAGGGGGTGACCGAATGGGAGATGGCACAAAGAGCGTATGCTCTGGACAGTGCTCATTACCCCGAACATGTCTACGCCCGCGAGCGTCGAAGAGCTGATCGGTCCCGAGTTGCTCGCGAGGCTCGATCGCCTCACGGTGCTCAGCCGCAAGCTCTTTGCGGGCAAGATGCCCGGCGAACGCCGGAGCAAGCGCCGGGGCCAGTCCGTCGAGTTCGACGACTACCGCCCGTACACGCCCGGCGACGATCTTCGGCACCTCGATTGGAACGTGCTCGCACGCTTTGATCGGCTCGTCCTCAAGCTCTTTCGCGAGGACGAGGACCAGACGCTGCACCTGTACCTCGATGCCTCGGCGTCGATGCTTGCCGGGGGGGCGGGTG
>CAYUVO010000048.1:0-19035 GCA_964448185.1 uncultured Phycisphaeraceae bacterium
CCGCCCCGAGTGGCGTCCGCAGACCAACCCCCCCACCCCCCATCCCTACCCCCCCCATCACCTTCAGGTCCACGATGGGTAAAGCGGCCTATACCCAGCGGGTCGCTGCCGCCCTCAAGCTCATCCGTGAAGGTGATATCTACGAGGTCAATCTCGCTCATCAACTCGTCGGCGAGACCAGTACACACACGCCCCGTCAGCTCGCCCGAGCGTTGCTGTGTGCCGCCGATCCTGCGCAGGGCTCATACCTCGAACTCGCAGACCTGCCCACCGACCAACACTCCCCGCGCGCCATCGTCTCGGCGAGCCCGGAGAGCTTCATCCACTTCGACGCCAAGACCCGCACGCTCAGCGCCCGACCCATGAAGGGCACCCGTCGCGCGGTCGAGGGCGCGCGCGCAGAGCTGCGCGATTCAGCCAAAGAACGCGCCGAGTTGCACATGATTACCGACCTCATGCGCAACGATCTGGGCCGGGTGTGTGAGCTTGGTTCTATCAAAGTGCCCGAGCCACGCATGATCGAAGCGCACGCAGCGGGCACACTTCTCCAGGCATCGTCCGTCGTTACAGGCACTCTCCGCGAAGGATTGTCGCTCGTTCGAGCCTTGCCCGAGTTGTTGCCGGCGGGTTCGATCACCGGCGCTCCCAAGATCCGCGCGATGCAGGTCATCGCCGAGCTCGAGGGCTTTGCTCGCGGCCCGTGGTGCGGCTGCTGCGCTCTCTTTGAAGATTCAGGCGATGCGCATCTGAGCGTCGCCATCCGTACCGCACTCATCGAATCGGGCACGATCACTTACTGCGTGGGAGCGGGAATCGTCGCGGATTCGTTGCCCGAGGCCGAGTGGGCCGAGACGCTCGCGAAGGCGTCGGTCTTAAGCTCGATCGGCACCGTCGAGGATTTGCCCTAAGCGTTGATTGCACATGCTCGTGACGCACCGATAGCCGCGTGTTCTTCGAGCATCTGCTGTGCGCATTTCCAGGGGCACACAACCCGTGCTCCTTGGAGTTGCCAGGCGGCTGCGCTGTCGAGCATCGGGCCGGGCGACATCGTGCCGGGGATCACGACCTCTGTTTGTTTTGGATTCTCAACAAGCTGCACGCCGAGTTCATCAAGCACTTGTTCGATGCACCATGCGTTCTTGCCATGATCAACGATCGCAGCGGTCTTGAACGCCGCCGCGTTCATCGCATCGACCAGTGCTGTGCGCACATGGGAACGCCCCGTGAACCGAGCAAACATCGCATCGTCCATCGGCGTGCGCAGTTGGCCATGGATCGTTCGGCGGAGTTCCGTTATGCCCTTGGTGTAACCATCTATTGCGTTCTCCTTGCAGGCAATCTCGCGGTACCGCTTGCGGTCGCTGTGGAGCATCCCCCGTCGACAACCCTCGGGCGCGTACCGCTGCATGACCCAGCCGGTGTTGCGAACAAGCCGATGCAGGATGGTGTCCATGCACCGCCCGCTCTGGACCTTGCGGTGTTCGACCGTGAACCGAGGGTCAAAGACGATGTAATGCCCAGCGAGCATCAGCTTGGCAGCGAGGTCGTATTCCTCCGCGTAATACCCGAACGAGGCGTCATATCCGCCAGTGTCGAGGAATGCCTCTCGCCGGATCGCTACGCCACACCCGATGAAAACCTCGGGTAAACCACCTCTTTCGCGACCTCGGCCATCGCTCAGATGAATGTCCGCCATCACCGCTGCCGCGTCCGCAGGCGCAGCTTCCAACGCCGCGATCAGCCCGCGAGCATCCGTCGGCGACGAATCATCATCGAGCATCACAACCCAGCGTCCGTGCGCAGCATCCGCGCCAAGATTGCGACCGGCTGCTCCAAGATTGGTTGCCGCGCGAAGCACCGTCGTCGGCAAGTTGCACGCAATATCTTCGGGCGAGAGCATCTCCGTCGATGCGTTGTCCACCACGATCACCTCTGCTTCACCTGCTGCGAACCCCAACTTGCCTAGATGATCGAGCGTGAACCGCAGCTCCCGCGCTCGGTTGAACGTCGGGATCACAAAGCTCAAAATCGGCGTGCTCACGATGCCGCTCGTGGCGACGGCACAGACTTGGGCTCGATGATCTCCGCATCGCGGTACACGAGCGTCGCCGAGAGCACCCGTAGCATCGCTCGCCGGAGTTCCGACGCCGACACCGGCACGTTGCCTAGGTGCTGCGAATGCGCACCCGCCGCGACCGATCCGATGAACGCAGCCTGCAACAGATCGCCACCAGCCGCGAGCGTGAGCGTCGCGGCTGCGAGCAGCGCATCGCCGCAGCCGAGCGGATCGACCGCGTGAGGCATCATCGCGGGCACGTGCTCCCCCCGCACCCGCGAACGGTGCGGATCATCCGAAGCAGAATCGGCATCGGGCCTGCGATCGAACGCGACAAGACCCTCGGGGCCCATCGTGACAATGGCAGCCTTGCTCTGCGTGCGATCGAGCAGGCTCCACGTCGCGGCTGCGAGCCCTTCATCGTGCATGTTCTCTGCGACACGGATCTCATCTTCAGACGGGCATAACAGGTCAAAGTCCCGGAACTCACGCAACTGATGCTGGCGACCCGAGACATCTCCCGCGAGCACGCGGACCTTTGAACGGACTTGTCGCTGCGCCCGGCTGACGACCGACGACGAGAGCATCCCGAGCCCGAAGTCGGCGAAGATCGCCGCATCGCAGGTTCCGCTTGCGTCTGCCTGGCACACTGTCGAGACGATCAGGTCGACCAACTGATCCTGGGCCGAGGCATCGAGCACCGCGCGCTGTGTGTGATCGAGCCGAACGACTTTCTGCGTACCCACGAGCAGCCTCTGTTTGCGGGCAAGCTCCCCCAAGATCTTCACCGCGCGCACCTCGACCCCGTCGCGTTCGAGCGCAGCGAGTGTCTCGCTCGCCAACTCGGTTTCGGGCATCGCGGTGACCAGCACCGGGCGCGCGCCCATGGCTGCCAAATGCCGCGCGACGATCGCAGCGCCCCCCTGATACCGCCGTTCTTCCAACGGCCTAAGCGTCAGCACCGGGCTCTCGCTTGACACGCCGGGCCGATCGCAGAATACATATTCGTCGATGATTGTCTCGCCGATGACCACGGCGCGCTTGCCACGGAATGAGAGCAGGAGCGATTCAAGCTGAGCGGGTGCGAGCGAGTCGTGTTCGAGCAGCGGCGCCATCGACCGTTGAAAGGCATCCGCCGATTCATCGAGCGATGCGATCAACGCGGTCGAGCTGAACACGACATCGCCCGAGCTGAACACCACCCGCCCGCCGTGTTGTTCGACGGTCCGGCGCTCGGCTGCGAAGCGTGGGTCGTTGTTCGTCTCGTATTCCTTGCCCTTGACATACACATCGGGCTGGACAGCGGCAAGCAAGTCGGCCGCGGCCGGATGCTGATCGATGCACACCCAATCCACACAATCAAGCTCGGCGAGGCTCTCCGCCCGCAGCTCTTGGGGGATCAAGGGACGACCCGAGCCCTTGGCAACCCGCGCGTCACCCGTGATCGTCACGAGCAACAGATCACCCATCGACCGCGCGTGGCGGAGGTGGCGGATGTGACCCGGATGCACGATGTCGAAGCAGCCGTGGCAATGGACGACACGCCTCGAATCGCGGCGGGCGTCTGCTCGCAGAGCAAGCAGATCTTCCAGCGACAGAATCTTGGCTGCGGGTGTTCGGGATTCGGTCATAAGAGCCTCTCTATCGGCTTTCACAGGACGCCAACGCCATCTCTGCAGCTTGAGAACACAAGTATACCGATCATTATCCAACCGTGAATCAAGAATGAAAGAGCGGACCTGCTCCCATAATCGACCGATACACGCAGAACACCATTCTTTAGAGACCCGCTCTCTGTCCAGTCCAGAACATGTCGAACCACAACCCCCATGCTGCGATCTCTTCACCCCAGGACTCGGCTGGTGTGATCGCCGATGCGCTGGTGATCGTGCTGACCCCGGGCTCGGGGCTCGAAGAGTGGCACCAGGCCGGGATTCTGCGGCGCGAATGGGCGCTCTATCAGCGGATGGCTCCGTCCTTCGGCAGGCTGATCGTTGTCACCGATACCCGCCAACCCTCGCCCAAGTGCATGAGCGTGCTTTGTGCGGAATCGGTGCCCGTGAGCGTGGTGGCCAACCCCGATTCACTCGATCACACCGCGTGGCTTGCGAACCTTGGACAAGACCTCCCGCGGGCACTCGATGGCTGCGAGAGCCTGGTCATCAAGACCAACCAGTTCTCAGCCTCCGAGACCGCGCTGCGCATCCTGCGCCACGCCAACAACGCCGGGAAGAGAGCTGCGCTGATCGCACGAGGCGGGTATCTCTGGTCCCGACACGAATCCGACACCCACGGCCCGAGCTCAAGAACCGCTAGCGAAGTCGCCAGCCGCGAGGGGGAACTGTGCCGAGCCGCCCATCTCGTCGTCGGAACCACCAACGACATGCTCGAAGACCTCGCGTGGCGATACGGGATCGAGCCCGAACACACACGGCTCATCCCGAACTACATCCTCGATTCGGGCCCTCTGCTCACCCCCGACGACCGCAAGCCCAACACCGTGCTCATGTGCGGCCAGCTCATAGAACGCAAGCGGGTCGCGCTGGCGCTGCGGGCAGCGCAGCTCTTGTCCGAGACCACGCCTATCCGAATCGAATGTGTCGGCGACGGGCCCATGCGTTCCGAGCTCGAAGCACTGGCGAAGCATCTCGAGGTTGACGCGCAGTTTACCCCACACCTCGGGCACGACGACCTGCTCGAATTGATGCGGCATTGCACGGTCTTCGTGCAGATGTCCCAGCGAGAAGGCCACCCCAAGACCGTGCTCGAAGCCATGAGCGCCGGAGCGCCGGTGGTGGTTGCTGACGCTCCTTCATTGGGCGACCAGATCACTCACGGCGTCACCGGGCTGATGTGCCCCGCTGAACCAAGCGCCCTGGCCCATGTGCTCGGCCCGCTCGTCGAAGATAAAGACTGGCGAGAGTCGCTGGGGGAATCCGCGCAGTTGCACATCCGCCGGGTGTGCGCACTCGACGTAGTGGTGCCCAAAGAGCTCGAAGCGGTCCGCGAGGCACTCGCCTCGGCGACCCAGAAATGCTCGGCCCGTGGAGCGGTGTCGGCGATCAGGTGGACCCCGGAGTTGCTGCGGGAAACGCCCGAACGGGCAGCTCAAGCTTGGCACAACAGCCTGCATGCATATGCCCAGCAGCTCGAACCGTCTCAAGCAACTCGGTTCCTGACTGTGCTCGACAGCCTGCCATCAGCGATCCAGAACACCCCCGAGGCGGCACGCAAGGCCGGTTGAGACCGAGACGATTGCCCGTCGAGCCGAGAGGGGTGCTCCTACCCTTGTGTCTCGCGTCCTTTATGGAGACACCATGCTCTGGCAACCCTCGCTCGATGAGTCATACATAAGGATGCCCAGCGATGAACTCGCCGAGCGCATCGCCCAACGCCGCGCGCAGCTCGGTGACCGACTCGTCATCCTCGGGCACCACTACCAGGCCGACGAAGTCATCCGCCACGCCGACCACTCGGGCGACAGCCTGCTGCTCAGCCAGATCGCAGCTCGCGTCGCCGACGAACAGCCCGTCGAGCACGTCATTTTCTGCGGCGTCCATTTCATGGCCGAGTCCGCCGACATGCTCACACCCGAACACGTCAAAGTCATCCTGCCCGATCTCTCCGCCGGGTGCTCGATGGCGGACATGGCCGATTACGACGACACCGTCGATGCATGGGATCTGCTCCACGAGTCGCTGCGCGCACAAGGCTGGACCGGACGCATCGTGCCGGTGACGTATGTGAACTCGACCGCTGCAATCAAAGCGTTCGTCGGCGAGCGCGGCGGAGCCTGCTGCACGAGCTCCAACGCCCAGCGAGTCGTCCAATGGGCCCTCGATGGAGGCGAACAACCCGCCGCGCCCGGCGAAGACATCAAGCTCATGTTCCTGCCCGATCAACATCTTGGCCGAAACACCATGCACGAGCTCGGGTTTGATGTGGACACCCAGACAACGCTCTATGACCCGAAACTCCGCAGCCTGGGCCAATCGCTCGGCGGGGCCACGCCCGAAGGGCTGCTCGCTTCCAAGGCGATCCTCTGGGCGGGGCATTGTTCGGTCCACAAGCTGTTCCGGCCCGAGCACTGCGAGCAGGTCCGCGAGCGAAGTGAGGCAGCAATCGCCCGTGGAGAACAACCCGAGCACATCATCGTTCACCCCGAGTGCGCGCGCGAGGTGGTCGCGGCAGCCGACCAATGGGGCTCGACCGAGAAGATCATTCAGACCATCCGAGCTGCTCCCGAAGGCTCGAAGTGGGCCGTGGGCACCGAGGTGCATTTGGTCAACCGTCTGGCGACCGAAGCTGCCGAGCGCGGCGTGCAGGTGCGGATTTTGTCTGACTGTCAGTGCTTGTGTACGACGATGTACCGGATCGACGAGCCACACTTGCTGTGGGTGCTCGATCGGCTCTGTGGCATCGACGAGCAGGGTGCCGCCATCACGCCCCAGAGCGTCAACGTGGTCAGTGTGCATCCCAAGGCGCGGGCGCAGGCGTTGTTAGCCCTCGATCGGATGCTCCGGCTGGTGGCTCCGACATCGAACGCGGCTGCTGGGACGGTTGCTGGTCAGGTGACCAGCGAACCGGTGGATTAGGGCCGTTTTGTCGGAGGCATTTTGCGTGCCACCGCAGCCACCAACGCGCTCGAACACCAAGCTGACATCGCATACGTCCAGATGTGGCTCGGTCACGCCAGCATCGCGACAACCAGGCTCTACGACCGGAGAAGGTCAAGACCCGAAGACAGCCCGACGTTCAAGGTGAGATACTAGAACACTAACCACATCGGCCAGCCTCGATCGGGCAAGTACACCGCCTCGGAGTCCCAGCCAAAATGGCCACGCGGAACGCTACCTCTGATCGATCAAAGAGGAGTGCCTCTCCAAGATCATTCCCATCGGCGAATGACACCTTCGGTTTGCGATCGGGGAATACGCCGCCCTCTACCAACCCAGTCGCAACCATCAAGGCTTGGGCAACCGTTTCATCGAGGGCGATCCCGAGACAGAGCCCGTCATACAGATCGACTCGTGGGAGCGACTTGGCAGGCTACTCCGTTCATACCATTGCGACGCGCACAGCCACGCTCCTAGTCGACCAATGCGAGCGTGTTTTTGTGTACTGAATACTGTACTCATCGGCCGCACACTCACACTTTGGCCTTGCTCGGTGCTCTTGCAAAGGCAGATTTTGGTCGTTTCAAGCCCGGGATTTATTGGGACACTACACCGGTCATATAAGTGCATATTTCAGCAATTGTACGACAGTATCCAAATGCGCAGCCGTAACCTGTTTGGCAAGAGGCGTGTACGAGTAGGTTTCAGCCATTTCGCATGGTGAGCCTCCGGCCGCCAATAGGACGCGTTCGCCGTTTGGCATCAGTAAATAAGTTATGCCAATTGGAGCGCTGGCAATAATCCCTGCGAATTTGACTGCGCAGTGACACACGATTAGGTCGTCCAATCGGCACCTGCTCTTCAGCACCACGATTCTACCGATGCATCGCATGATAGCCATAGTGTGATTTGTAGAATCGAATACAATCAATGTTTTCGCAAATAGACGAATGATGTTTAGCCCTAGCCACAGCAGCCCTATGGCCATTGCGATACTCGCACTCCTTAGTTCTTGGGGTGAAATGGCAGTCGCCGCCATCCCGCCAAAAAATATTGAGGCCGCGGATGACATCGCAATGACAGGAACAATGTGAATACTGCCCTTAAACGACGACACATAGACGCCTTGTGTCTCTATGTGTTCTTGCCAATCGAGCCCAAAATTCCAGCCTTTGGGGGAGCCTGGCCAGAATGCATATCGCGTAATTTTCAGAAATATATTCACTGGTGACAGTATCGTCCTCTACCTGGAACGGAGGTGGTCTGCAAGTGCTTTTTTTGTCATCTCGCACGACTTGGCGCGGGATGCTTGATCCGCCTTTCTATGTGGCTCGACTGTCGAGTGATCGATCCACTCAACCCCTAGAGCGGCACCGAGCTGAGCAATAGCAGCCAGCGGTCCAACGCCTGGAACAAAGGTGAGGATTCCCAAAATAGCGCCAGAAGTACCTTGCATTGCTCCCAATTCGTCACCATCTGCAACTGCTAAGCCGACGCTAACCCCGTCCGCAATTACCCCGAGGCCCGATAGAAGCCCGCCAAAGACCTTCGTGACAAATCCTCGGTATCTGGCAGCCTCTGCGGAATCAATAAATGCATTGCCAGTTGTGCGGACGATCCCTGGCGGCAAGCCTTCAGCCGCAGCTCTAGTTTTGGCTGCCTTTGCCAATTCTTCTGTGGCGTCTATGAACTGGAGGTTGCCCACTCCGTAGACGCTGCCTCCAACGCCGCCGGTCGCAAGCCCCACACTTAAGGCGCTTCGGGCCAGTCGACCGGCATCGCTATCGCCACCGCAGTTTCGAACTATTGCGCGCAATATTCTCTGGAGTCGTTGCTGCGAAGCAGAGCCACATTCGGCACCCTGTCCACGGGCTGAAGTAGATGCTAGGCCGAGTGGATCAAGGTACCGTGAGGGAGAGCTTCGCACTACTTCATACAATCCCAATCCGTCTACATATCCTGCTGGATCTCTCTGGAACCACCTACCTAACGCCGGGTCGTACACACGGTACCGCACGCTGTACGCGGCGATTTCGGGCATCTGGAAGTAGCCCGCGTAGCCGACGTTGCAGTCCGGGCCGTCGTCGTCGGTCGGCACCGTCACACGACCCGGCAGGGCCGAGGGATCGCCCGATGAGTTGGTGAACACGGTCAGATCGGCAACATCCGCCTCGCCGTCGCGGTTGATGTCCGTGTCCGCGAGGTACGCAGATGAACCGATCGAGCCCAGCGTCGCAAGCCATACTTCGAACACATCGTCCGAATCCCAGTCCGTGCCGTCGCGGTTCAGGTCGCCGTCGGCGCGGTACGAGGCCGTCCCGTAGGCGTCGTACGTCACACGGCTGTGAAGTGCCGCGTCTGAACTCGCGTTCAATGTCTGTTCACTTAGCGACCGGGGGGGCTTTTATTCGCTGCGATTCGCTTCGTCGTTGGTCGCAGATTCAGCGCGAGACTCGGGCTTGTTCTCGACGATCGAATCCGAGCGTGGTGTCGTCGGGGGCGTAGGCGAGAGCGGCGGCGGGGGTGTCTCTTCGAGCAGCTCACGCATGCGGCGCCCCGGCTTGAACTTGACCGTGTGCTTGCGGGGAACATCCACCCGTTCGAGGGTCTTGGGGTTCTGTGCCCTGCGTGCAGCACGGACCTTGACCTCGAAGACGCCAAAGTCGCGGAACTCGAGGCGGTTGCCCTTGCCGAGTTCTGCGATGATCTCGTCAAGGAAACATTGGAGTGCTTCTTTGACCGCCGTCCGCCGGAGACCGGTCTGGGTGGCGATACGTTCAATCAGTTCTCGCTTGGTCACCGTTGCCATCGAACAGAGCCTCCATACTCCCTCGACCGGTTCTCACCGGCCGATGTGTGTCTCTTGCTTGCGGATCCGATCGTTCTTGAACGCACGATCGTGGTCGATCACCGTGTGGTGCCGCAGGTATGCGAGCGTATCGCACCCAAGGGGCCTTCGCACTCGATCATCGGGTCCCAAGCCTTCTCCAGACGAAGTTTCTCATAACCGAGTCGTGCGGTCAAGAAACCTCGTCACATCATCCCTGATAGGCTAAATAGTAGGGCTGTGTGCCACCCTTCGGCGCGATAACCGGGTCTTCTCCGGGTGGGACTAGCGCGACTGGAACGATGAGCACACGCGGTGACGCCATGAAGAAAGACGATTCCGAGCCACAAAGCGTGAACGACACCAGACTTGAGCTAGCGCCCGGGGTGCGGGTCAACTCGGACGTGATTTCTTGGTCCTATACCTCGAGCCGTGGTCCTGGGGGACAGAATGTGAATCGTCGTGCGACCCGAGCCGTGCTCCGCCTCAATCTTGTGGAGAGCGGGCTGCGACCCGGCGTGGTTCGCAGATTGCAGCGCAACGAGAGCCGATGGGTCATCGAAGACGGGGCCGCCTTGCAGATCGCGTGCGAAGAAAACCGGAGCCAACGGCGCAACCGTCAGGGGTGCATGGAGTTGTTGCGTGCGGCGCTCATCCGCGCCAGCGTGGTCCCCAAGCCCCGCAAGAAAACCAAGCCAGGCCGAGGGGCCATCGAGCGCCGGCTCCAAGCGAAACGCGAGCAGTCGCAGCGCAAAGCCAGACGGGGCAAGGTCGAATAAATGTTCACGCTCGCGATTGAAGTCTCCAACCCGAGTTCAGGACCCCGCGCCAGCGAGGTGGCGTTGGGTGTGTTGTGCGCACAACACGCGGAGGTGCTTGGGGTTGAGACTGTTGAGCCGGGAAGTCGTGAGCGGGACGATTTGATTCCCGCGTGCGATCGCTTGCTCAAGCGGCTCGGCAAACAGCCTGGGGATCTCGGAGCGATCGCTGTGGATATTGGACCCGGTGGGTTTACCGGGTTGCGCATCGCGGTGGCTGGGGCTGCTGCGATGGGTCAGACACTGGGCATCGGGATCATCGCGGTCCCCGCTTCGAGAGTGGCAGCGATCGATGCAGCGTCTTCCGATTCGGGGGCGTTCATGGTGATGCTGGCGACCAAGCGGCAGACCGGCTACGCGCAGGTCTTCGACGCACGGGGAGTGCCGATGGGCGAGGGCAAAGCGATGGACGTGTCTGCACTGCAGGCGTTTACGCCACCTGCTTGCGATGGTGGGGAGCAGGCGAGTGCGAATTCGTTTCGGCTGATCGCTGACGACCACCTGCCCATCGAGTTCGCCCAAGTAGCACGCGCACGCGGCTGGTCGATCGAGCCGATCTGCTTATCTGCGACGAACTTACTCCATGCGGCAGCGGCGGCCATGGACGAAAAGCGGACCCCGGCTGAGGCACTCGTGCCGATCTATGCCCGTGAGCCCGAAGCGGTCACCCTCTGGCGCGAGCGGCACGGCGGTGGGTGAGCTTGGGAGGCGGATGAGAGGGGCTCGTTTGGTACCGCCAGCCCAACCCAGATGATCGTCACAGACGACATCACAAACGACAAAGTGCAGAGTTCTCGGTCGATCACCCGCCACGGGTGAAGTCGGGGTGCTGGTGGGTCGATCCATGGCGTGGATGGTTTCCGGACGCTTGAGCCGGGGGTGCCATTCTTCTGTGGAGGAAGCCAACGGTGCCCGAGACTTCTTTGAAACCAACTTCGACTCCCCACTCCCACCCCCCCCTCCACCCCTCAGCAAGGGGAACAGGGATGGACGATCGGGCGCGGGTGGCGTTGGTGCTCTCGGAGCTTGAGGCATTGCCCACGCTCTCGCCGGTCGCGACGCGGCTGCTCACGCTGAGCAGCGATGACGAGGTCGAACTGGATTCGATTGTTGAGTTGATCGAAGCGGACCCGACGCTGACGGGCAAGATTCTTGGGTTGTGCCGAAGAGCCGGGCTTGCGATCAGCGAACAGATCACGACGGTCAAGCACGCAGCGGTCATGCTCGGGCTCGAAACCGTGCGGTCGGCGGTGCTCAGCGTAGCGGTGTACGAGGTGCTCGAAGCGCAAGAAGACCAAACAGAAGAACGGGCGATGGCAGCGGCCATCCGTTCGGGGTCGGATTCACTCGCAGAGGCGAGCTTCGATCGCACAGGTTTCTGGCGGTACTCGATCGGGGTCGCCACCGCTGCCGAGATGCTCGCGTCGGCAAAGGGCGACGCAAAGCTCCGGCCTCAAGAAGCGTTTGTCGCAGGGCTGCTCGCCGAACTCGGCAAGCTCATGCTCGATTTCGCGGTCCCCAAGGGATACGCACGAGTGCTCGGGTACGCGGCGCAGCGCAACCTCTCGGCGGCCCAAGCATCGCAACAACTCCTGGGCGTCGATCATCACGAAGCAGGAGCGTTCGTCGGCGAACGATGGGGATTGCCCGAAGCGTTGCTCGAAGTGATGCGAGGCCGGGCCGAAACAACTGAACATGCCCAAGGAGCAAGCCAAAGCGACCTGCTCGCGGTGGTCAGCGCCGGGATCGCTCTGTGCCAGACGCAGCACATCGGGTTCAGCGGCGAGCCGACAGCCATCGACGACCCACGCAAGATCGCCGCGCAACTCGGGATCTCCGCGCAAGCAATTGATTCGGTAAGCGATCGGCTTCATGAATCGGTCAGCCAGCGCTGCGAGGTGATGGGGCTCGATGAGCAATCGGCGCACCATCTGCTGCTGCACTCGATCTCCCGAGCCAACAGCCATCTCGACCGTCTCAACCAGACTCTCAGCCGTAGAACTCGCCACGCACGCGAGATGGATCGGGTGATGACGACCATCGAGTGGTTCGGGCGAGCCGTCAAGGGAGTTGGAGGCGCGATCAGTGCGGGGCGTGTTCCCGGAGCGATCGCGGTGAGTGCAGCACGGACCTTCAGCGGCGAACGCTGGGGACTCTTGTACGCACAGGGCGATCAATGGATCTGGAGCGAGCACGACGCGCGGGGCATCCAGACCGACGAACAGACCCTCCAGGCCGACGGCCTGGCACGGGCCATCGAGCTGGTGGGCGGGGCCGAGATGGGCAAACGCCGGATTGATCTTGATGATCGAGCGGTAGTGCTCGGGACCGGCTCTGATGCCGCGAGCCCATCGCCCACCAAAGCACAGACCGCGATGATCGGCCAGTGGTCGCTCGCGGTCAGCGCATTGCTCGCTGGCCAGCATGCGGCGTCGCTCGCGGCCGAAGTCGCACATCACGCTGGTTCACGCAACCGCACACCAAAGCCAGAGCCTGTGGCACCGGTCGTTGCAGAGCCGCTGCCTCCTGAGCCCGAAGCGGACGACGCGATGGCTGTGTCTGAGAGCGAACTGCTTACGGGGACGCTTACGACGATTCAGTCGATCGCGATGACGCTGCGCGCACAGGGGCCGTTGCTCAAGGCGTTGGTCGGAGAAAAACAGCACGCCCCGCTGATTAGCTCGGTGGTGAGTTCGACCGCTTCGCTTGCAGCCCTCAACAAGGGCGTCGCGGCGTTGCGCCAGCCCCGCGATCCCGAGCCGGGCACACACAGCCTGCGGGAGATCTCCGATTCGGCGGTGGCCACTGTGGTGCTCTCGACCGGTTGGAGTGGCGAGATCGATACTCAGGGCGTTGACCCGGCGAACTACTTGATCGTTGATCGCGGGATGATCGAATCGGCGCTCACCGAGTTGTTGCTCAACTCGATCGAGTCAACGCCAAAGAGTGTGATCCTGATCGCGGCTCATCGCGCGGGTCCAAAGGGCCGATGGGAACTCTGCGTGACCGATCGCGGCGAGGGCTTCGAGCCCGAAGCCTCGGGCAAGTTGTTCGACCCGTTTGTGACCGGTCGAGCCAGCAGCAGGCACGCGGGACTCGGGCTGACCCGAGTCAGAGCATGGATGCGTTCGCACGGAGGCGACGCGGAGTTGACACGCACGGAGGACGGTCGGACACGAGCGACCCTGATCTTTACCGAGCTGGGGTCGCCAGCTGGAGAGCGGAGCACGGCGGCATGAACCAACGAAGAGATACACACCACCAGGAGCCGCAGCCCGCTGCGACGGGCTTCCCAACATCTGCTCTACCGACGCGCGACGGCAAAGCAACAATGCTGATGATCGTGTCGGAGCTGGAAGCCGAGCGGTCACGTTGGGCGCAGCGGACCGAGACCATCGGCGGATGCCCGCCGGTGTTGGTGTCGGAAGTCAGCGAAGCGATCGACAAGGCGACCAGCAGCGCCATCGCGCTGGCATTGCTAAGCGAATCACATCCCGAACGTAGCGATATTATTATGTCGCTGCGCCGACTGGGCGTGGCGTGCGTTGTTATTACGGGTCAAGCCACGCTGCCGATGGCGATGATGGCTCTGCGAGAAGGCGCGGTTGACCTGCTCGGCGAACAGCTCAGCGATGAAGAATGCGCGCAGCGCATCATCATCGCAGCCCGGCGCGATGCGGAGCAACGCGGCCCGAGCAACGAGCTTCGGCTCAAAGGCGTGTGCCGGACTCTCAACGAAGCACGCAACGACGTGACCCAGCAGGTCGGCACGATGTGCGACGATTTGGTCGAGGCGTATGCGGAGCTGACGCGAGAGATGGCACAGGTCCGGCTGTCGAGCGAGTTCGGCGCGATCATCCGTCAAGAGCTCGATCTCGAAGACCTGCTGCGAACGGTGCTCGAGTTCATGCTCGCCAAGGTGGGCTCGACCAACACCGCCGTCTATCTGCCCGCATCGGCGGGTGAATATTCGCTCAGCGCCTATGTGAACTATGACTGCCCGCGTGAATCGGGCGAGCTGATGATGGAGCATCTTGCCGATGTGGTGCCCGCAGCGATCGAATCACGAACCGATATCGTCGTCCTCGACACCAATGAACAGCTCAACGAGATGCTCGGCGAGCATGGGCGATGGCTCGAAGATTACGCCGCAGCCGCGTTCTCGTGCCTCGATGAAGACGGCGAATGCCTCGCGGTTGTGTTCATGTTCCGCGACCAACACACCGGGTTCGACGAGGCGTCGCAGAGCACGCTCGCAGCGATCGCTCCGGTGTTCGCCGAACAGCTCTCGCGGATCGTTCGTGTGCATCGTCGGCACCTGCCGATGGATGACGAAAACATGCTGTTCGGGGATTGCGACGACACGCAGACGCCGCCTTCTTCCCCCCCCGCTACCGATGGGCCGTTCGGGTTTGACGACGACCTGGACTGGGACGACGAGATCGATCTGGCCGCCTGAAAGGGCGCAGGACCAGAAGGTCCAGCAGAGATCGGCGCCGCAACGAGGCCCCTGAAAATCCCAATACCTTCAATAGAGCGGGTTCTCGCGGGCCCTGCCGATGGAGAAGTGTGTCGTTGTGACGCCTAAAAACCCTCGGCTCTCCACCGGTTCACACTCGAATAAGAACCGGGCGACACCGACCCATCGCGGGTTGGGTACGCTGCAATCAAGCAGGAACGTGCCGCGACGGATCTCCCGGGGGACCATGTAGAGTCTTCGAGAGATCCACACTGCCGCTCGGGAAGGACCATGCCATGAACTGGTTGATAGGTGCTCAGGCGCTGTGGTTTAGTGTCCCCGCGGTTGCGGGAACCATGTATTTCTTGCTGCAACTCGTGCTCGGTCAGCTCGGCGGCGACGTTGACATGGATACCGAGTTCGATCTTGATGCGAACGGCGGCGACGTAGGGGGCGATTTCCGAGTGGTGTCGCTCCAGACGCTGAGCACGTTCGCGATGGCGAGCGGCTGGATGGGGCTTGCAACGCTCAACTTTACGAACTCTGGGATGACCGTCGCAGCGGTTGTGGCGGTGCTCAGCGGGATCGCGGTCGCGTGGTTCTTGTTGTTCCTGCTGCGGGCGCTCTTCAAGCTACAGTCGAGCGGGAACCTCGATCTGTCGTCGGCGATCGGCAAGACAGGCCGCGTGTATATTTTGATCCCGCCGATGGGCGAGGGCCGGGGCAAGGTGCAGCTTGTTGTGCAGGGCCGTCAAGCGGTGCTCAACGCGGTACAGACCGGCAGCGAACCCATCGCGTCGCGCACCCCGGTGCGAGTTGTCGAGATCGACAAAGCTCGCAATGTAATGATCGTCGAGCAAGAGAAGTAATATGGAGCGGTTTCTAGAGAGAATAAGCGATTCAATGAACAGACAACCGTCGCATATGGCGACGCTCAAGATTGGGAAGGAAAGCAGACATGAATATGATGACAACACTCGGACAAGCGGAAACCAGCGGCACGGGGATCGTGATCCTCGTGGGCGTAGGCGTAGTGGTTGTGGTGGCGATGTTCGCGCTGATGTTCTTCGTCAGCAGGTATCGCAGGTGCCCGAGTAACCGCGTGCTGGTGATCTGGGGTCGCAGCGGCAATCAATCGGCAAGATGCTACCACGGCGGGGGCAAGTTCGTCTGGCCCGTGATCGAAGATTTCGCGTACATGAGCCTCGAACCCTTGGTGATTGATATCCCCCTCGAAGGCGCGTTGTCGCTCAACAACATCCGCGTCAACGTGCCCTCGACGTTTACGGTTGGCATCTCGACTGAACAAGTTCTCATGGCCAATGCGGCTGAGCGTTTGCTCGGGCTGAGCCCGCAACAGGTCCAAGAGCAGGCACAGGACATCATTCTTGGTCAGCTTCGTCTCGTGATCGCGACGCTCTCGATCGAAGAGATCAACAAGGACCGCGAGAAGTTCATGAGTCTCATCAACGAGAACGTCGCCGATGAGATCAACAAGATCGGGCTGACGCTCATCAACGTGAACATCCGGGACATCACGGATGCCTCTGGATATATCGACGCGATCGGTCAGCGGGCCGCTGCCGAGGCCATCAACCAGGCCAAAGTCGACGTGGCGCAGCAAGAGCGTTCGGGTGCGGTGGGTGAAGCTGAGGCGTACCGCGAGCGGAACGTTCGGGTCGCTGAGGAACGCGCGAAGGCCGAGCAGGGGCAGAAGGCCGCCGAGCAGGACCAGCGAGTCGTTGTGGCGAGGCTTGAAGCCGAAGCAGTCACGGGCGAATCGCAGAGCAAGCGGGATCAGGAGATCGCTATCGCCGAGCGGCTCGCCGAGACAGTCGCAGCGAGCAAGCGTGCCGAACAGACGCAGCGTATTCAGGTCGCCGATGCCGAAGCTCTCGCAGTGGACGGCGAGAACACGTCATCCGCACAGGTCGCCGAATCAAACGCCAAACTCGCCGAGATCCGCGCTGAAGCCAGGCGTCGCGCCGAGACCGCGGCTGCCGAATCAGCCCAAGCGATCTTCCACGCCGAACGTGAGCAGGAACTCGCACGGCTTGGCAAGGACGAAATCGCGCCACAAGAGATCGAGAAGCAACGCATCGAGATCGCAGCCGAGGCAGAAGCCGAGCGGACGCGGCGTGAAGCACGCGGTGAGGCCGACGCGATTCTGGCGAAGTATGAAGCCGAGGCCGAGGGTATTCGCAAAGTGCTCGAAGCCAAGGGCGCGGGCTATCAACGGCTCATGGAAGCGTGCAGCACCAACCCGCAGATCGTCCCCACCTTGCTGCTCATCGAACAGATGCCCGAACTTGTGGCAGCACAGGTCAAGGCGATCCAGAACCTCAAGATCGACAAGATCACCGTCTGGGATTCGGGCCGATCGGGCGAGGGCAAAGATGGAAGCCGCGGCGCTACCGCCGGTTTCTTGAGCGGCTTGATTGGGTCTTTGCCGCAGGTTCATGAGCTTGCCGAACAGGCCGGGATCAAACTGCCCGAGGCGCTGGGCAAGGTCGTCGATTCGCAGGCAAAGCCGGTGACTCATCATGAGGAGATGCAGGGCGAGTGATTGGGGTAAATCCCCCTCGTCACCTCCACAGATTTGTGGAATAGGCAAAATCTTATAAGTTGTTGATGAGGTGTTACATCTTCTCTTGCAACTCTCTGTCATTTCGTCGATACTGATGGAACCTCTCTCTCTCTCTCTCTCTCTCTCTCTCTCTGTTGGCATTGGGTCACTCGGCCCGTCAGAGCGGGAATGTGGAGCTGAGCAGATGTGAGGCAAGGAGACTTGCTGATGGCAACGATCAGTTGGGCAAAGGACCGGTCGAGCGAAGGGGTATGGGGCATGCCGCGACGTTGGCGAAAGGCACTCGGTGCAGCGGTGATCTGCGGGGGCTTGGGGCTGGCAACAAGCGTGAGCGCCCAGAGCGAACTTTTTGCGGGCGAACTCGATGCGGCGCAGCAGGCCGAGGTCGAGCAGTGGATGGCGATGTACGCGACGTTGGTGGACCGCGGTCTCTATGAAGAAGGGGCGTTCGATTTCGCGTATACAACCGCGATCATGAACACGCCTCTCTTCTCGCCGAGGCACGCGGTGGCCCGGACAGTCACCTCGGCGACCGCACTTCCGATTGATGCGTGCTTTGTGGTGGTTGGCACCGTCACCGATGCGCAGCTTGTTGAAGAACAAGGCCAACTCGTGGGCGGCGAAGAAGTCGTCGCGGTGGTTGACTACTTGAATGCAGAGCTGCTCTCGACCGATCTTTCGACCGATCCGCAAGCAGGTATTCAGCATCTCACAACGCTTGCTCAATCGGGAACGCCCGTCGAGATGTTTATCTCGGGAACGGTGCTGATGAGCCTTGGTTTGCCGGTGGCGTTGGTCGAAGGCTCCGCGATCCCCGGAGCAACGGTAACAGTCAGCGCCGAGACGCAGGGCGTGATCGACCAGTTGATCATGATCGCGCCGACGTCCGCTGGGTTGTACGATTATTCGCACGAAGCAACGGCAGAGCTCACGGGCCAGCCGACAACGGTTTCGCAGTTCATCAACGACATCGAGTTGCAGGTCGAGTCGTTGGTGGGACCGAATGTGAGTTGGTCAGTTCATCAGGCGGACGCGGTGTTCGGCGCCTATGGCCGCCTGCCGATGGCGGTGGTTCGCTTCGACGACGGCGTGATCTTAGTTGATGCGCTGACGGGAGCGATCGCTGGACCTTATGATCCGGACGATGCGTTGTCGGGCTTGGAGTTGTTGTTGCTGCACCCCGAGGCGTACTCGGACGACATGTCGCAGGGCGTGGTGGATGCTGCTGAGTGCTATATGAAGAAGTGGCGAGGAACGCCGCCCCCCGGGGGACCGTTTTTGCCTCTCGATAAAAAACCGGCACCACCAACAGGAACATGGCCGACCTATCCATATACCCCACCGGGGCCGATTGATGTTCCCTACCCACAGCCAGGGCCTGTCGAGCAGAACCCCAACTTTCCGGGGCACTACACGGTGTGGGATTGTAATACTTCAGCAACGGGCTGCTATTGCGTGAGCTATGGAACGGAGGTCTCGATCCCGCCACCTGCTCCAGCAAAGGTTTATCAGGTGCGAGTTCGGTGTTCGACCGCTGGCCCACTGCCGCAGACCTGTGGCGGGGCTCCGGGGAGTCAGCCGAATATCCCGCCAAGTGTGCCGGGGACTCCGACGCCCCCTGGACCGAGCACTTGGAACCCGTGTACGACCGAGTACTACTATTGAGTTGCGC
>CAYUVO010000049.1:0-18974 GCA_964448185.1 uncultured Phycisphaeraceae bacterium
CCCCCCCCAACGAAACACCCCCCCAGCTTGTGGCCAAGGGGGTGTGGACATCTTTCACGTGGTTGTACGTCTGGTTGTACGTCAGACTCGCAATGACTCAGACATCGCTTCGACGACCGAACGGCGTGCCGAGCAACCCAAACCCGCCCTCGAAGAACGAATCGAATCGGCCCATGTAGGCGACGATGCCGTCGGGTGAGCGAACGGTCAGGCCGTAGAACACGTTCTGGAGTCGGCGTGCGCCGGTGACCAGTTCATGCACGTCCACTTCGAGCACCCGGCGTGCAGGAATCGTAAACCGGAACGTCTCTTGACCCAGCGGCTCCTCGGTGCCTTCGAGCACGCCATCGAACCGGATCTGGACCTCGGCGACAAGTTCGGTCTCGTTGGGGTTGAACAACCGGAGATATTCACGGACTGTGCCGCTGAACGGATCAGCGGGCCGGAAACCTTCACCAAACGCCCACAGCGTGTACGCCGAATCCGCGAACGGCGAGGCGTTGAGATCACCCAACACATCGGCGGGCATCGCCAACGCGACAGGCAACGCATTGCCCGCTGCATCGCTCGACGAATACGTCACCGCGTAGGGCTCGCCCGACGGGAAGCCCGGCAAGCTCGAAACATCAACGGTGCCCCGGCTGTTGGGCGCTACGTCGATCGACGTGCGGTATGCGGTCCCGCTCTCGAATATGAACGTGAAGTCAACACCAACAGTGACCGTGTTGGGGTTGACCACACCGATACGTTCGTCGGTGCCGTTGAGACCGAGCTGACCTTCGGGGATCACGCCCGTCGCAGCACCGTTACCAATGCTTCCCAACAAAGCTTCGGCGGCCTGGTTGCCCGAGACCGCACCCGAATCAAACGTCGAAAGAGCCGCGACGATCGCGCCATCGGCCTCGATCTTCAGAGCATAAGTGCCGTCGGCGAGCGTGGTCACGCCCGCAAGATTGAACCCACCTCGACGGTGCGGCTGGAGCTCGAACGTCGGACGAATGCTCAGCTCGCCATCAGCGGTCAAGAACGTGCCCTCGACCTTGATGACCTTGTCGGTTGTGTTCTGGAACACGATCACGTCTGTGCGGCCAGCGCCCTTGACGACCTCGGGGAACAGCCACTGATCGGCGGGCTCGGAGGTAAAGCTCTCGCCCAGCGCCGAGCGCCCCGCGATGAACTCGTCGTAATAGCTGAAGATCGTCGAGATCGGACGCTCGGACCACACTTCGATGCCGTAGCTGGCGACCTTGCCGAGCGCCTGCAAGTCGGTGCGGATGAGTGAGCGTCCCGCTGCGAAGGCTTCGGGCGTGGTCACCGTGACGCCTCCGCGTTGCTGGGCTTCGATCACGAAGTCAGCGATCAGCGCATCACGCTCGATGCTCGTGTCCTCGTAGCGAGCCACGACCACCACTCGCGTTGACTGGTCGTGCGGGTTGAGCATCGGCAGGAACTGCGACGTAGTCGCGCTCGCGAAGCCCTCGGGATAATACGCGCGGTACGGCAGGCTCGGGATCGCCGTGCCGTCCGAGAGCGTCTCGGTCCCCGGGTTGGCGGTGTCGGCCGCGAGCAAGCCGCGAGCCGTCCCGTTGTTAATCGAGTCATACACCGCGAGTGTCTCGGCGGGACTGTCACCTGTAAGGACGAAGTAACGCAGCGTTTGCGTCTCGCCCACCGCGATCGTCCCGACATCGAAGCTCAGCACCATCGTCAGATCCTGCGAAAGCCCATTGGGATCGTTCGCGGGAGTGCCCAGCAAAATCGAAGGATCCCGCAGGTTCTGGGTCGAACCGACAAAGTCGAGCCGCGCTCGGCCGTCGCTCGCCGGGGCCGCGAGCGCCACGGTCTTGCCTTCCAAGAGCGTGTTGGTAATCACGCTCGCACTCGCATAAGGCTGCGTGTCGTTGATGTCGTTGAGAGTCGCTGGGGAGTTGTTGAACAGGTCGAATCCCTGATTGGGATTAAAGCCTTCCATCCACGCGATGCCCGGAATATCGGTGGTGCCGTCGTTGGTCAGCACCACGTCGATGGCTACAAACTCGTCGTTGTCGCCGAACGAAACACTCCGCTCGACCCGCAGATCGCGGAACCGGCCAATCGCGTTGATCCTGTTATTGAAGAAGTCGGACTGATCCGAGATCGACAGTGGCAAGGTCGCCGCACTGCCGGTGCCGTCGTTCAAGAACACCGCTCCATCAACCACCCCTCCAAAGAACGAACGCCCGATCACAGGTGAGTTCTCGTTGGCGATAAACTCGGTACCCCCGAGGTTCAAGCCCGAGATCTGCCCGTTCGCATCAGACGCAAGGAACGTGCCGTCGTTGCCAACACCGACCTTGGCCGTCCCGCTGCCGACGACCGCCGAGCCGTCGCTGACGCCTCGCGTCACCGTAGCACTGAGCGTGTACGCCCCGGTGGTCTGCGCGATCGTGCCGCTGGTCACACTAAACGGATCGTACAGCGAGTTGGAACCCTCGCTGACACCCAAGAAGTACGTCCCGCCGGTCGAGAACACGAACGATCCGATCGTGCTGTTGAGCGTGCCCGCCGGGCTCGTCGTCACCAACGGCGTGCCGTTGACATCGAACAACCGCAGCGCGGTGTTGAGCGTGGCAATCCCACCATCCGAAACCGAGTTCACCACGGCCGAGAGCGTGGCACCCGCCTCAGCAGTAAACCGGAACAAGTCGCGGTCGAACAACCCAAACCCGCCGTCACCGATGTTCGCATCGATATTCGCAGTTCCAAAGCCCGTAATCGTGTCGAGCACCCAGGCCGTCGCCGGGGTGTCGTTGAGTTCAAACGGGCCAAAGATGTCGTTCGAGAGCGTCAGCTCGATGCTCCAGTCTTCGAGTGCTCCCGTATCAGAGCTACGCAGATCCTGAATAATCAGCGTCCATGTGCCCTCAGCAGATTCGCCGTCAAAGATGCTCAGCGCCTCTTCGGGACGCAGCGAGCCCGTCAATGGACCCGGTGAGTTGACCACACTCAACGTCGCCTCATCATCAAACAGCACCCGCAGATCGTCCGTGCTCCCGCCCTGACGGTTCGAGAGCACCGCGGTCTGGCCCGAAGGCGAAACAATCGTCACGCGGAGATCACCCGTAAACGTGTGCGTCGCATCAACCCGGAGGTTGACGTCGAGAATCTCACGCGCATCGGCGATGAACACTGTCGAAACAATCTGGCCCGCATCGGGAATCGCCAGCGGCTCGGTCAAACCCGGACCCACCGCCGGGAATCGGCTGTCGCCGATCAGCTCGACGTCGAGCTGGATCGTGTACGTCCCGGTGGATTGTGTGCCGCCGCTGCCGCCCAAGAATGGGTCGTACCTCTCGTTGGGGAATCCCGAGACGCCGACGTAATACGTCCCGCCCGTAGTGACAAAGAAGTCCAACGCCGGATCAAAGCCGTCGGACTGGTCGTTGACCGCGAGTTCTTCGCCAAGAGCGTTGAACAGCCGGAGCATCCCGTCGAACGGCGACGCCGGCGTGAGCCGCTGAGCGATCACCTTGGCCGAGATCAGCCCGCCAGCCGCGAGGTCCAGACGGAACAGATCGACATCGAGCCCGGCGTTGACGCCGTCGCCCAAGAACACCCCTGTAAACTCAGCGGTACCCGACGCCGCGAACGGCACCGTCGTCGCCAGCGCGATCGTGTCGTTGGGTTCGAGCGATCCCGTTGCGGGCACGATCTCGAACTCGTAGACCTCGTCCTGTCCAGCCGCAAGAGAGCCGTTGAGCAGGTTGCCGTCGGTGTCGATCAACAAAGGCGTCCCGGGCGTGCCCGAGTTGAGCTGCAACGAATACGTATTCACCGGCAACCGCTGACCGCTAAAGCCCGTCAGATCAAGATCAACCACCACCGTGCGCGGTGCTTCACCATCGGCGATCCGTGTGAGCAACTCGCTGTCCGTCGCCAACACCGGCAGCCGAACATCAACCACCGGGATCGTGATGTCATCCGCCGTGCCCAGCACGCGATCGTTGCCCGCCGAAGTCAGCGTCGCCGTCGCAGTGCTCAGGGCCGAAGCGTCGATGTTCTTGTTGAACACCACCACAGCCTTGTCGATCGGATCGCCTGTAAAGGCATCGAACTGACCCGAACGCGGTCCCGGCTCGACACGACGCACGACGGGGCCATCGAGCCCGACGATCTGCAACGCGCGTGCGATGTTGATCCGACCACCCGCGACCACCTTGTTCTGGAGCGTGGGCAACGGATCAGAACTCGCGATCAACGTGTTGAGAATCTCTTCGCCCGAAGCGTCGGGACGGATCGTCTTGATGAGCGCGATCGCTCCCGCGACCACCGGTCCAGCAGCGGACGTGCCGCCGAACGGCTGGAACCCGCCGCCGGGCGCGAGCGAGCCGGGCGAAACACCCGGTGCCGCGACATCGACCGATTCTGCGCCGAAGTTGCTAAAGCCCGCAAGCGTGTCATCGGGAGCCGTCGCAGCCACCGAGATAATCCCCGGCAGGTTGTACGACGACGGGAAGTTTGTGAAATTCGTGTTGTCGGTATCGAACGAGCTGTTGCCCGCAGACGCGACAAACGCCGCACCCGTCTCGATGAACCGCGCGATTGCGGCCTGTTCACCCGCGCGAATATCCTCGGGATCTTGGCCTTCAGGGATATCCGTCCAGATCGACTGATCGAACCCGCCGTAGCTGTTGTTGCTCGCGACAATGTTGTAACCAAACGAGTTGATCATCATCGTCAAATAATCATGTGCGCCCACGATGGCACTGAACGTCAACCGCCCGCTGCTGTCCGAAATCTTCAGCGGCAGGATCGAAACCTCCCACGCCACACCCGTCCGACCAAACCCGTTATTACCCACCGCACCGATCAGACCCGCCGAACCGGTGCCGTGCCCATCCTTGTCATCAGGGTTGTTGTTGTTCTCTCCAAAATCCCAGCCGTTGACATCATCCACAAAGCCGTTGCCATCGTCATCGATGCCGTTGTTGGGAATCTCGCCCGGGTTGGCCCAGATGTTGGCCGCAAGATCCGGGTGGTCAAGATCCACACCCGTATCAATCACCGCGATGATCACACTCCGCGAACCGATGGTGATGTCCCACGCTTCAGTACTGTCAATGTCCGCGTCGGCCACGCCGAATCCGAACCCGGGCACAAACTGCCCCGAGTTGTCGTGAACCCACTGGCTGCTCAAGTCAGGATCATTCGGCAATCGGAAGGATTGATAGATGCCATCGGGTTCGAGCGTCTTGAAGATCGGATCGGCTTCGATCAACCGGCCCTTGGTAAACTCGGTCACCCCTTCGGGCAAAATCAACTGAGCCGTGTACCCAAGCCCGATCCGCTTGACCTCTAAAGGGGCAAGGTTGAAGGCGTCGAGCACGTCAGTCGCTCGCTGAGCCCATGCCTGTTGCGACATCGGGTCGTCCGCGGTGAGCAGCCATGACCCCGAAACCACCTCGCGGCGGATGCCCCGCCACGCGATCACTTCCGAACCCTCGGGGAGTGCCTCAGCAACCGGGCCGATCCCGATCGCCTCGCCAGCGCCCGAGAGCAACACGCGCGCTTCGAGCGTGTCGATCATCTGGGCCTCATACCTTGAGCCGGCGTGACGGGTGACTCGACGGAAACTATCTCGTTGTGACATCAGGTCCTCCGCGACCAATCTGGATCAATAAGCTGGATCAATACGGGTTTCGACGAGGCGCAACCCGTGGGTTGCTTGCGACCGATCTCGCCGACGCCCACCGGGGGCACCGATCCATCAGACGCATCCTCGTGGCACCGATCGCCCGGCACCTCTGAGCGCGGGCACCAGCCAGCGATGTTCACATCGTCCCAGCCGATCACCCGTTCTTGCCCCCCATCATGCCACACTCTCGCCCCAGACTCAAGTACCCCCCTGAAGTCATCCCTCTAAAGGTGCCTCAACCAAGAGCTTTCCATCCCCCGCCGCAAGCTCCAAGAGCATCTGGCAGTGCCGATCCGAAGCCCCTTGCTGCTCTCGGATCCAATCCCGACCCCGCTGGACCATCGCCTCGGCTGCCCCTGGATCCTCCAATAACAGCCTGATCCGCTCGCCGAGCTCCACAGAGTCTCGAACTTGCACCATCCCCAAAACCCGCACAAAACCCGATACAGCATCTTTAAAGTTGCTCGAATCCGGGCCGAAGATCGTCGGCTTGCCCAATGCGATCGGCTCGATCGGGTCCGAGCCCCCCAGCCCCCCAGCCCCTCTGCCTTTCCCACTTCCCTCAGCCTTGGTTGGAAATGACCGCCCCACCACCACCACATCGGCCAAGGCATACGCCGCTGCGAGCTCCCCGATCGTGTCCAACAAAAACCGCCCCGAAGTGCGATCGCCTTGACCATTCGACCGCCTCACACATCCGGGCATCGCCTCTGCCGCGTCCTCGAACCGCTCGGGTCGCCTCGGTGCGCACAGCAGCTGAACCCCGCCCCCACTGCCGCTGCCCACCTGTTCGCACACAGCGTGCAGCATCGCCTCCTCGCCTGGACCGGTGCTCCCCGCCACCACCAAAGGCCGATCAAGGTTAATCCCCATCGCCGCAGCCAGCTCGTCCTGCCCGTCCACCCGATCCGCGATGCTCGCAGCGTCAAACTTCATCGACCCGCTGACTACCACTCGGTCCTCGGGCGTACCCATTGCTACAAACCGCTGGGCGTAGTCCTCGTCCTGCACCGCCGCCAGCGTCAGCGATGCAAAGCTCGGCCTCATCCACCGAGCGATCTTGCGGTACCCCTTGAACGACTTCTCGCTGAGCCTGCCGTTGACGACCGCCACCGGGATTCCTCGGCGTGCGCACTGGCTCATAAAGTTGGGCCACAGCTCAAGCTCCACAAGCCCCACCACGTCCGGGTCGATCGCATCAAGAAATCGCCGAACCGACCACGAGGCATCGAGCGGGTACCGCACGACGTGCGCACACCCCGCGTACAACGCCTGGGATCTTGCCAAACCTGTATCGGTGGTACACGACACCACGACCTCAGCCCCCGCCTCGACCAACATCGGCACCAGCTTGCGCAGAGCGGCTGCCTCGCCCACCGACACAGCGTGAAGCATCACCCGGGGTCTGCCCGGAGTCTTTGGCCCCAGCGTGGGCGGATCGATCGCAAACCGCTGGCCCCACCCCCCACGGGCTTTGCGCAGCCACCAAGGGCTGGTCACGCCCGCCACGCCGAGATACACCACGTCGAGCAGGTTCACAGCCAAACACCATCAGTTCCATCAACACCAACAACCCCGAAAAACACCTCAACACCAATGGGCGAGCGGGGACTCGAACCCCGGACATCTAGCATGTAAAGCTAGCGCTCTAGCCGACTGAGCTACCCGCCCGATTTCTGTCCCCATTTCAAGGACTCCCCTAGGCTAGCCACATGCCCCCCCCCCCGTCTGCCCAACAGCCTCCCCTCTCTCCCTCACGCCTCTGCACCGTCGGTGATATTCGCATCGGTGGCGCGGAGCCCTTGGCCATCATCGGCGGGCCGTGTGTCTTTGAGTCCTACGACCTTGGACTCGAAATCGGCACCGCTCTCCGCGACACCTGCCAAGCCCAAGGACTGAGCTTCATCTTCAAAGCCTCCTTCGACAAAGCCAACCGTTCGAGTGTCAGCTCGCCACGAGGCCCGGGACTCGAACGAGGCTTGGAATGGCTCGCCAAGATCCGCGATGAGCTGGGCGTGCCGGTGACCAGCGACATCCACGAGCCCGCCCATGCGAATCCCGCAGCCGAGGTATTGGATCTGTTGCAGATCCCGGCGTTTTTGTGCCGACAGACCGATCTGCTCGATGCTGCCGGGCGTGCCGTGTGCGCACAGGGCTGCGCAGTCAACGTCAAAAAAGGCCAGTTCCTGAGTCCTCGCGAGATGGTCGGCCCGGTCCGCAAGCTCGCCGAGGCGGGCTGCGACAACGTGATGCTCACCGAACGCGGCACGTTCTTCGGCTACCACCGACTCGTCAACGACTTCACCGGGCTGGGCGACCTGATGGAACTCGATTGCTCGGCACTCGAATCCGCAGGCTCCCCCCCGTATTCACCACCAGTCTGCTTTGATGTCACCCATTCCACCCAGCTCCCGGGCTCGGGAGAACAAACTGGTGGCAGGCCCGACCGGGCTGCGCTACTCGCTCGTGCTGCGACCGCTGCGGGCGTGGCGGCGTTGTTCATCGAGGCGCACCCCGAGCCGTCATCGGCCATGAGCGACGGCGCGACGCAGTTGCCCATCGAGCAGGCGATAGACGTCATCACGCAGTGCGCACGGATTCGGGAATCAATGACATGAACGGCGGCATGAACGAGCCACTCCGACGGATATCACTCCAACGGATCAAGGTGCCCGTCATGCGGTGGCCCGGGCCTTGGATATGGGGCGGCTTGGTGCTCGCTCTTGCGTTCATCGCGTTGAGCATCACACTATCGACCAACAATACAAGCTGGATGGTCTTGATTTGGCTTGTCGTAGGCAGCATTGTCTTCACGACCTCGCTCGGACTAGATGCCACCAGCAGGTTGCATTCTCTCAAGCATAAATCACGAACTGCAGACATTGAGCTTGCGAGGGTGCCGCCCATCCCCAGCCCCCCAAAACTCGAGGGGGACCCCATAGCCGAAGCACGATATGAGGGGGAGTTTCGTGCCTTTGTCGATGCCTCGCCTTTCCACGTATACGCCGGTATGTTCGGACCTCCGAAAAAGGTATTCGTCGGCAAAATCCCAGGCCTAGCCCGCGAGACATGGGTCGCCATCGGCACTGGACACGGAAAAAATGACGGACAGTTCGGCGTAGCAGTGCGTTCTGGTCAATCTGGCAGCACGATCTTCATTGACCCCAAACGTCATCCAGGACAGTTCAAAAAACGGGGCAAGCAATCCGTCATCTCTGGTGACGAAGCATTCGATGACCACTGGTGCATTCAAGCGGAGACCAAAGAACTACTTGCCCGTGTCATCACACCCGAGATACGCTCAATCCTCATGAATGAGTACGCACTCCCTCATGGATTCTGGACCTTGAGACTGCCCTTTGCTGGAGATTGGATATTCGGCGATGAATGGGTCATCCACCGGCGCCAAGGCTACCCATCGGTCAAGCACCTGCTCCAGCTCGGCGAATGGATCAACAAGGTCGCCGATGTGTACGAATCGAACCGGGCAAACCAGCCGTAGACAGCCCACAAAAAAACACGAGCTTCCGCTCGCGGCTCGAATAGCTCTGGATGCCAATGGGCTTGCCCGTCGGCTTACGCCTGCTTGGCGCGGTACGCACGCAGGAAGTGAGGACGCGGCACGTCGTTGTCCAACGGATCAACATGCACCTTGCGGCCCTGAAACACCACCTTGCCCGGAACCACCGCAAACAGCGTGTCGTCCTTGCCCTGACGGACGTTGAAGCCCGCCATGTGGGGGGTGCCACGCTGACGAAGGATGATCGCACCGGCTTTGGCGAAAGCGCCGCCCGTGAGCTTGATGCCCAGATACTGCGGGTTGGAATCGCGGCCGTTGCGGGTTGAACCCTGGCCCTTCTTATGTGCCATAGCGAATCATCTCCGAATCAATCTTGCCTCCGCCCATACTCGCCCAAAGACGTCTAGGCGGGGAGGGGGATAGGGCATAAACGTTAGGCCCGGATCACCGCATGATCCAGCGGGATCCGAGCTGGGTCAGAGGGCGATCGCCATAGGAATCGGCCCGAAGCTCGCCGGGCACCAAATACCGCAACTGGCGGGTCTTGCGGAAGACCAGTTCTTTCTCCTCGCCCGTTCGGGGGTCGGTCATGGTCACCGTTTCGCTCTCGCCGCTAAAGCCCGCAGCGAAGATCCGCAGCTCATCGGGGTCCGAATCGAGCACGGGCCACACCGCAAGCCCACGCCTCGCGTGTTCTTCACCCCGTTTGATGGGGCCGATCACCGAGATCTGATCGTGCAACAACGGGTCACGAAGCCGATCGAGCAGCGTGCGAACCACCACCGCGGGCACGCCCTGACCACTCGTCTGGACGAACCCCTGATCGCTCATGAGCGTCAGGCTCGGGACGAGCCGAAGCTCGGTCTTGTCGAAGTTCCGGGCTTCGTACGTGTGATACAGGAACAATCGCGGCTTGGCGTCAACCATGATCGAAGTCAGCCGAAGCGGGCCGGGCTTGAAATCAATCGCCCAGCGATTGGTCACCGGCAGCGGCTCGGGAACCTGTGCCTGCACGCCCACCGGGGCCAGCAACAGCAGTGCAAACGCGGCCACGAGCAGGACACTGAATCGGCTGGAATTGGCTTTGGTCATGCTGGTCCTGTCGGTTCTACGGGGCCATTGTGTGAGTCGGGTGGTGAGTTGGCCAGATGATACAGGCTGATGCGGCCAGCATCTTCCCGGGCCTGCATTCTACGGCGGCCGCCGGCTCGCTCAAGCCCCATCTTCCCAGCGTTTGCCACCTTCCCGACACAAGACCCCTTCTCCGCCCCACTCGCGCCCCCCCTCGCTGACACTCGGGGCTTGTCAAGAGGCTACCTGTCGCATCCAACTTGTTCACGCAGCAGGCCCCTGCCCGCCGATGCAGACGAGCAAAGCTGTGCCCCACTCCACCGAACACTTCGAGATCACCCCCTGGCCCCTGCCTCGTTCGATGTGGCTCGATGCTGCTGCGAGGCTGGTTTCTACTGATCCAAGGGAAACCCAGCAGGCCGCCCGGCAGCTCGTCGAGAGCGCTCCGCTCCACGGGATCGACCTCGGACTGACGGTCGCTTCGGTGAGGGATGCCAAGTTGCGTCAAGTCTGCCTGCCGGTGCTCGGGAGCGGTCGAACCGCGATGTTGTTTGTTTCTCGTCCGGGTCAGGGCGGGGTGCTGGGGACGCCGGAAGTTCAGCAGCAAGAGCGGGTTGCGGTGGTCAAGGCGGCACTCGATCGGCTGCGATCGACGCCCGAGGCGGGTCTGGCGCAGGGGTTGAGCTTGCCGAGCGAGCGGTATGCGATCGAGGCGTACGAGGCAGCGGGATTGGTCCTGATCGCCGAGCTTCGGTATCTGAGCAGGCCGTTGGCCAAACGCCGAGGGCCGCTGCCGAGGCCGGGGGCTCTCATAGACCCGTTGCAGGGTTCGCAATGGCCCGGCGGGGTGGAGATCCGCGTCTACCCGACCGACAAGCCCGAATCCAAAGCGGGCGTCGAAGCAGACGCCCTGCTCGCTGACGCGATCGAGGCAAGCTATCGGGAGACGCTCGATTGCCCCGAACTGCGGGAGATGCGTCAGATGGCCGACGTGGTGCGTTCACACCGCCAAACCGGGGACTGGACGCCCTCGCTGTGGTGGTTTATCTCGCTCAACAACCAGCCGATGGGATGCCTGTTGCTCAACCCGTGTCCCGCTGGAGGGGGAACAGGCGGGGGGGAGGGTGATGAAGGGGGGCAAGGGGGGGGATGGGATTCGATCGAGCTGACGTATCTCGGGCTGGCCCCCGAGGTGCGTGGGTGTGGTTTGGCTTCGCAGTTGCTCGATCGCGGGATCGAATACGCCGAACGCTTGGGATACGCCACGATGCGGTGTGCTGTGGACGTGCGCAATACGCCCGCGATGAAGCTGTACGAACGCGCAGGGTTTGTGCCCTTGGCGACGCGGATCGCGCACGCATGTTCGGTCGAACTCGCCGCGACCGACGCGGCTTCGTGAACGGCTGGCAATCACTCAACATGGTCAAGAAAGCGTGAATACCGCGAGATTTCGCGGTTTTTTCATGGTCCGACTGGAACTATCCCCAGCTTTTTCACAGCCTGTTCACCGAGTGTGACTTGTTGGTGGAGAAGAAAAACAAAAGGCGTGTAACTCGTTGACCAGCCGTGCTAAACGGGGGTTTACCTGAGCGTGAACAGGGGTGAAGAACCAGCCGTCACTTGCTGGCGGTTGGTTGTGAACGTAGTGTCATCCCTTGCCGGTTCAGGATGAACCAAGAGCACGGAACGCGAGGGCAACCTCATTCCCTGCAAGGCTTTGTATATGTTCCACAAAGACCTGCTTCAGGGTGGCGTAAGCCGTGGCGGAGTGGGACGGATTCTTCGAGACAACCAGACTCGGAATCGACCTCGTCGAGCCTCATCAAGCATGGCTTTGCGAAAGCGCGGTCGGTGTCGAATCGTTGCGTGCTGATCGGTTCTTTCGATCAAGCATCGCTATCGGTGCGGCATCTCGCGTTGGATCGACGTGGGCAGATTCCCGGTGCGATGTGTGCGAGAGAGGAACGAATTTCTGTGGATGGATCCGCCCCCCAATTTTCAACCCCCACCACCCCCGACCACGCCCACTTGACCAATCCAGCCTCGCGCATCGGTCGCCAACAGGCGGCGACCCCGCGCACAGATCGGGGCGAACGCCCGGGCACTAACTCTGCTTCGAGCAAACGCACTATCGCACCGCCGATTGGTCGCACGCCGTCAAGTTCAGCGGCGCAGCGCAGCGCCCCCCCCAACGCCCACACCGCCCTCGCCCACACCACCGCTTCTTCTCAGCAAGCCGACCCAATCGCACTGTTTGTTGGCGTGCTGCGAACGGCAATGGGCGAGGCAGCGGTCGAGCGGCACTTGGGCACAGGCGTACAACTGATCGCCGAGCCGGGCAAGCTGCGGATCGTTGTGGATTCCACGTTTCATAAGGCGGTGCTCGAACGCAGGTTTGCTGACGCGATGCGTGAGGCGCTCCAAGGCACCGGGCTCACCGAGCTTGTCATCGAGGTCGATGCCTCGATGCACAACGGCTCGGGAACTCCTGCGACCAAGTCTCGCCAGCAAGCGTTGTCACCCCGCCGAGCGAACAAGGCGAACCGGACCAGCGTTGCTCGTGCGCGCATGAAGCTGCGGTACGAGCTGGGTTCGTTTGTGGTCGGGCCGTCGAATCGGATGGCGCACAGCACGATCATGCGGGTTGCTACCGACGAGCACGGCCACGAGTTCAGTCCGCTGTTTCTTCACGGCGCACCGGGCATGGGCAAGACCCACCTGTTGCACGGGGCTGCGGATGAATATCAGAAGCGTCACCCGGGTGCCAAAGTCCGGTACACGACCGCCGAGGCGTTTACCAACTCGTATATCACAGCGGTTCGCTCGAACACGCTCAACACGTTCCGGCGCACATGGCGCGGCGTAGACCTGTTGTGCGTGGATGATGCACATTTCTTTAGCGGCAAGGTCAGCACGCAATCTGAGCTGATGCACACGTTCGATGCGATCGACCTGAGCGGTGCGCGGGTGGTGCTCGCATCGGACGCTCACCCGAGGCAGATCCGGGAGCTTTCGTCGGGGCTTGTTTCAAGGCTGCTCTCGGGTGCTGTGGTACGGATCGATCCGCCCGATGAACGCCTCCGCCACGAGTTGATCCGTCGGCTCGCAGCCAAACGCAACGCGGCGCTGAGCGAGGATGCGATCGTGCTGTTGGCGTCGAGGGCGGGTGCGGGCGGAGCGGGGGGGGCTGGGGGGGCTGGCGCTCAGCCCTCCGTGCGGGATCTCGAAGGCATGCTCACGCAGGTGATCGCGGTCGCCGAGTTGTTGCCCGAGTTTCTTGGTCAGCGTCACGAGATCGGGTTGCTCGCGGTTCGCCGGGCGTTGGGTCTTGGCGAGTGGACCCCGAGCCGGAGCGGCTGCGCGAAACCTGTACGTCTCGAAACGATCATCGAACAGGCGTGCCTGTGTGTACGGGTCGATCAAGCGGACGTCTTTGGCAGCACACGCCACCGCCGGGTGGTGCTCGCGCGAACACTCATCGCGTATCTTGCGCGGGAGATGACCACACGCAGCTATCCCGAGATCGCCCGAGCGATGCGCAGGCCAACGCATTCGACCATCGTCGCAGCCCGCCAGCGGTTCGAGGTCAAGGTCAGGGATCAGGAGGTCGTGGCGGTCGGCACGCCGGTGGACGGCTTGACGATGGGTCAGCTCGCCGATCGTGTGCGAGCGGAGATCGAATCGGTCCGAGCCTGACCCCCCCTCTTTCGATTTCTCCACGAGTTCTATTGCCCATCCCGCCGGGCTCACCATTGGGCGGGCCGCTCACGCATGGGGCTGGGCCGATACGATCAACCTTCGCTGCCAAGGAGATCACATGCCCGACGGAGAGATCCCGCTAAGTTCGCCCGACATCACCGAGACTGAGGTGGCGTTGGTTGTTGAGACGCTGCGATCGGGTCGGCTCTCGATCGGGCCGATGGTCGAACGTTTCGAGAGGCTCGTCGCGGACCGGGCGGGCTGTCGCCACGGGGTCGCGGTCAATAGTGGCACTTCGGGGCTCCACGCGGTGCTGGTGGCGTTGGGCGTCGGTCCGGGCGATGAGGTGATTACCACGCCGTTGAGCTTTGTGGCTTCGGCGAACTGCATCGTGATGGCGGGCGCACGGCCCGTGTTTGTCGATATCGAACCCCAAAGCCTCAACATGGACCCCGCCCTGCTCGAACGAGCGATCACCCCCAGAACACGGGCGATCCTCGCGGTCGAGGCCTACGGCAACCCGGTCCACATGGATACCTATGCGGCGATCGCGGCCCGTCACGGCCTGCCGATGGTCGAAGATTGCTGCGAGGCGCTGGGCACGGAATACCGAGGCAAACGCTGCGGCTCATTCGGGACGGCCGGGGTGTTCGGATTTTACCCGAACAAACAAATTACAACCGGTGAGGGCGGCATGATTGTCACCGATGACGATCGGCTCGCGGCGGTGTGCCGGTCGATCCGCAATCAGGGCCGAAGCGAGAGCGTCAAGGCCAATGAGGGCACTTGGCTGCGGCATGAACGCCTCGGATACAACTATCGGCTCGACGAACTCTCGGCAGCGCTGGGCGTCGGGCAGATGCAGAGGCTCGATTCGATCATCGAAGCACGCCAGGAGGTCGCGGGGGAGTATATCGATCGGCTCATGGGGTTCGACGAACTCATCCTGCCGACGGTGGACCCGGACACAAATCCGAGCTGGTTCGTCTTTGTTGTTCGCCTTATGTCTGGGTGGGCACGTGAGGAACGCGATCGGATCATCCAGCAGCTCCGCGATCACGATGTGGGGGCTGCGGATTACTTCCCGTGTATCCATCTCCAGCCGCATTATCGGACTACATACGGGCATTCTGAGGGCGATTTCCCGGTCGCCGAGTCGGTGTCGGACCGGACGATTGCCTTGCCCTTTAGCTCGAGGCTGAGCGAAGCGGACGTCGACGTGGTCACGCAGACGCTCAGTCTGATGCTCCGTCGTGAGGATCTTCGGCGGGGGTAATGCTCGGCCTGGGCTCGGGCCTGGGCTTGGGGTGGTTTGTGGGATTGGAAGGCGCTATCGTTGCGGCCCGCTGGGCGGGTTTAGGGTTCTGACGCCGAATAGAAGCTTGGAGTTGACCGATGCCGAACGTTTGCTATTTCACGGGGAAGAAAACCACGTTCGGTAAGAAGCGTGCCTATCGCGGTCAGAAGATCGTCAAGGGCGGTTTCGGTCTCAAGACCACCGGGAGCACTCGTCGGACGTTCAAGCCCAACTTGTTCAAGCTCACGGCTGAGGTTGAAGAGCACGGCGTGACGCGGGCCAAGAAGGTCAAGGCTTCAGCCAAGGCGATCCGCTCGGGCATGGTCATCAAGCCGCTCAAACGGAAGTATGGGTATACGCGGCAGCAGAAGGCTGCGGCTGCGGCTGCGAGCGCCTGAGAACGCTTCTCGATACTAGATATCTGTTGATTGTTGAAGCCTGCGTCCTCGCGGGCTGATCCTGTGTAGACTTACAGCATGTCCGACGTGCCCGAGAAGTGTGCGCATTGCACCAAGGACAAGACGTTCCACGATCTCAAGCTCCTTGCCGATGGCACGGTGGTCGAGAAGCACGCGTGCGAGGACTGTGCTGTTGAGCAGGGGTTCTTGCCGGTGACGCTCAGCGTCGAGGGTGCGGCGGTGCCGGTCCCCAAGGACGGCCCCAGCGTGGTGTCTTCATCTGTAACGACGCCTGGTTCGTCATCAGAGTCGTCAGGCTCATCGCCATCGCCCAAGACCAGGGTGCGTTCGCGGGCGTGTCCTGAATGCGGGCTGACTTTCTCACAGTTCAAGCGGGTGGGCCGCCTGGGGTGCCCGACGTGTTACGTCGCGTTCGAGCAGCAGCTCACGGGCATCCTCGACCGTTCGCAAGAGGGCGGGATGCACCATGTGGGCAAGATCCCTCGAAGGCTCTTGCGTGAGCGGACGGCGTCGCCCGGAGAAGGCACAAAGAAGGCTGGGGCACAAGGGATTGAATCGTTGCTTGGGGGAGCTCAAGAGCGTGCGCACAAGCTCAGGGCGCTCAGCGAGAAGCTGCGTGTCGCGGTCGAGAGTGAGCTGTACGAACAAGCGGCGCGTATCCGTGATGAGATCCGCACCGCGAGCGAGCCCCCCCCCCACTCACCCCCCCACTCGCCCCCGCCAAGTTCCACTGGGGGTTCTGCTTCCGCTTGCGTCTCGCCGTCGGTTTCGCATCGGTTGCCCCCGAGCACGATCGGTGAAGATGAGTGGACCCAGGGGCTGGGCGAAAGGTGTCCCGAGTGGCTCCGGGGCGATGGTCCTGACAGCGATGTGGTGGTGTCGTCGCGTGTTCGCCTTGCGCGAAATCTTGCGGGGATGCCCTTTACATCGAAGGCGACGCGGGAGAACTGCGAGCTGGTCATGACCCGGGTGCAGGCGCAGCTCGAATCGTTCGGCGCAGAGCAGCTCAATCTGGATCTGAGAAGGTGTTCCAAGGCGAACGGCAAGCTGTTGGTTGAGCGGCAGCTCATCAGCGCGGCGTTGCTCGCGGGTCGCAAACGTTCGCCCAAGAAAGTCGGCGAAAATCTTGATCCCAGGGGCGTGGTAACGTGGCTCAGCGATGAACGCCTCGCGGTGATGATCAACGAAGAGGATCACATACGGATCCAGAGTTTGCGGTCGGGGTTTGATTTGCCTGCGGCGCTGCGCGGGGCTGACGAGATCGACGACGTGCTCGAACAGCGTCTGGACTACGCCTTCCACGCGCGGCTCGGGTATCTCACCGCGTGTCCAACGAATGTTGGAACGGGCGCGAGGTTCAGCGTGATGCTGCACTTGCCGGGCTTGGCGCTGACGGGAGATCTCGAACGCGCGACTCGTGCAGCCCACGACATGTCGCTGGCGGTGCGCGGGTTTTATGGCGAGGGCACGCAGTCCGCGGGCGATTTCTTCCAGCTCTCCAACCAGACCACGCTCGGCCGCAGCGAAGGGATGCTGCTCGACGAGATGTCGCTCGACATCGTGCCTCAGCTCATCGAATATGAGCGGGAGAGCCGGCGAAAGCTGATGGGGAGCAAGCGGATTTTGCTCGAAGATCGTGTGCATCGGGCGCTGGGGACGGCGCGATCCGCCCGGCTTTTATCGAGCGAAGAAGCGATGAAGCTGTTGAGCCTGATCCGCCTTGGCGTGGTGCTCGATCTGCTCGACGGGGTGACGCTTCGCACGGTTCACGACCTGATGCTGATGACTCAGCCGACGCACTTGTCGCTCGTGAGCAGCAAGCCTTTGGGCACGGGCGAACGCCGCGCGGCTCGCGCAGAGTTGATGCGAGAAAGCTTCAACTAGTCATGGGACTCTCGATCGGTGTGCTCGAAGAGATGCTGGTGGGCCGGGTGTGTGTGCCGCCGCGCGAGGCGTTTGCGCACGCGGGTTGGTCGCCCGAGTCTCAAGGCGCGGGAGGCTTGGGCTGGTCGAGTTGTCCACGGTGCGGCTCATCGATGGGCGCGTTTGAGGCGGACATTGACGGCTGCTCGCGATGTAGAAGCAAGCGGCTGCGATGGGACCGATCGGTAAGGCTTGGTGTGTATGACGGCGTGCTGCGCGAACAGTTGCTGCGGATGAAGTATCAGCGATGGCGCCCGGCGGGAGTCGTGTTTGGCGAGATGCTCGGCGCGGCGCTGGCGGTGCGCTTTACATCTGAAGGGCTCGACCCAACGCAAGCGGTGTTGGTTCCGGTGCCAACGACATGGCGCAGGCGGACCGCGCGAGGGTTTGATCATGCGGGGTTGCTTGTTGATGTCGCTGCGGGCGTGCTCGGATGCCGAGTTATGCGTGTGTTGGGCCGGCGGCATCGTCCGGCGCAAGCGTCGCTTCCGGCGAGTCGTCGTCGGAGCAACGTGTCGAAGACGATGCGGCTGCGGGGACATGATGTGCTCGAACAAGTACACGCCCGGGGCGGAGCGATCGTGGTGGTGGACGACATTCGTACGACGGGGGCGACGCTGACCGAGGCGTGGCGTGCGCTCGCGGTCGAGAGCCGGTTGCCCAAGCAGAGCCGAAGCGAGCGGGAGGGTTTGTGGGCCGAGCACACGGGGGCTCGGCGGTGGGTGGCGACGGTGGCTGTGGCGGGCGAGGAGGGGCTTTGAGGGGCGGCGCTGGGCGAGCCGAAGGGGGCAGAGGAGGGGGGCTCCGTGAGCTAAAGTTGGCAATGGAATGAAAAACCTTGAGCTTGAAGCTTGACCCGGGACGCGAGGGTTCTAGACTCCTCCCCGCTGCTCAACGCAGCAACGCCTGCGGGATTCAAAGCCCGGTGGCATACACAAAGACGAGCGAGATGCTCGGCGGCGTGTGGATCTTTGATAAGTCAGCAGTCGGAACATCGCGAGAGTGTGAGGCGATGCCAGCGGTCACGACCGCGTCCCTAGTCGGGGACAGGCATTGCCATAAAGACCAGCAGGGGTCACAACCTGCTGGAGTTGACACTCTCGTGTGCCCTAATATGAAGGTCGGATTTATCCGGCCTGTTAGAGTAGAGTTCAGCTTTAAAACGTCGGTTTGCCGACCGACGCATCATGAGCATCCGAAGCTTGCTTTGGGTGTTGATGGTGAGACCGGCCACGATCTATGGAGGTCGTGGTTTAAACCGGATCGGTCTTCTGCTTGAAAGAATACGAGTCTTTGACTCGTTTATAGCAATCAACTGAAGAGTTTGATCCTGGCTCAGATTGAACGCTGGCGGCATGGCTAAAGCATGCA
>CAYUVO010000050.1:0-18954 GCA_964448185.1 uncultured Phycisphaeraceae bacterium
GCACGCCACCCAAGGGCGGTTCGTCAGCCGTCAAATATCGGCTCGCAATCGACCCATTGGGAAATGACCCGGCAGGCTTCGATACTTCTTGTGCGCTCAAAGCTGTTCGCTCGCTGACTCGATCACCGATTCTTCAACCATGATCGGGACCCTCGCTGCGATCCCAACAGCGATCGCGTCGCTCGGCCTCGAATCAACATCCACGATCTCCCCCTCGGCAGTCCGCAGCTTGAGCGTCGCGTAATAGGTGTGCTCGTCGATCGAGTTGATCTCCACCGACAACAGCTCGGCCCCGAGTGACTCGATCACTGACGAGAGCAGATCGTGCGTCTGGGGTCGCTTGACCTTGATCCCCTTGAGCCGGCGTTCGATGGCTTGCGCTTCGCTGAGCCCGATGACAATGGGAAAGCTCCGCGGCGATTGGCCATCGGTGTCAAACATGACCTCGCGCAGCTCGATCATCTGAAAATCGGTCAGCTCACGGATCAAAATCCGGCTGAGCTGCATGGGGATCAGCAAGGTGTTCTTCCTTTCCGCACCGCTCTGCCCCACGTCCTTCTGGAGAGGGCCAGCCTGCACAGGTCCACCATAGGAACCCGGGCATTGGGACGCGAATGGGTGAGAAGGCGTCTACGCTCGGCCTTGGGCTGGTTCATCGACATCCTGCAGTGGGTTTTTGTCCTCCTCACCATCGGGCTTTCCAGCGGGTGCGCAGCCTACTGGCTCGTCGTCGCAGGGCACATCCTGCGCACCATGACCGTCCTGCCCACCCTGCGCAAAGGACTCCGCCTGCCACCAAGCTCCAAGAGCGTGTGCATCGTCGTCCCCGCCCACAACGAAGAATCCTCGATCGCCCGGCTCATCGAGTCCATCCGAACCCAAGACCACCAGGCATGGTCAGCCGTCCTCGCCCTCGACCGGTGCACCGACCGCACACAGGAAGTCGCCCTCGGAGCCATCGGCGATGACCCGCGGATCACCATCAAACTCATCGACCACTGCCCCGAGAACTGGGCGGGCAAGGTCCACGCGGTGTGGCAGGCGGTCCAGGAGACGCCCCACGCTCTGGCGGCCGATTCGCTGCTCTTTATCGACGCGGACACCTGGATGCACCCGGGCTGTGTCCGATCGGCCATGGCCCTCCAAGAGCAACGAGGCGACCACCTCCTGAGTGTCCTGAGCACGCTCGATGTGAAGTCATGGTACGAACGCCTCGCCCAGAGCGTCGCGGGCTACGAGCTCGCGCGCTGGTACCCGCCCATGCGTGCCAGCAGCGAGCACAGCAGAAGACCCTTCGCCAATGGACAGTTCCTGCTCTTCAATCGCGAGGCCTACGAAACCATCGGCACCCACGAAGCAGCCAAAGATCACCTCCTCGAAGACCTCGAGTTTGCACGCCGCATCGACGCCTTTGGTCTCCGTGGCTCGGTCCTGTTCGCCAACGGCATGCTCAGATGCAGGATGTACGACGACTGGCCCGCGTTCGTCAACGGCTGGAAAAGAATCTACACCGAATGCGCCAACCGCCGCGCCGCCCGACTCAAGCATGCTGCCCAGCGGCTGATCCTCTCTGGGCTCATCCTCCCCGCGGCAGCACTGGCATGCGTATTCATCGTGCCTGCTCTCGGATGGTCGGCTCTGGGGGCTTATGCGTTGGGATTGTTGGCGATCGCTTGGGGCGGGGGAGTGTCGCCGTTGGCGGTCGTGGGGTTTCCCATCGGAACGGTGATCGTGGCTCGGATACTCCTCAGCGCCCGGCGTGATCTCCTCAAGGGCATCCCGACAAAATGGGCGGGCAGGACCTACGTCCGCGAGGCCCGCTAAACTGTGCGCATGCGACGAGTACGTCGATCCACAGCCGGTGAAGTACGGTTTGAGATGACGCCGTTGATCGACGTTATTTTTCTGCTGCTCACATATTTCATTTTCGCCCTGATGGTCATGGTGCGTGCCGACACGCTCGATATCGAGTTGCCCACCCTCTCTGCAGCGGGCCAGTCGGCACAAGGGGATTCCATCACGGTGACCCTCGCAGAGGACGGCTCGATCCGAGTTGATGGCGAGGCGGTCGGTTCGACGCCCATTCAGGGCGGGGGGGGGGAGGGGGCGGATTCCCTGCCCGCGTGGGTCGTCGCGGTGCAGGCAGCCCAGTTCGACCGTCCCGATGCTGCCATCGTGCTCATCGCTGATGAACGCGGCAAGGTGGGGGATCTGGTTGGGCTTTTCAACGGGCTCCACGAAGCGGGCATCGAGGCGAAAATCGGGCTGTTGAGCCGACCGTCACCCGCTGGAAACTCGCAGGGAACAAGTTCTGGGAACCCGGACCCCTGAGCTACGATACATAGAGATATGAACGCATCGGACCGTGCCAGCTTGATCGGAGGACCGTTCGCCCAGCCGCCCTCGCTGGCGCGTGATCCACTGATCTGGGTGCTCGTGGTCTTGAGCGTGGTGGTCCATCTGCTGGTGGTCCGGGGTGTGCTCAATATCGCCGATCCCTCGGCACCCCCGCTGTGGGCTTCGGCCTTGGACAACGCTGCCCAGCCTTTGGCTCCCAAGGTCCGTGCGGGGATCGAGAAAAGCGAGCACTCCACGCTCACCTGGCTCGGCTTCGCACAGCCCGAAGAACATTCGGCGCGCCTCGACTCCATCGATCAGGCTGCGATGAGCCCCGAACCCATCGCGGCACCCCCCAAGCCCAAGAGTGTGCCGGTGCAAGGTTCACCTGCCGAGCAGACTCATCAACCCGAGCCCGAGCCAGAACCAAAGCCAGAAGCAAAGCCGGAACCACTGACGCCGACCGTGGTCGCTGCGATTGAACGCAGCCTGAGCAATGGCATGACTCGCGCGATGGAACTGGCCAAGAGCCTCCGCGAACAGGCGATGCTCGCGGTCGCACTTGCGGATCGTCAAGCACGAGACGCGCCCGCTTCGGCTCCTCAACCGCAACCGCAAGTCGTCCAAACCCCGCCTACCAAAGCGGGCATCTCGGCAGATGCCCAAGGCCAAGACCACGAGCCCGAAGGTGGGGCAGACACCTCACCAGAGATCGCCACTGAATCCGAGAAAGAATCGCCCGCGACCTCGACCATCAAGCCCGTGCGTGTGCGGCCCGGCAAGCCCGCTGCTGCTCAAGGGCTCGACATCACTACGGTTCGGCCCAAGTGGACGTTCGTGACGCGGCTCAGCGCTCTCCCCAAGGACCCAGTGCTCTGGGTCAAGTTTGACCGCACCGGCAAGGTCACGCACGTCGGGTTTGTCGAGGGCAAGAGCACGGGCGATGACCGAGTGGATGAGCCGTTGATCGACGCGCTGTATCTGTGGACGGCAAAGGGCAAAGCTCTGGACGATCTCGGCGAGGGCGAGACGCTGACCATGACGTTTGCGATCGATCTGGGGGCACGATGAGAGTCCGATTTGAGCCCGCAGCTCGGCCAACCGATAGCAGGGGTATGAGATTGAGAAATCGTTCGTCATCGAGGTTCGCCACGGCTGCAAGTGTTGCAGTGGGTGTGCTTTGGGGGGGTGTGCTTTGTGGCTTGGCTTCGCCGGGTGCTGCACAAGAGCTCGAACGGGTCGAAGAAATCTGGGGCGATGCCGGGCCGCTCAATGAGAGCCTGCGTCAGCTCCCGCTCGATATGCGTCGTCCCAGCGGCTTCGAGCACCTGTACCGCGTGCCGGGCTCGAAAAACCTGCTCACACGCATGGACGGCAGCCTCGCAGCGGTCTTCCCGAGATCGGTGTATTCATCCTCGCCCAACGGCGTAATCCCGGTGATCCCGCCGGGCACGGTGTTCTATGTGGGCGGCTTGCCCGATGAGTCTTACAACCGATGGGGCGGGGGCCAGATGGGGGGTGCTTCAATGTTCAAGCCACACCCTCAGCGGTCACCCATCAACCGAACACTGGCGATCCACACTCCGATCGTGCGCATGCCAACCGTCGCTCTGAGATCAACGAATGCGACGCATCTTGGGCGCAGCGAGCCGGTGCCAACGATCTGGAGCGACGAGTTCTACCGGCGCGACCGCATTACACACCTGCTCGGCGTGGTGCGAGTGCGTGAAGAACTGCGTGTGAGATAGGCTCACAACACTCGCGTCTGTTTCTGACATCACCACGCTCCACGATCAATCGTGAGGTTTACTGGCCCGCCTTGGGATCGGCGATCGAGTTGCGCATGTCGGTGTCTGCGACGACGTTCTTCATGCGATAGTAATCCATGATGCCCATGTTGCCACTGCGGAACGCATCGGCCATCGCCTTGGGCACGTCGGCTTCTGCGAGCACCACCAACGCACGGTTCTTCTGTTCCTCGGCTTTGTGCTCTTGTTCTTGGGCCACCGCGAGGGCACGCTGTTGCTCGGCTTCGGCTTGGAAGCGTCGCTTGTCAGCCTCGGCCTGGTCTGCCTGAAGCGCGGCGCCGATGTTCTCGCCGACGTCGATATCCGCGATATCAATCGAGAGAATCTCGAATGCGGTGCCCGCATCAAGCCCGCGAGACATCACAGCCTTCGAGATCCGGTCGGGGTTTTCGAGCACTTCCTTGTGGCTGCCCGCTGAACCGATCGCTGAGACAATGCCTTCACCGACGCGAGCGACCACGGTTTCCTCGCCCGCACCACCGACCAGCCGGGGGAGGTTGGTTCGGACCGTCACGCGGGCGCGGGCTTTGAGCTGGATGCCGTCTTTGGCGACAGCGTCGATGGTCCGCCGGCCCTGTTCGGGGTTGGGGCAATCGATGACCTTGGGATTCACCGAAGTGTTGACCGCCTCGAAGATATCACGACCCGCAAGGTCGATCGCGGTGGCGGTGTCCCAGTCAAGCTCAATGCGAGCTTTCCGAGCCGAGATCAAGGCTGACACGACGTTGGGCACGCGGCCGCCCGAGAGGAAGTGCGTCTCGAGCTCGTTGGTCGAGATATCAAGACCCGACTTGACCGCTCGGATTCGGCTCAGCACGACCGTTCGGATGTCCACCTTGCGAAGCCGCATCCCGATGAGATCGAGAAAGCCTACGCGGGCGTTGGAGAGCAACGCCTGGATGTACAGGTTGATGAACTGGCCGATGACAAAGACCAGCACGACCGCAATAAAGAACACGATCACGCCGACGACGATCCAGACGGTGTTCGAGAGGCCGAACAGGCCGGTGCCTTGTTGGGGTTGGGCATGGGCGGTGCTCGCGGAGAGCATCAGAGCGATCAGGGACACGCGGGACAAACGGTTCATCGTGCGGACTCCATGGGGGAAAGCGTCAATCTGACAGCGAGCATTTCACCCAGCCTCGGGGTGCATGTCGAACAGTATAGAGGATTCAATCAGCCGGGCCGGACTTTGAGCGTTCCGAATCCGGTTGAGGCGACTCTGACAGGGTTGCCTTTGTCGATCGCGACGGTTTCAGCGAGCGCGTCGTAGCGTTTGCCCTCGATCTCGACCACGCCCGAGGGCCGAAGATCGGTCACCGCGGTGCCAGCGGAGCCGACGAGAGCATCGAGAGCGTGCAGGGCCTTGTTCTGATGGGAGTGCGTGCGTGCGTCTGTGTCGATCCCGCCCTCGCCGTGGATTATACGTCTGCCCAGAGTGGATTCGGGCCATATTTTGAGCATGAACCCAAGACTCAGCGGCCCGAGGATAATGAGCGTGAGCATCCCGATCACGCCCCACATGGGCGTATCGCTCATAAAGAGGACGACCACTCCAGCGATCGCGGTGGCGGCGGCCGTCAGCGAGAGCACGCCGTGAGACGGGATGAACATCTCTGCGAACAGCAGGAGGAACCCGGCTGCGATGAGCCCGAAACCGATGAGCAGGGCGTTCTCCAAGGGGGCGATCTCCGGTGGGTGTGGCAGGTCGAGACAAGGGGGGCAGGCCGGGGCGGGGCGGGGGGCGGGGGGGGTGAATTAGTCGGAGTCGATGGGTTCTACGACGATCCTAAAGCCGTCGGCCTCGACGACCCGGACCCGGACCTCTGCATCAATGTAGCCCAGTGCGCTGACGACGTCGATCGTCTCGCCCATGTCCGAACCCGAACCAGAGCCGTCGTCCGAGATATCAAGGATCACTCTGCCAGAGGGTCGTAGCGCCGTCAGCGTGACGCCGGTGGTTCCTATCGCCAGCGTGGTCTCGCGTGCCAGTGCCGAGAGCAGCGTGGGTTGATCAGGATCATGCTCGCTCTTGAGGATCAGCCTGTTGATGACCGGGAGCCTGCCGAAGTTCTTGACGATCACCACCATGCCCCCCAGCGAGATCCCGCCCGAGAGCAGCAAGGTAGCAAGCGAATACAGCACGTTGGAATCATTGCGAGGAGCGCCCGGGAACGCGGGCTCGCCCGTGTCAATGAAGATCCCCAAGAGCCCCACAAACAGAGCGAGCAGCCCGAGAGCACCCGAAACCCCAAACCCCGGAAAGACAAAGATCTCCATCAAGATCAGCAAGATCCCGCCGAGGATCGCAGCGACCGCCCACCAGCCCGCTGCCCCGATCATAAACGGCGGCACGATCAACCCAAGCAACGCAATAAACGCAACCGCTCCGGGAAGCACCATTCCAGGAGAGGTCATCTCCAGGAATAAACCTAGCAAAAACACCACGACCAACAGCCCCTTGACCGGCAGGCTCGTCATGACCCGGACCAACGCCTCCGACCAGCTCGCATCAAAGCGTTCGAGGTTATCCGCGAGAAAGAACGCCTTGAGTTCTTCGTCGTTGGTGATCGGATCGGCACGGGTGCCCGTCGCGTCGGTGTTGGCCGCGAAGCCATACCGGGCCATGTCGTTGCTCCCGATGACCACCGCGCCGCGGCCGCCGAGCAAGCGAGATTGCAGCTTGTACCGACCGGGATCGTTGAAATCAATGAGGGGCCTCAGACTGATTCGTGCGTCGCTGATGGCGATCTGTTCTTCGATCTGTGGGCGGTATTTCTCGACATCGGGTGAAGCGGGAGTAAACCCGCCGGGTGTCGGCTTGCTCGGGGTGCTTTGCTCGTCGTCATCTGTAGGCGGGGCGATCTCCGTGTCCTGTGGTTCCTCTGGATCCGGAGCGCCCCCGACTTTGGCATCCGAGAGCACGGGCTGGAGCACCGGCTTGTCGGGATAGAGCCGCTCGAACTCGGCGCGGTCGATCGCAAACTCAACACCCGTCTGCGTATCGAGCAGCCACCACAGCTCGGCGTCGTCCGCGATGATCGCCTGGCTCAACAACTCGTCGCGTGCGTACCGATTCAACGCCTCGTTGTGGCGTTTGGTAAAGGCATCAATCCGCTCGAACAACACCGGATAAATCTTTTTCTTCTGCACCTCGTCGGGCTCGATCATGCCCACCATCGGCGAGTACCCGATGACCTTGGCATCGCCAAAGCTCGACGATCGGCTCACCACGATCTCGCGGCAAGACAACGCCACAATCGCTCCGCCCGAATACGCCGTGTCGTTGATCCATGCCACGGTGTTGTTGATCGAGGAGTTCTCGATCGCCGAGCAGATTTCGAGCACCGCTCCGACCTCGCCTCCGGGCGTGTCAAGCTCGATGACGAGGGCATCGGCCCCCGCCTCTTCGGCCTCCTTGATCCGCCGCTGGACGCTCATCGAAGTGATGGCGTCGATCGGCTCGGAGATCGTGATGACCGCGATGTTCGTAGCTGATCGGTACGCGGGGATGGCTTGAGTGGGTGAGCTGAGCGTTTCTTCTTGGGCTGCCGGTTGAGCCGAAGATTGGGCCGAAGCCGTAGCGACCAGCGAGATCGCCATCAGCGAGGCTGCGAGAGCACAGAGCAGCGAGCCCAAGTGAGGCAGCCTGCCGATCATGGGTCGATCGCGTCGAGAAAGAAGTGCATGCACGAACATCCTTACCAGTGTACGCGGCTTGGGGTTCATGCTGGGGGAGTCTGAGTGGGAGGGGTGGTCTGGATAGGGGAGGGGGGCTGGGGAGTGCTTGGCGATGAGGGTTCGAGCTGCTCGACCTCCCAGCGGAGGTCTTTGCCCGTGCAATCAATATGGACCGCGAAGAACCCGGGCAGCGCGTCCGAGCCCGGCGGGCTGTCGCATTGCCGGATCAGGGGCCAGATGATCTCCCGATCCGTCTGAGGCACGGGCAACGAATCAATCTTGTCGGGCTCGTGCCACCGAAGCGTTCCCTCGGGGATTTCCATGGCGTCCACCCGCACCGGACCGAGCACGCGGTAATAGAACATCAGCCAGTGCCCTTGGCCCTCGAAGGCCACCTCGCTGATGAGCCCACCGAGGTGCAGACGGTCGATCGGAACATGAATCCCGGCTTCTTCGTGGATCTCTCGTTGGGCGCACTGAGCGGGTGATTCGCCCGTGTGCAGGTCGAGTTTGCCACCGATGGGCGAGCACAGCCCTTTATTGGGGCTGCGGACACGATCGAGCAGCAGGATGCGGCCATGCTCGTCGCGGAGATCGCACAAGCAGGCGAGTCGGTAGGGCATGGATTGAACGTCTGGTGCTGGCATGGGCGAAGGGTAGGGGCGGGCTGGATAGGGGGGGTGATGGGATCGAGCCCGGCTTGCCGATAAGCTCGGATATGAGCACTCAACGGAGAGAGAGTGAAAACAAGGCGCAGAGGCGGGAACCCGAGGGCGATCAGAGCTTCAAACTCCAAGGCCGAGCGGTCTATTGCATCGGGATCGGCGGCTGCGGGGTGTCGGGTCTGGCTCGGATGCTGCGCGCACGCGGAGCGTTGATCTCAGGATCGGATATGCAGGACACCTCGGTAGTCTGCTCGCTGCGTACACAAGGCATCAAGATCAACTTGGACCAACAAGCAGGCCAGCTTCCCGAGGCGTGCGATCTGGTGGTGGCTTCGGCAGCCATCGAGGCGGCGCACCCCGAGGTGCTCGAAGCCCAGAGGCGGGGCATCGAGGTGCTCACCTACGCCGAGGCGTTGGGCCGATGCATGGCGGACGCAACGGGTGTTGCCATCGCCGGGACCCACGGCAAGAGCACAACGACCGCCATGCTCGGCTGTACGTTGGTAGATGCCGGGCTCGATCCCAATGTCATCGTCGGGGCGGGTTGCCGCCAGCTTGTCCAGGGCTCGCTGCTTGCGAGCGGATCACCCGAAGGCTTTCGGCTCGGGTCGGTCAATGTGCCCAAGGGCCGATTCGAGGGCGGCTCGGGCTTGCTGCTCGCGGAGGCGTGCGAGTTCAACCGTTCGTTCCATCATCTTCGGCCGCGAGTGGCTTCGATCTCGGCGGTCGAAGCGGACCATCTCGACATCTTCGGCTCGCTCGATGCGGTCGTCCAGGCGTTCGGTGAGTTCGCTGCGCTGGTCCCGCCCGCGAGCGAGGGCGGGATGCTGTTGATCGCTGAGCAAGGCGCACACCGCCGAGAGATTACCGCTGGTCTTGCGTGCAGCGTCGAGACCATCGGCTGGAGCCCGTCGAGTGATTGGGTCGTCGGCTACGACTCCGACACACGCCAAGTCACGCTCGAACACAACGGCGAAACGGCAGCGTGGACGATGAACCTGCCCGGTGCGCACAATGCGATGAACGCGGCGACCGCTGCTGCTCTCGCGTGGCATCTCGGCGCCGAGCCAGAAGTCATCGGCCGATCGCTCGGGGCGTTCACCGGGGTCGAACGTCGGACACAGTTGCTCGGCACCCGTCACGGCGTGCGGGTGTGGGACGATTACGGCCACCACCCGACCGAGGTTGAGGCAACGCTCGCAGCCCTTCGGTCGTTCGACAAGCCCGAGGCTCGCGGCGGCAAGCTCGTGTGTGTATTCCAGCCTCACCAGCATTCGAGGACACGGTTCTTGCTCGACGAGTTTGCCAGTGCGTTCGAACACGCGGACGTGGTGATCGTGCCGACGATTTTCTTTGTGCGAGATTCGGAAGCGGAGAAACAAAAAGTGAGTTCATCTGATCTGGTCGATCGTTTGCGCGCACGCGGGATCAAGGCGATGCATCTGCACCCGTTTGAAGCGATCGTCGAGCATCTTGAAAACGTGTGTACGCCCGGCGACACGCTGGTGGTGATGGGCGCAGGTCCTGTGGGACAGGTGGCGCACTCGTTCATGCAGACCGGCGTGCGGCAGGACGGCGGCTAACGCGGTGTCACGCCTCGCTGACCAGCTTGAGATTGAACGCAACGCACCGATCCCGACGTGGTTTCGGGTCGGCGGCTGCGCGGATCGACTTGTGCGACCAAAGAACCTTGAAGAGCTGCGTGTGTGCGTCGAGCTCGATCCATCACTCGTGGTCCTCGGGGACGGCGCGAATCTGCTTGTGGATGACGCCGGCATCGAATCGCTGGTTGTGGATCTGAGTGCCGCCGCGTTTACTGCCAAGTCGCAAGCACACGAACAATCTGGGGGCACGATCTCGATCACTGTCGGCGCGGGTGTGAGGCTGCCGAGGCTCATCAACGACACGGTCGCTGCGGGGCTCGGCGGGCTCGAAGGGCTCGCGGGGATTCCCGCTTCGCTCGGCGGGGCTGTGCGCATGAACGCGGGCGGTGCATTCGGCGAGATCGCAAGCGCGGTCGTAGCCGTGCAGGGACTAGATCGCGCGGGAAACGCTGTTCGGCTTGAACGCAACCAGATCGACTTTGGCTACCGGCGCAGCGGGCTCGAAGACCTCATCATCACAGCGGTCGAATTGGGCTTGCACCCGGGCACGAAGAATGAACTCAAACGCCGCCGGCTTGAAGTGATGGAGCACAAGACCGCGACCCAGCCTCTGGACGCCAAGTCTGCTGGATGCTGCTTCAAGAACCCGACGCTTGAGCGTGATCTCGATGATATTGATGGCCTCGGAGCTGCGGGCGAGCGGGTGGCTGCGGGTCTCTTGATCGACCGAGCGGGCGGCAAGTCCTTGTCGGTGCGCGGAGCAAAGGTGAGCGAGCTGCACGCCAACTTTGTGGTGACGACTCCTGACACCAAAGCCCGCGACGTGATCGAGCTGATGGAGTTGGTCGAGCAATGCGTGTTTGATCGCTTTGGTGTAACACTCGAACGCGAAGTTGTTGTCTGGTCTCGGCGGGGAGACACGCGATGAGCGAATGCAAGCAGGCGATCTTGGTGCTTGGTGGCGGCCCTGACGCGGAGCACGCGGTGAGCCTGGCGAGTGCTGCTGCGGTGGCCTCTGCACTGCGCAAAGCAGGTCACGAGGTCACCGAAGTCACGATTGATAGGCCGACGCCTAGCGAGCTCGCTGCGATGCCCGGCGAAGTGGTGTTTGGTGTGCTGCACGGGCCGTGGGGCGAGGGCGGCGGGTTGCAAAGATTGCTTGAACGTGACGGGCGACCATTCGTGGGCAGCGGCGAGCGTGCTTCGAGACTCGCGATGGACAAGCTGGCGACAAAGCTCGTTGCAGCCAAACTCGGCGTGCCCACACCCGCTGCGTGTTTGCTGAACGGTGCGATGAATGGTGATGACGCTCGCTGCGCGTTGGAGCCGCCGGTGGTCATCAAGCCGGTGTTTGAGGGTTCGAGCGTGGGGCTGCATCTGTGCGCCGATCGAGCGTCGCTCACTGCAGCTTTGGGTTCACTCGAAACAAGAGACGGGTCTTGGATGGCCGAGGCGATGGTGGCCGGGCGCGAGCTGACGGTGGGGGTGATGGATCGCGGGCATGGAGTGCTTGAGGCGATGCCGGTTATTGAGATCAGGCCGCGAGGGGGAACGTATGATTATGGCGCGAAGTACGAACGCGACGATACGCAGTATGTCGTGTCGCCCGAGCTGCCGCCGGGTGTGGCTGCGGTGCTCAGCGAGCATGCGATCAAGGCCGCAAACGCTGTTGGTGTTCGGCATCTGGCGAGAGTAGATTTTATGTTGGATGCACACTTTGTAGGATGGATGCTCGAGGTGAACACGATGCCGGGGTTTACCTCGCATTCACTGTTCCCGATGGCTGCGTCGGGGATGGGGATCTCGATGGCCGAGCTTGCGACGGGGCTGGTGGCTTGTGCAGCAGCAGATGGAACGATGAAATCGCAGCGAGCAACTGCGAACAAGGGAGTGTGAAGCAATGGCGAAAAAGAGCACGACCAAGCGAAAGAAAGCAAACGAACGCGAGCCGATGATGGAACGGCTGGTGGAGCGACGGGGCGTGCGTACAGCAGGGCTTGTGCTGCTCGGGCTGGTCACCCTCGGCTTGCTCGGGGGCGCCGGGTATGGCGTGTGGTCGGTTGACGCCAAGGCCCGCAGTGTGCTTGGGACCAAGCTGCAACGAGTCGAGATTATCTGGCCCATGCGCACGAGCAGGGGCGATCATGCGCACGTGCTCAGCTCGCTGGTGCGTGATGAGTTGCAATCGCAGGTTGAGGCCATCGTCAACCACGAAGCGGATCCTTTTTCGTCGCAAACGCTCGCGATGGCGGGCGAGTGGCTCACGATGTCGGGCTGGTTTGATGGCGTTCCAATGGTGGCGCGTGTTGATTCGGAGACGATCCGCATCGAGGGCGCTTGGCGCAGGCCGGTTGCTTTGGTCCGCCACGGGCACGGCGACGACGCGCGGGATTATCTCATCGACGAGCAACTCCGGCTGCTGCCCAAGGTGTACGCGGTGGGCGAACGAACTGAGAGCGGCAGCGGGGGGGGGAGTGTTGGGGACGGGGGAGGCGGGCGATACTTGACGGGTGCGACTTATAACCCTGCGGGCAATGCGCCGTGGCAGTTGGACTTCACAACGCCTTGGCCCGATCAGAGTCTGGCTGCGGGGCTCGAGTTGTTGAACTTGCTGATGCGTCAGCCGTTTGCCGGGCAGGTCGCCGGGGTCGATGTACGGGATTACTTCGTCGAGCATCGGCTCGAAATCATCACCGATCGAGGTACGCGGGTGGTGTGGGGCGGGCCGGTCGGCGAGTTCATCCCGGGCGAAGCCGACACGCAGCAGAAGCTCACGCACCTGCTCCAGTTCTTCAACGACCCGACCTTTGGACGCAGGATCGACGCGGGCCTCGAACGACTCGAAGTGTTCGATCGGCAAGTCGTGATCGACCGATCGGGTCGCAGGTGAATATCCCGTGAGCACGAAGAAACCGGATCTTGATCTGTTTGGGCGTGCGTCGAAGACGCAGCCCGACTGGTCGCATCGGCGCGGCGAGCCCCGCTGGTTTGCGCTGATGTGGACGGTGTTCGTGCTGACGTCGGCGATGATCGCTCTGGCATCGGCGGGCGGGCCGTTCGGGGGTTCGTTCGAGAGCTATCAACCGGCGCTGCGTTTGCTGCTGCTCGGATTGGGCACCGGAGTGGCGTTGTTGTGGCCCGCGACGAGGCTCAGCCAGGAGCCGCCCGAGGGCGGGCTTGGGGGCGCAGCATCCGCGATGCTCAAAGACTTTGTCGTCGTGCAGGTTCCGGTGCAGGCGGTGTTGTTGCCGTTGGTAGTGCTCGCCCGCTGGCCTTTGGGCGTGGTGCTGACACTCGGGCTATTCGCGCTGGCGTGGGGCGTGATGGTGTCGATGATCCTGACCTTCGGAGTCTCGCGGCTCCGGTGGCGGGGCAACCCCGCAGGAGAGCCCGCGTGGGCATGGATGCTCGGATTCTTTGCGATCGTGCTTGCCGCGCCGTTGGGCGAGATTATGATTCTCGGAGCGGGTGCGACGGGACGCTCGCTCGATCAGCCTTCGATGGTCGAATGGTGGTGGCTGATGTCGCCCGCGACTTCGGGGCTCGAAATCACCCGTCCCCGCCCGTGGGTCGGCGCGGAGGTAGCATTGGTGCCGGCGCACCTGATCGCAGCAGGGATCATCCTTGGGGCAGGGCTCTTAGGATGGAGTGCGATTGCTGTGAGTGTTTGGCGGGCGGGGAGGCCGAGAGTGGCTTCTGGTTCTGCGAGCGCCTAGAAGTTCTGCTTCGAGGGCTCGGGATGAGCCCGGCAGTTGCAATGCAGGAGATGACGGCATGGATTTCATCACAGCCGACGAGAAAGTACGCGTCGAGACCCGGCTCAAGACGCTCATCGACAACCGGTCGATTATCTCTCAGCGGATTGCCGAAGCCAGAGAGCTTGGTGATCTCAAAGAGAACGCCGAGTACCACACCGCCCGCGAGCAGCAGGGACTCGAAGAAGCCGAGATCCGCAGGCTCGAAGAGCGGCTCAAAACCGCTCAACTCGTCAGCGACGAGCAACAGGGTGACGTGGTCTTCGTCGGCTCCAAGGTTCGTCTTCGCGAGGTCGATACCGGTGACGAAGACATCTTCTGTCTCGTCGGTGAAGCCAGCGGCGACCCGATGCTCGATTACGTCGAAGTCACGGCGAGCAGCCCGATGGGTGAAGCCCTTATGAAATCCCGCGTGGGCGAGACCATCAGCGTGCGCGCGCCGAGGGGCGTCAAGCAGTTCGAGATCATGGCGTTCGAGTAAGCCACTCATCCACTCATGGCCTACTCATAGCCCACTCGCTCTTTCATTCAACAAACGCTGTACCCAACAAGAAACCCCGTCCGAGATGGACGGGGTCTTTGTGTTTCTTGGATGTCGTACGGATCGATTGCTTAGCGACCGATTTCGGCAGCCTCGCCCGAGAGCCGGGTGAGGAAGAGCCCACGCTCGATGTCGCTGATCAGGATCGTTCCACTCGGGAGGTAGGGGTAGTTGCTCCAGTTGCCGTTGAACGAAGCATCATCGTCGTCGGGGTAGGTGTCGAAGTACGCGATTTCGTAGGGTTTGGCGCGATCGGTGATATCAAACACCCGCAGCCCCGCTCGGTAGTTGCTCTGGAACATCAGGCGTTCGGTGGTGTAGAGATTGTGGTCGATGGCAGCAAGCCCTGAGGTCACCGTGCCCGAGTAATACGGGCTTTCGAGATCCTCAACGTTGAAAATGCGAGTGGTGGTCTCGGTGACCGAGTTGCCTTCGTCGAGTTCGTCGTTGATGTAGACGTACTTCTTGTCGGTGCTCAGCCAGCCCTGGTGTGCGTAGCGGGCACGGGACCATAGAGCCGTCGAGATGGTGAACATGTTGGATTTGTCGGTGACGTCGACGATGCGCATGCCCGTTTGAGCAACCCCGCCGCTGAACCCGGAGAAGACGAACGCGATTTCGCGCCCTGCATACGGCCCCTCGGTATAGCTGACGACCTGCGCGTCGTGAATGTACATCTGTTTCCATGAGCCAACGATGGTTGGGTTGTCGGGGTCGGTGGTGACGTCGAGCGCGACGAGCCCGCCGTTGGCGATGTTGGCGCCCACGAGGTAGATGAAGCCGCTGTCGGGGTTGGAGACGATGTTGTGGCTTGTGGAGTGCCCGTTGATCTCGATGTTCTGGACAAGGGTGACGATGCCGTCGTCGATGCGAGAGAGATCCATGACCTGGATGCCTGCCCCGCCCTCGGAGACGCCGTAGGCGTGGTGACCGATGACCTTGACATCGTGCCAAGTGCTCGCGGGTCCTGGGATGAACTCGATGATGACGGGATTGGTGGGGTCGGTGACTTCGACGTAGCCGTAGCCTTTTTCGAGCCCCATGATCGCGTACTCGCGTCCTGATGGCGCGACGTAACCCCAGATGTCGTTGCCCGAGTTGTGCTCGCCTTCAAACCTATCGAGGGGGAGCCACGCGAGCAGCTCCATGTTGTTCCGGGGGAACTGCTCGGTGTCGAGCTCCTCGGTCTGGTCTTCTGTGACGGGTGCCTGGCGGTCCTCATCGCGGCGAACGGCGGTTTCTTGTGCAGCGGCCAGCGAGGTGAACATGCCCGCAGCCACGATCAGGGCAAGGGGACGAACGAGGGACAGACAAGGGGTGATATCTGAGGGCATGGACGGCTCCGGCGGAGAATGATTGACAAACAGTGACGTGCAGGCAGCCCATGCATCTGGGTACCCAATGGTCCTCTTGGGTCCTCTGTGGAGGATTCTCTAGGTAGCGTACCGTCTGAGGGGGTGTTGGTTCTAGGGCCAAGGCCTAGAGAAGCGAGATTCTGATCTGGCCAGACATTCGGGAAATATAGATCCGGGTTGAGCCCAAAGGGGCTCAGGGCGTATACATAGGTATGAACAGATTTTTTCACCGGCGTCTGGCGCTGATTGTGGCTGGAATAGCCCCTTGTGGGCTCGTAGGGGCTGCTTTGGGGCAGGCCGAGCCCCTTGGCGAATCGGAGGTGAGCCGCGAGCCGCTCTGGATTGTGGCCGAGGAGCACCCGACGCTGGATATCTCGTGGGTGGATGCAATGGGCCGCGACCATCAGCATTCGGTCAAGCTGCCTTATACGGAGGCTGAGGAGCGGGTGCGGATCGATCAGAACCTGGAGGTCTATGTCTCGGTTGGGGGCACCCGGCTTGAAGTCGGAGCGGGGCATCCGCTGGGCGTGGTGGTGCGAATCGGCGTCTATAAGGCCGATCAATACGCCCCGTTGTTCGGCTCGATCGACCCTGCATCACCGATCGAGATCGAGCTGCACGGCGTTCGGTTTAAAGGGCAGCCAGTACCCAGACCCGAGAGCATCATTCAGCATCTTTCGTATGCGATCGACGACATCATCGCGTGCGGGCTGACCAAGGAATACGCGAACATGTACAACCTGGCGAGCGAGGAAGACACGCTCAACCGCCGAGCGGTGGGGGATCGTGGCCGATCGGGAATCATCCGCACGGATAGCCGCGACTTCGATGGCGAGGAAGTTATTTCTCGTCAGGCGGGGACCGCCAGGATCGGGATTGAACCCGATGGGAGCATCTCGCTGTGGGCCTCGTTGCCTTATCAGTTGTTGCGTCACCGGGGCGATCCGTCGAAGTTGGACCTGCCGGGGACGTTCTTCGAGCCGTACTACTTTCATCTGGAGTTCGAGGCGGTTCCGGCGGATGTGGCGGAGCGTGAATTCGGGATCGAGATATCTGAAATGATGCTCAAAACTGGCTCCACAGCGTCAGAATAGCTAGATCTACAATCCTCTCGCTGGATTTGAGACTCAATCGCAACTACTATTCCGTCGAGACATTCGTGTCTCGCGGCTTGTTTGCGTTGGATATTTGGTCCCGATGTAAGTGGCGCGGACTCATTGCCGGACCCAATCGAGCCGACGAGACCGTAATGATTTGGTGGTTGCTTGGGGCATGCCCCAGAGGAGCACAAGCATGCTGGGGCGACGGTTGGCACGAAACATGAGACGGGCGGGGGGGGGCGGCTTTACGTTGATCGAACTGCTCGTGGTGATTGCGATCATCGCGCTGCTCATCGGGATCTTGCTGCCCGCTTTGGGCAAGGCACGCCAGGCGGCGCAGTCGGTGCGTTCTGTGGTTGCCACTCGCAGCTTGCAGACCGCTTGGGTGCTGTACGCGAACGATCACCAAGAAATGGTGATTGAAGGAATCATTGATCGAAATGATCCTCGGATCGCGCGAGGGGTCTACCTCGACGAGCGGGGCGAGCCGATTCTGACGGGTCTGATCGCTCAGCGATGGCCATACCGGCTTGCGCCCTGGTTTGATTACAAGTGGGAGGGGACGACGCACGTCAACGAGAGTGAAACGCTCGCCGACGATCGTCAGGAGATTCTCTCACAACCCAACGGCTGGGTGGATTGGACCTACCGGGTTTCTGTGTTGCCCTCGTTCGGGATCAATCAGGACTATGTGGGCGGGAACTACGCGGTGCCCACGCATATTCGTAAGAAGCGTGGAGCGGTGCGCCGGATTTCGGATGCGTTTCAGCCTTCGTCGCTGATCGTGTTTGGGTCGGCTCATTTGAAGAGTCGGGCGTTCGATGAGCCGGGGCATTTGTGGGTGAGCCACGCACCGATTTATGGGGCCATCTTTGATGATGATGCGCCGTCTGAGCTCTTTGGGCACGTTGATCCACGCTTTGGGGGCTCGGCTTCGATGTCGTTTGTGGATGGGCACGCGGGGCTGGTGAAGGCGGACGAGTTGCGGGATCGCCGGATGTGGTCGAACAAGTCTGCACTCAAAGATGATCCGGCGTGGGACTGGCGGCGTGAATAACTCGCTGGCAGCCTGACGCTTTACAACGAAAAAGAGAAATATCGACAGTGGCCAGGCACACTCAAGGCCCGAACGCAGCGAGCCGATATGGCTTGTGACGTCGCCAAGCGCGGCATCAAGGAGCTGCTCATGGGATCGCGCGTGCTCGTGGTAGATGATTCGGCGTTCATGCGTCGTGCGATTAGCGATGTGCTCGAGCACAACGGGCACACGGTGATCGGGCGTGCACGCAACGGGCGCGAAGGCGTCGAGATGGCAACCGAACTCAAACCCGATGTCGTGACGCTTGATGTTGAGATGCCTGAGATGGACGGGTTGACGGCCCTGCCACGGATTCTGCGTGCGTGTGATGCGCATGTCATCATGGTGTCGAGCCTGACGACCGACGGCTCGCGTGAAGCGATCCGCGCGTTGCACGCGGGAGCGAGCGAAATCGTCGCCAAGAGCCATTCGCAGTTTGCGGTGGATCTCGATTCGTTGGGTGAAGAGCTCTCGCGGAAGGTCGCGGGTTTATCGACGCCGAGAGTCAAGACGACGACTCGAATGGACCCGTCGCGGGTGCTTTCGATCCCGAAAAAGGTTCACGATTCGATTCGACGGTGTGACCTGGTGGCGATCGGTTCGAGCACGGGCGGCCCGCCAGCGCTCGAAGCGGTGCTCAAGGCGTTGCCCGAGGGCTTTGCTCCGCCGGTGGTCGTTGCGCAGCACATGCCCGCGATGTTTACCGAGTCGCTCGCTGAGCGATTGGACGAGATGTGCGCGTTGAACGTGTTGCACGCGGAGCACCGGATGCCGGTGCGCCCCGGGTTTGTGTACATCACGCCCGGTGGCAAGCACCTGCGCGTTCTCGGCGGCGCGTCTGGGTATCGCCTGGAAGTAAGCACGATACCGACTGAGGCGTTGTATAAGCCTTCGGTCAACGAGCTGTTCGGCTCGGTGGCGAAAGTGGCAGGACGACGCGCAGTGGGCGTGATCCTCACGGGGATGGGCGACGACGGAACGATCGGCGGGCACGCGATGCACGACGCGGGGTCTGTGATTCTCGGACAAA
>CAYUVO010000051.1:0-18817 GCA_964448185.1 uncultured Phycisphaeraceae bacterium
TCGCGATGACCACGAGCAACTCGATAAGTGTAAAAGCAGATCGTTTCACAGCCCAAGCCTACCGCCATCAAGAGCCCAGGGTGCGTGGAACCGGGCAATCTTCATCGGTTGTTTAGCCGGTGGAGCTGCCGTCGATCGGGTTGCTGAAGTGGGCTTCCTGCACCGGGACCAGAGCCCCGAGCACGTGCTCAAGCACGCTCGCGGGCGAGCCCACCGCGTCAACTTCACGGATGATTTCAGGCGGATAGTAATCCAGCACGGGCTGGGTCTCGTTCTTGTAGATATCCCATCGCCGCATGATGACGTCCTTCTGGGCGTCGTCGGCTCGGTTCTCTTTGAGCGCCCGGCGTTGGAGCCGATCGACCATCTTGTCCTGATCTTTACAGACCAGGTGGATCACCTCGAGCACGTCGATGTACTCCTCCATCAGCTTGGCCTGCGCAACATTACGGGGAATGCCGTCGAGGATGAGCAGATCGTCGTGCGGCTTATAGATGCTCAGCGTGGTCTGCGCATGGATGTTCTTGGCCCACATCTTGACGGTGACCTCATCGGGCACGAGATCGCCGCGAGTCGAATACTGACGGAAAACCTTGCCGAGTTCGCTGTTGATGTCCAGCATTCGGAACACCTCGCCACACGACAGGTGATAGAACCCCGGGATCTGACCCAGAATCTTGCCCTGGGTGCCCTTGCCTGCGCCGGGAGCTCCAAACAGGAGCACGGTCTGATACTTGTTCGCCAACACGAAAGACCTCCGCGAGATTCGTGGCCAAAGCCCGGTGAGGGGCATCGCCTGCTGGTTCCTTTGTGCCCCATCGGCTCAAGGCGTTGAATAGTAAACCCCTTCTTGCGAGGAACCCACCGGCCAAGCCCGCTCAATCCGTTTGCGCAGCCAACAAAAAACCCCCAGCTTCTTAGCCGGGGGTGATTTGATTGAATGGAACGCTCATCAGCGGGTGATCGGACTCTGGTTCGAGTCGGGTTCAACGCCCGATCCGGCACCTGAACGAGCCCAAATCAGCCCGTGGTGATGACTTCCTGAGCGATGCTCGGGGGCATCGCGCGATACTCGTGGAACTCCATCGAGTTGCTCGCCCGGCCCTGAGTCAGGCTTCGGAGCACCGTCGTGTACCCGAACATCTCGCTCAGCGGGACTTCCGCCGTGATGAGCTTGACGTTGTCACGGTCCTCGGTGTCCACGATCATCCCGCGCCGGCTCGAAAGGTCGCCCGTCACGTTGCCGATGTAGTCCTCGGGCACCGTGATGACCACCTTCATGATCGGTTCGAGCAGCACGCTGCCCGCTCGGCCCACCGCGTCACGCAGCGCCAGACGCGCCGCCTGCTCGAATGCGATCTGGCTCGAGTCAACATCGTGGACCGAGCCGTCAACCAACTCGACAAACACGTTGATGAGCGGGTACGCCGCCGAGATCCCGCCAAGAGCGGTCTCGCGAACGCCCTTCTCGACCGAGGGGATGAACTCCTTGGGAATCTTGCCGCCGACAATCGCGTTCTTGAACCCGATGAGTTCCTTGAACTTGATCTCCTTGGCCTCGGCTTGATCCGCAGTCATCGGGCTGATACTGATCGTCACATCGCCGAACTGGCCGCGACCACCCGTCTGCTTCTTGAACAGCCCGCGGACGTCCTTGGCGCTGCCGCGAATCGTCTCGCGATACGACACCCGGGGCCTGCCGACTTCAACGCCGATCTTCATGTCACGCACCAGCTTGTTCTTGATGATCTCAAGGTGCAGTTCGCCCATGCCCGAGATAATCGTCTGCCCGGTTTCCTCGTCATACTTTGAACGGAACGATGGGTCTTCACGCTTGATCGTCGCAAGACCCTCTGAGAGCTTGCGCTTGTCGTCCGCCGTGTTGGGCTCGATCGACATGCTGATGACCGGCTCGGGGAAGTCCATCCGTTCGAGAATGATCGGATTGTCCGGGTCGCACAGCGTGTCGCCCGTCATCGAATCCTTGATCCCGACGACCGCGACAATGTTGCCAGCGCCAACCGAGTCCATCGCTTGACGATCCTTGGCGTGCATCTCGAAGATGCGGCTGGCGATCTCGCGCTTGCCGTTGTGCGGGTTGAGCAGACGGGTGCCCTTCTTGAGTTCACCCGAATAGACCCGGATGTAGGTCAGATCGCCGTGGGTGTCGCTGACGACCTTGAAGACCAACGCGCTGAACGCTTCTTCGACGCTGTTTTTGCGGATCACTTTCTCGTCCGCGTCGCGAGGATTGGTGCCCTCGATGTCAGGAACTTCGGTCGGGTTGGGCAGGTAGTCGATCACGCCGTCGATCAGGCGTTGGACCCCGATGTTGCGCAGCGCCGAGCCGCAGAAGACCGGGTAACACACGCGCTCGAGCGTGCTCTTGCGGAGCGACGCCTTGAGCATCGGGACCGTGATGGAATCTTCATCTTCGAGGTACCGCTCCATGAGCGAATCATCGAGCGATGCCGCCTGCTCGACGAGATCGTGGCGATAGTTGGTCGCCCGTTCGAGAAACTCCTCGGGGATCTCCTTCTCGGTGACCTTCTCGCCAGCGTCGCCCTCAAAGAAGTACGCCTTCATGAGCAGCAGGTCGATGATCCCCGCCAGATCGTGGCCGTGCCCCATGGGTATCTGGACCGCGATCGGGTTGGCGCCGAGCCGCTTGCGGATCGACTCGAAACTAAAGTCGAAGTCAGCGCCGAGCTTGTCCATCTTGTTGATAAAGCAAAGCCTCGGCACGTTGTACCGGTTGGCCTGACGCCACACGGTTTCGGATTGCGCCTCGACGCCTTCTTTGCCGTCGAACACCGCGACCGCGCCGTCGAGCACGCGCAGCGAACGCTCGACTTCGATCGTGAAGTCCACGTGGCCCGGCGTGTCGATCAGGTTGATCTTGTATTCGTCGCCTTCGTGCGTCCACGGGCAGGTCGTCGCAGCGGACTGGATCGTGATCCCACGCTCCTGCTCCTCTTGGAGGAAGTCCATCGTTGCGGTGCCCTCGTGGACCTCGCCGAGCTTGTAGTTCTTGCCTGTATAAAACAGGATGCGTTCGGTGACGGTCGTCTTGCCCGCATCGATGTGCGCACAGATCCCGATGTTGCGGATAAATGAAAGGTCGGTAGCCATCGCTGAATCGTCCTCGGTGTTCGCCCTGCCCTCACTTGGGCGTCGGGGGCATTTGGGGGGTCATGGGGTCGGTTCGCCCGACCGGTGGCTGCTCGTCAGCCGGTGTGTTCCGGCTCGTCCGGTTGCACTTCTAGTGATGCCGACCCGAACTCCCGGATCGGCCTGCGTGTGTCTTGAATGCTGGTCTACTCACACCCCTGCGCCAACTCACGCACCTACGACAACGTCGCAAGCGGGAGTGGGGTGCTCATCTGGGCATGTATCCGAGGCACGGTGCCTCGTCGTCGTCTTCGGCCATGGTGACCGCCTTCGCCTATGAAAGCATGAAGATCAGGCATCGAAGCTGCCCCGATCCGCAGATGCGTGAGTAACACCCCATCGTTCGTCGCAAAGAGCGGTTATTCAAGTCCCCAAGGCCAACTCGGCGCACTCTCTCAACATCTCACGCTCAGACTCGGCCAGTTAGTCGTCCCCAACCGCTCGCCGAAGACGCCGAAGTCGATCCTCGGAGAGCTGAACCAAGGGATCAAGCACCAGCGTTTGGTCCACCTCAAGACAGCGTTTGGCCCACCTCCGGGCACCCTCATCATCTTCTCGGGCCTGCGCCAGCTCAAACAACGCCCACACGAACGGCATCCCCCCCGGATCAAGCTCCCGACCATGCTCGAGAGCCACCGCCGCCTGCTCGGCCCACTGGGCATCACCAGTCCGACGCCATCGGCTCTGGTAGGCCCGCGAAAGAGTGTTCCACCCACTCGTGCGGTCGGGCCAGCGGGTCGTCGCCCGCCGGGCCGCATCGATCGCACCAGTCTCCAAAGCCATCGCGTCCTCGCCGAAGCTCTGAGCCAAAGCCCCAGCCGAGAGCGAGAGCGACGAGAGCTCATTGAGCGTCGCCAGCGGCTCGCCCCCACGGACCGCCGCCTCGCCGAGGATCGCCATCGCCTCCATCGCCGAAGCGAGTTTGATACGCGGGATCAGCTCAGCGATCGGTATCGAACCATCCAAGCCCGCCTCATCGGCCATGCCCCGGACGTGCATACGCAGATGGTCGATGTAGACGGTGTCGGGAATCTCGTCCCCCGCCAGAGCTGCGAGTTCCTGCTCGATGCGTGTGACGCGGGCGACCTTCTCCGAGGCGGCGAGTTGGTGGCTTTCCCAGCCTCGAATAGGCCCAAGAGCCACCACCGCGAGTCCTACTCCCAGAGCCCCGAGCCCGAACGCCCAGACCTTTGCAGGCTTGCCACAGGTTGCTCGATGTGTCGCGTCGTGCGGGCTTGATGCCACCGCGAGCAGCGCGAGAGCCCACGCCGCGGACCCGGGCGTCGAGAGCACCATCTCGATCTGCGCATGGGCGAGCACGACCAGCGCCGCTCCGACCATCGCTGTGCGCACGCCAGAGTCCGTAGCGAACCGGACCACGCCGAGCCCCGCAGCGAGCGAGATCAGTCCGATGAGCACCATCCGGGAGATCGCCGAGACCATCAGCACCATGCCGCCGGGGATGCTCGAGGCGATGGGCCATTCCTCGAAGATCAGATTCCAGATGAGGACGGCTCCGAGGGCGCACGCCATCCACCCCATGCAGTGCTTGACCGTTCCCATTTCGATCGGGGTTTGAGCGCTCGGAGAGTTTGCATTGCTTCGGAGTCTTGCTCCGAGTGAAGCCCCAGCAGCCAAGAGTAAACCGGTCCAAGCAAGGCCCGCGACGCCCAGCGTCGAAAGCCAGTCGGCGATGATGCTGTGCGGGCTTGCGACCTGTTCGGGGCTCAGCTCGGGCTTGGCAAGCAGGTACGCAGCTTGAAAGCCGTCGGGACCTACTCCGATCAGTGGGGATTCCGCAAAGACCCGCGCTGCCCCGATCATGTAAAACCACCGGAACCGCAGGCTGAGCTCGCCGAGCGCATCGCCTACGAGTCCGCGAGCAATCACCGCAGCGATCGGTACACACACCGCCGCCAGCCCGATCCACCAGACCGGGATCTTGTGCGCACCGCACCACCTGCCCATGACGAGCAGTCCGATGCTCAGCACCAACGCGCCCATCGGGCCTTTGGCGATCGTGCCGCCCTGCACCGGCCCGAGCGCAAGCAGCAGGACACATCCGCCGAGCACCGCGAGCAATCCGAAGCGTGCGACGAGTCCGCCGCGATCACTCGCGAGCTTGGAGGGTTTCCACGCCGAGCGGACCATGATGGCCGCCGCCAGACCCGTCGCGACGATCAGCGAGAAGTACACATTGGTCAGCCCGAACCAGCCCGTCGGGTCGGGCTGGGAGAGTCTTCGCTCGAAGGCCATTGCCTGGGGCGTGCCGGGGCGCATGCCCTGGGCTGCGAGCATGGTCTCGCGGTTGGCCTGAAAGCGTTCGAGCGTGGCGGGGTGTTCGACAAGCACCTGCACGCCGCCCTTGACAATGAGCACGATCATCGCACCGAGCAAGAGACCCGCGAGGGCTCGGCGGTAGATCGGGCATCGAGCCGCGTGCCACAGCGCGATCGCACCGACGACCGCACTGCTCCAAGAGGCTCCGATGCGCAGTGCTTCGAGGTTGAGCCCTCGGAAGACGAGGCCGTGCGCGAGCGCGACGAGTGCGCCGACGATGCCTAGAGCGACGATGCCTGTGCGCACGGTTCGTGCTGCGCGTTGTTCGCTCCAGAGGATGAGGGCTGCGCCGAGAATGGTCACAGCATCGAGCATGAGCGAAGCGGTCGGCCCCATGCCCACCGGCGGCGGGCTCTGGACCATCGGATCAAACCCAAAGCCCGGCATGGGTTCGTGACTGACCATCGCACGCGAAAGCATGCCGAACGCGGTGAGCCCCAGTGCAAACCAGCCCGCGAAGTTTGAGAATGCGGTAGCGGGAGGCGGGATCGGGCATTGGTGTTTGTTGGCTGGGCTCACGGCTTGTGGTCCCGGACGAGCCCGATGCTGCCCCGCTCGAAGGCTGCGAGCAGCGCAAGCAACAGCACGGTTTGCACGCCGATGAGCCATGCGCCGCGGGTATCGGCTTGGGCGAGGAGCATCCCGGCGATGCCCGTCGCAGCCGTCAGCCCAACGATCAACCCGACCGCACCCGTCTTGGAGAGCCCGCGTTGAACGAGGCGGTGGGAGAGGTGCTGAAGATCGCCCACCATCGGGCTCTTGCCCTGACTGATGCGGATCACTACCACACTCACGAGGTCATACAACGGCACCGCGAGGACGACCATCGGCATCAGGGCTGCGTGCAGGCTGCCCGACGTGCCCGTGGGATCGACATAGGTTGTGCGCACAGTAAGGAACGCGAGCAACAGCCCGAGCACGAGCGAGCCGCCATCGCCCATGAACAGCTTGGCAGGCGGCCGGTTGAGCACGCCGAACCCGAGCACCGCGCCGAGCACGAGCGCGAGCATCGCCGAGACGAACCACTGTCCGCCGCCGAGTGTGGTCACGAGAAAGCACGCGGAGACTACCGCGACGACGCCCGCTGCCAGTGCGTCCATGTTGTCGAGAAAGTTCATGGCGTTGATGACCGCCAGAAACCATAACACAGTGAGCGCGATGCTCAGCCACGAACCCCCGACGTGCGCATCGAGCAGGACCAGGAGCCGCGTCTCCGGGCTCGACAGCGTGAGAGTCAGGGCAACGAGCGTCATGACGCCGAGCTTGATTCGCGGCCCCATCGGCTTGCGGTCATCGACCAGACCCAGCACATGAAGTACCACCACGCCCGCGATGAGCAGCCACGCCTGACCGGTCTGTGAGGCGAGACCGGCAGCGTGCTCGCGCAGAGCATCGGGCAAGAGCGATGAGGTCGAATCTCCTGCGAGCAGGGGGATCAGCAGCATGAGCACCGCCATCGGGAGCACGATGGCGAGGGTGATCGCGATGCCCCCGGTGTTGGGGATACCCCGCGCATCGGCTTTGACCTGGCCATCAACGCCCGCCGCGTCGAGGTGACCCATGCGGTGCCCGAGGCGTGTGAGCACGAGCGAGCCGATCCATGCCAGCACAAACGACACCGCGATAAGTGAGAAGATCAGCCCGATCATGGTGCGAGTCTACGAAGGTTGCTCGGGGGACACTGTGCGATGCTTGAAGATCAGGCGTGAGATGGGCCAGACCGCCCAGACCATGACGAATACAGCATTGGCGATGAGCACGATCCAGACCACTCTCAAGGGCCAGGTCCCGAGCTTGTCGAGGAGTGTGGGGGCTTTGAGGTTGACGTTGCCTACGAAGCCGTAGTTGGCCCAGTGTGCGCGCAGGAGGTGGTTGGTGGCGAGCATGGCTGCGATGTAGAGGAGCCCGAGGGCCATGGTCATGAGCAGATCGCGGAGCGAAGGCCGGTAGCCGAGAACGAGGACGTCAAAGATGGCATACCCCACGATAATGGTGTGGCTCACCCAGAAGACCCAGAACTCGAAGTGGTCCGGGCCGAAGCGAACGATCGGAGTCATGAACGCCTGAGTCGAGAGCGCAAACGCAAAGAAGTAGAGGAGCGTGCGGAAGATTCGCAGTTGGGTGAGGATCGCGATGGGGGCGATGAACCCGGCGAGGTCGCAGATTTGCAACGGCAGGCTGGTGCCCCAGTTGAACGCGGAGGGCCTGCAGAAGTAGGTGATGTTGACGAGTGCCCAGAGCAGTCCGAACACGCCTAGGGCGATGCAGATGTGTCGTTGGGAAGCGGGGCGTTTGAGGCCGAGGATGCAGAGGGCGGTGATGGCGAGGGTGATCACCAGCACGGTGACGCCGTGGGCGAGGGTGAAGGGGGCGAAGGTGGAGGCGTGTTCGGCGAGTCCCTCTGGCATGGTTAGGCTCAGTTTGATGGATCAGATTCTGACGAGCCCCTTCCGTGAGGAAGGGAGCAAAGCGTAATCGGATCGTGGTTCCCTCGCTCACGCGAGGGGCTCGTTGATCCGTGAACCAGTGCCTAGGCGTGGGTGCGTTCGTGGCGGAGCTGGCCACAGGCGGCGGCGATGTCTCGGCCCCGGCTTGCGCGGATGTGTGCGTTGATGCCGCGATCACGGAGGATGCCTTGAAACGTGCGCACGTCGTGGTCGTCGGGTCTGTGAAAGGGCACGCCCTTGACCTCGTTGAACCGGATGAGATTGACGTTAGCGCGGAGGGTTTTGGCGACCTTGGCGAGATCGCGGGCGTGCTCGGGGCGGTCGTTGGTGTCGCCGATGAGGGTGTATTCGAGGGTGATCTCGCGGCCTGTCTTTCGATACCAGCGGTCGCAGGCGTCGAGGAGCTCGTCGATGGTGGTGTACTCGGCCCAAGGGATGAGTCGTCGTCGCAGCTCGTCGTTGGGTGCGTGCAGCGAGAGGGCGAGAGTGATGGGCAGGTCGAGCTCCTCGGCGAGTCGTTCGATGGCTTTGGGCAAGCCAACGGTCGAGATGGTGACCCTGCGCGCACTGATGCCCATGCCCCAGGGCGCGGTGAGTGTGCGCACAGCATGGACGACCTGGCTGAAGTTGGCGAGGGGTTCACCCATGCCCATAAAGACGATGTGCGAGATTCTGCCGACGCCTTCAAGCTGTGCGAGTCGCCAGGCTTGTTCGACGATGCGTCCCGCGCTGAGGTTGCCGTCGAGCCCGCCGAGACCCGACGCGCAGAATCGGCATCCGACCGGACAGCCCACCTGCGAGCTGAGGCACGCGGTCCGGCGTTTGGGATCGCCCCGCTCGTTGTCGTCACGCGACGGGATCATGACGCATTCGGTTTGGCGTGAGGGGTCTTGATCGTTCGCGCACGCATCGGATTCGTTGAGGATGGGCAGCGAGGTGGAGGAGGGAGTCGCGGGCGCGTCGTCCCATTGGACGAGGAGTTTTTGGGTGCCGTCGGAGGCGAGTTGATGGGCGATGGTCTCGCCCGAGACGAAGGTCATCTCGGTGGCGAGGGTCTGGCGATCGAACGCGGAGAGATTGGTCATCTCGTCGGGATCGGCGACGCCCTTGACGTAGACCCATTCGAGGATCTGCTTGGCTCTAAACGCGGGCATGGCGTGCTGATCGCACCATGCGGCGAGCGTGTCGGGGGTGTGATGGAAGAAGTGGTTGGTGGGGTGGTTCAACGTGTGCTCGGCATGAGAGATGGTTAGTTGGAGGGTGCGGAGATGGTGATGGGGACGGTGCCGTAGTGGTCGGCGGTGATGTCGGGGAGTCCTACGCGGACGGGTTTATCGTGGCCTGTGATGCCTCGGTCTCTCATGATGCGTCGGAGGGTACCCGGAAGAGCAAAGGCCGCGTCTTCTTCAGCGATGGATCTGGTTTCGATGGTGGCACCGAAGGTTTCGACGAGGTGTTTGCAGAGATCGGCGACAAGGTTCTCGGGAGCTGAGGCACCCGCAGTGACGAGGACGGTGCGTGTGCCCTCGGGCAGCCAGTCGGGGTTGAGTTCGCCAAGATCATCGAGGAGATACGCGGGGGTGCCCGCGGTGTGGGCGATCTCGGTGAGTCGTTTGGAGTTGGAGGAGTTGGTCGAGCCGACGACGAGGACGACGTCGCAGTCTGGAGCGAGCACGCGGACGGTGTGCTGACGGTTGGTGGTGGCGTAGCAGATGTCGTCGCTCGGGGGAGCTTTGATCGCGGGAAAGCGTTGCTTGAGGGCGTCGATGATGACGGCTGCATCGTCGGTGCTCAGGGTGGTTTGCGTGAGATATACGAGCTTGTCGGGATCGGCGATGTGCAGGTGTTCGATGTCGGCGGGGGTTTCGACGACCTGGGTGGCGTGGGGGGCTTCGCCCTGGGTGCCGATGACTTCCTGATGCTCGGCGTGGCCCACGAGAAGGATCTGATAGCCCTGCTTGGCATACCGGATCGCTTCGGCGTGGACCTTGGTGACGAGCGGGCAGGTGGCGTCGATGGCAGTGAGGTTTCGTTCTTTGGCGGCTTGGCGGATGGTGGGGCTGATGCCGTGGGCGCTGAAGACGACGATCGAGCCTTCGGGGATGTCCTCGATGTGTTCGACGAACTGTGCGCCGCGATCGCGGAGTCTGTTGACGACGTGCTTATTGTGGACGATCTCGTGGTAGACGTAGATGGTCTGGTCGTCGAAGAGGTCGATGACGCGATCGACGACGTCGATGGCCATGCGGACACCGGCGCAGAAACCTCTTGGATTGGCGAGGACGATTTTCAAGACGACTGGCTCGAAGAAAGGAGAGTGGTGGAATGCACACAGCGTAGGACTGACCGGCGACGGTGGGGCTTTGCAGCACCCTATCAAGACGCGAAAATACAGGGCGATATCAAAACGGTGCTCGTGTTTTCCAAACATTTACAAGGCATCGGCGAGTGGCATGCTTTCGTGAGCGGGTCTGGATCGGCACGCTGGCTGGGGCACGAGAAAACCAGTGTGGGACGAGCGAGTCTGAGCGAGGGGTGTGGTTGGCGCAGCCTGTCAAGAACGCTGGTGCTGGGTGAGGGATGTGGGATAGTCCACACAAACGGGCTGCATTGCGGTATAGTGGTCCTTCGGTTGTTCGGTGTTCGGGGAGATCGGGTTCGCTTGGCGGGCTCGATCGAGCGGTTTTTTGGAGGCGGTGCGGATGGGTTCGGTACGACCATGGCAGATTGTGCTCTTTGCTGTAGCGTTGATCGCGTTGGGTACCGGGCTGTATATGTCGCTCAGCGGCCCGGGCAAGGTGGATCGGGCTCCCTCGATTTATCTTGTAGATACGGTTTCAGGCGAGCTGTTTGAGTACCACTTTGGTACACTCAAACGCAAAGGGGTGATTATCCCGACGATTCATCCCGAGACGGGCAATCGGACGCTGTATCGAGCGGTCCCTCAAGAAGACGGCAGCTGGGAGCTCGATGGACGGGACCTCGATGCGTTGTACGATGTTGAGGACCTCAGTGAGGTGTTTGATCTTGAGAGCCGAAGCGTGGAACCGGTCAACGGGGATTCGCCTAAGAGCATGTCGAGAAAGGATGTCACCAAGCATCTTGGTGGCTAAAGGGGAAACAGAATGAAGCTTCAATCATCTACGTCAAAGAGCACCGGCTTTACGCTGATCGAGCTGCTGGTGGTCATCGCGATCATCGCCTTGCTGATCGGGATTTTGCTGCCCGCTTTGGGTCAGGCCCGCGAGGCTGCTCGGAGTCTTGTGTGCAGCTCGAACCAGCGAGGTCTTGCCCAAGGCCAGATGTTCTATATGTCGGACAACCAAGATATTGCAGCCGGTCCACATACAAGCGGTCTGGCAGGGCTACTCAAGATTGCAACTGGTGAAGTACAATCTGCTGGATTGTTGTTTACGGGCGACACGAGTGGGGACACTCCGGTGAGCACCCAAGACTGGATCAGTCCGACTATTGGAGATTCAGCGGGCTTCGCAGCGAACCGGGCCCTTCGTCATGCACAGATCTTCAATGATCTCGGGTGTCCCTCGGCGGTGCTCGACAATGACAGCTTGTTTGGGCGAACCGCAGACATCAACGACTTTGATCGTGTGCTGAACAATCAAGGCTTTCGGCAGATCAGCTACCTTGCTCCTGCATCGTTCCTCACCTTCGGTCAAGTGAAGCGATCTGCTACGATCAATCAGATAAACGCGAGGTATGGGTTCAATTTTTCTGGCCTCATGGCAGCGGACCCGGGAGACGGAAATCAAGTCTCAAAGCCCAGTGGCTATTCACCGAGGCTCGATTTGATCGCGAGGCAACCGGGCAGCAAGGTGCTCGCTTCTGATGGGACACGTTACTTTGATTACAGCTCTAACGTGTTGGATTTCGATCTCAATACCACACCGCGTTTCTTTGGCAGCTTCACGCACTCTGGCCCAACCTTTGATGAATCTCGCGCGTATGGCCGAAGTCTTCCTGCTGCGAGTGGACGCGATGACCACATCCGCCTGAGTGCTCGCCACAACGCGTTGGGCATCAACGCCGCCTATTGGGATGGCCACGTGAGCAACATGAAGATGGTCGACGCTTGGCGCGACCCGAACCCGTGGTACCCATCAGGCACGGTCTTCAACGGCGACAGAGCTACTCCCGAATCGGTGGAGTTCATGAACGACGCCAACACCGACAAGATTTGGTGAGCGGACATTGCCGAGATTGAACCGGCGGGATTCGTTCGCGGAGAACGCTGTGTTCTATCGCGCACAGTGAACCTAGTCTTATCGCATGGATGAAACGACCGAAGCGGCGGTGTCGTGGCTCAAGGAGCACGAGACCGATTCGATTCAACGGCTGTGCGACTGGCTCAAAATCCCAAGCATCAGCACCGACCCTGCATACGCCTCCGAGTGCGAGAAGGCTGCGCAGTGGGCGGCTGATCGGCTGCGCGAAGCGGGGCTCGAAGTCGAGGTCTTGCCCACGGGTGATCCTGCGGGCAGCGGGCGGCCTGTGGTCGTCGGGCATGCCAAGGGCGATGCGGGGTACAAGGGGCCACACGTTTTGTTTTATGGGCATTACGATGTGCAGCCCGCGGACCCATTGGAGCTTTGGGACAGCGACCCGTTTGACCCGAAAGTGATAATCGATGACGGTCCGCCGAGAATCGTGGCGCGGGGTGCGTGCGATGACAAGGGGCAGGTTGCTTCGTTCTTGGAAGCGCTGCGCGCGGTCCAGGCGACCGGCGGCGGCCCGGCGGGCGGGATCAAACTCACGGTGCTCATCGAGGGCGAGGAAGAATCGGGCTCGGAGAATCTCGAAGCGTTTGTCGAGGCGAACCGGGAACGATTTGGCGAGTGTGATCTGTGTTTGATTAGTGACACTGCGATGCTCGCTCGGGGTCGGCCCGCGATTACCTATGGGGTGCGCGGGCTTGCGTATACGCAGCTCACGCTGCACGCTGCGGATCAGGATCTGCACTCGGGTGTGTGGGGCGGCAAGGCTCCCAACCCGCTCAACGAGTTGTCACGAGTGCTTGCGCAGATATGGGATGAGAACCGCCGGGTGACGATTCCCGGATTCTACGACGACGTGCGCACCATTAGTGACGACGAGAAAGCTGCATGGGGTGAGCTTGGGATCGACACGGCCCAGACGCTCGCTTCGATCGGGCTTGGTCCTGAAGCGGACGTGGGCGAGGAAGGCTTTACCGCGATCGAACGCGAGTGGGGCAGGCCGACGTGCGACATCAACGGCTTGTACGGCGGGTACACCGGCACCGGTGCCAAGACAGTGATCCCGGCGCAGGCTTCGGCGAAGGTGAGCTTTCGGCTCGTGGCGGATCAAGACCCGTCGAACGTGGTCGAGTCGTTCTTTGCGTGGCTCGACGACCGGACGCCTCCTGGGTGCCGATGGGAGCTTGAGGATCTGGGAACGGGGCTGCCCGCGTCGATCCAGTCGGATGATCCGAGGCTCGGGATGATCTCTCAGGCGATCGAGGAAGCTGCGGGCGTAGCGCCGGCGCTGATCAAATCAGGCGGTTCGATTCCACTTGCTGGGTTGCTCAAGGAGACGCTGGGGATGGACACGTTCTTTGTTGGCTTTGGGCTCGAAGACGACCGGATCCATAGCCCGAACGAGAAGTTCGAGCTCGAGTGCTTCTATCTCGGATGCAAAACCCACGTCCACCTGTTCGAGGCGTTCCGTCGGTCGGGCATGGGCGGCTGAGGCTGGTTATTTGGGAGAGTGGTCAGGCGGCCTGTTTGGTAGCGGGCGGTGAGGCTTGCTGCGAGGCTGGGGAGGGTACTTCGTCATTGAACATGGCCGAGGCGGCACCGGTGGGGTCGTTGCCCGTGATGAGCGCTTCGAGGCGTTGGAGGTGCTCGTTGCGGATGGTGATGACGCGGACCTTGAACTCGTGGAGCTCGGTGTAGTAGGCGGCTCCGACGGCTGCTATATAGAGGATGCCAAAACCAGCGGCGAGGCCGATCAGAGCGAGGGCGTAGAGAGCCCAATGCGGGAGTGATTCGAGTGCGTGCATGGTATTGGTTGCATCGGCGGAGCAGGCGAGTGAATCCAGCCCGAGTGTTGGCACTACACTGGATACAGATGACTTTCTCGGACGTGGGTAACAGAGCGTGTGGCCAGATGGGTTACCGGAGCGGTGACCAGAGGGGTGGCCGGTGGTGGGGCAAGACGCTCGCAGCGATCGCGTGGGCACTTCTTGCAGGGCCATCAATGGGTCAGACCGACTTGCTCGGGGGAGCGGGCGGGGGCTCGGATGGCTCCGGGGAAAATGGGGGCGGCGGGGCTGATGGTTCGGCGTTTGGGATCGAACCCATCAAGATCGAGCTTGCGAACTTTGGGGTTGGCGGGGTCGCTCAGCCCGGTGCTTGGTGCGGGATCAATCTGATTATTACGGAGCAGACGAGTGAACGCCGCGAGGTGATTGTTCGTCTGGGGCTCAAGGACGCCGATGGGGATACGTGCGAGTACCGGACGGTTGTTTCTACGAATCCGGGTGTTCGTCAGCCGGTGACGCTGTATGTGAGGCTCCCCGCTGGTTATTTGGGCGATCCCTCGCCGGTGGTGGGGGTGTATGAGGCACTCGAAGGCTCGGCAGATGAGCCCGGTGCGCTCGGGTATCGCGAGGGTGCGTTGATATCGCAGACTCGTCTTTCGAGATCAGCTGTGAGCAACGCGGTGGTCGAGGCGGGCTGGGGCACGATGCTGTTGGTGGGTAACCGGACGCTGGGTCTGGATGCGTATTCGGAGGCCATCAAGGGTCAGGCGTACATGGCGTTCGGGCACGAGCCTGTCCGGCTTGCGCGCGGCGTGATGCCGGCGGATCTTCCCGATCGGTGGTTCGGGCTCGACGGGTTTTCGGAGCTGGTGTGGAGCGAGGGCAGCCCGCTGGATCTGAGCTTGGAGCAGGCGCGAGCGTTGCGAGAATGGGTGCAACGTGGCGGGCATCTGGTGATCGTGCTGCCGGTGGTGGGCAATGACTGGTTGGCGATCGAGAATCGTGAGCTGGTGTCGATGTTGCCGCGTGTGACGATCGAGCGGCGAGAGGCCCAGGCGGTCGAGGCGTACCTTCCGATGCTGGCGATCACGCCCGACGTAGTGCTTCGTCGTCCGATTACGGTGCATGCGTTGGATGCGTTGGCCGAAGCCGAGCCGCGCGAGGCGATGACGATACTCGCGGGGCCAGATGGTCGCACGGTGGTGAGTCGTAGGCTGATTGGTGTTGGCGCGGTGACCATCGTGGGGCTCGATCTGCACGCTTTGCAGGCGCGTCGCGGTTCGTCGGGCGCGATAAACTTTGTGCCCCAGACGAGTGTGTCGCCCGGCACGCCCGAGGCGGATGTGTTCTGGCATCGGGTGCTGGGTCGGCGTGGTGCGATGATGAGCCCGGCGGGTGTTGAGGCGTATGGTCGGCTTCCGAATTCGCCCGTGATTTCGAGCCGAACGATATCGTGGGTCGATACGGATCTTGGCGATGAGATCAATCTGACGGGGCAGGCGGCGCGAGGCGTGCTGTTGGGGATCGCGGTGTTTGCGGTGTACTGGTTGATCGCGGGGCCGGGGGGCTTCTTTGGGCTCAAGAGCAAGAATCTGACGCAGCACGCATGGGTCGTGTTTGTTGGCGCAGGGCTTGTGTTTACGGGTCTTGCGTGGGGCGGGGCGTGGGCGATCAAACCCAAGACGCTGACGTTTGACCATTTGACGTTTCTCGATCATGTCTACGGCGAACGGGTGCAGCGAACGCGCACCATCGCGAGCATAATGGTGCCCGCGTATGGCGAGGCCACGGTGCAGGTTGGGACCGAGTCGGAGCTGTCTTCGGGTGGTCGCGGTCGGTATTCGCATGTGATCTCGCCTTGGGAGCCGAGCGACGGCGTGCGCCGCAGCGCGGGTGTCGGGTTCCCGGATTCGCGCGGCTATGCGATCGACAGCCGATCGCCTTCCTCGATGACGTTCCCGGCTCGTTCGACGGTCAAGCAAGTTGAGATGGAATGGCTTGGCGGGATGGATTGGCAGGGGATCAGGCCGATGCCATTGGAGGGCGAGGAGTTCGGGGTGGTGCGTCGGGCGAGTGACCCGCGAGTGAGCACGCTCGAAGGGGAGCTCACGCACAACCTGCCGGGGGAGCTGACGAATGTGCATGTGTTCGTGATTGAGCGTCAGAAGCCGTTGGAGAAGCACTCGCGAACAGGGCTCAAGATGGACCTGCCTACCGGTGGTCTGCTGACGGTGGGCTCGGCGTATGTGCTCAAAGAGGCTTGGGCTGCGGGTGATAAACGCAGCCTCGGGGCTCTGACCTTGCGTAGTGGGAGAACAGTGGGCGGCAAAGGGAAGTCTTCGGCATCGCTCGAACAAACGATGGACACTCTGGTTCTGAAACCACGCGCAGGATTGGGAGACTTCAACGCTCGGCCCACGCGGGGCTCGCTCGAGAACCGCCTGATCGCGTTGAGTTTTTTCAATCAACTTGGCGGGCCGAAGTTCAGTGTCAATCAATCGAGTGCCCCCACGCTGATGCGGCGTGCGTCATCACACACGCTGGATCTTTCGCGTTGGTTTACGCAACCTTGCGTGGTGGTCATCGGGATTCTCAAGGTCGAAGGCGACGAGAGCTGTCCGACGCCGTTTCGTGTGCGGGTCAACGGGCAGGTGCGCAAGCCGCAGGTACGCGGGCGGACAGTGGTGCGGTGGGTGTACCCGCTTACGGAACTGCCCCCGGTGTTTCCAAGCGCGAGTACCGGCTCGACATTAGATACGTCGCAAGGCGGCAGGCCATGACGGCCACGGGAGATACGCAGTGCGGATGATCGAAACGATCAACTTGACCAAACGCTACAACGACCTTGTAGCCCTCGACAGCCTCAACCTCACCATCGAGGAAGGCGACTGCTACGGCTTCATCGGCCCCAACGGCGCGGGCAAAACGACGACCATCAAGATCCTGGCGACGCTGCTCAAGCCGTCGAGCGGACAAGCACAGGTCTGCGGCCAGACCGTCGGCTACCAGAACCGGCAGATCAGACCCTTGATTGGCTACGTCCCCGACTTCATGGGCGCATACGAAGACATGGTCGTGATTGAGTATCTCGAGTTCTTCGCTGCCGCATATAACATCAATGGCGATCAGCGCAAGCGCGTAGTAGGCGATGTGCTCGAACTCACCGACCTTGGTTATAAGAAGACAGCAGAAGTCAATAGTCTTTCGCGGGGCATGCAACAACGCCTCTCGATCGCTCGCGTGCTGTTGCATGATCCCAAGGTGCTGCTGATGGACGAGCCCGCTTCGGGTCTTGATCCGCGTGCTCGCATCGAGATCCGTGAGCTGCTCAAAGAACTCAGGCGGATGGGCAAGACGATCCTGATTTCGAGCCATATCTTGCACGAGCTCGCCGAGTTGTGCAATGTCGTGGGGATCATCGAGCGAGGGCAGTTGCTCTTTAGCGGCCCGGTCAACGAGATCCTCCGCAAGGCCCGCGTCGGGCACGTGATTCATGTCGGCGTCGCGGATAAGTTCCAAGAAGCAACCGAGCTGCTGAGCAAGTTCCCGGGTGTCAACACCGTGACGATCGCCGAGGGCGGCGCGGATGGGGGCGGCAGTGACGCGCTCTTGCATGTTTCGTTCGAGGACGGCCAAGGCCACGATTTTGCCGACATCCCGAGCATGCTCATCAACAACGGCATCCGGCTCACGCAGTTCAACGAGGAGCCGGTGAACCTCGAGACCGCGTTCATGCGGCTGACCAAGGGACTCGTGCAGTAGACCGATTGTTACCGCACCATCTTGCGGCCCCACGCAACCGTGAACAGCGCGAGCAGTGTGACGCCGAGCAGAGCTTCTACGCCGGTGACGACCTTGAGCCAGTTCGTTGGTGCGTAGTCGCCATAGCCGAGCGTCACGAACGTTGTCAGCGAGAAGTACACGCCGAAGGTGATGCGATCAATCAGACCGAACTCGCACACGGGGATTGCGTTGCCACTCGCAAGAACAGTGCTTTCCGAGGCAAACACGCCGTAGATGAGCGCACAGATTCCGAGCAACACAAACACGGTCATCACGATCCGCCAGGGGTCGATCAGGTAGCCGAGCATGTTCCGCATCACGAGCCAGTGGAAGAAGCACTTGCCGCGCTGCCACAACGCGTCCACCTTCCAGCCCTTGATCGAGCGGACATCAGCACGCCGCTTGAGGTCGTGGTGGCGGATAGCACAGATCTCCTCTTGCTTGTCGGTCGAGGGCTGGTTGCGGAACAGATCTCGCAACAGGTTGTAGTCCGACGCCGCGATGGAGAGTTGCCCGGCGTCTTCGCTCGCCTCACCCAAGATCAGCCGACCCCGCGTGCGAAACCCCAGACCCATGAGAATAGATCTGCCCCGGGGCCACCGTGCCCACGCAAGGTCGATCCAAGAGAGGGGAGGCAGGATCACTGCGGCTGCAAAGTACTGCAATGCCCAGATCCGCCACCGAGTTCCCGAAGAATCAAGGATCCAGCGTTCGAGACCGCTCGAAACAACCAGCGGCACCTCATGGCGAAGTTGGAGCTGTTCAGCACTTACTTCGACCGTCGCACCGGCCCGTACGACCAGCTTGTCGAACCCGAGCCGTCCATCAGGCCCGAGCGTTGCATCAGTGATTCGGTCTCCGCCGAGGATCAGCCTGCGGTCGATGGTCGCGCGTGTGAAAAACATGTGGCCGTTTATAGTGGCACCCGCAAACACCGCGTCCCCCGCGAAGCTCGCCGAGCCGAACCGCGCCGCGTCCGCGAAGCTCGCCGAGTCGAACGACGCCTCGCCCGCGAAGCTCGCCGAGCCGAACCGTGCCTCGCCCGCGAAGCTCGCCG
>CAYUVO010000052.1:0-18010 GCA_964448185.1 uncultured Phycisphaeraceae bacterium
GAAGGACCCCGAGCTGGCGCGAAGGGCTCGTAGAAAAAGCCCGAAGACCCCCTCGCTCACGCGAAGGGCTCGTAGAAAAAGCCCGAAGGGCCCCGCCGCAAGATCAAAGAACGCTTGCGCGGGCTAACGATCAAACGCTGCGTCCATCGCGGCATCGCACCGAACACGCATGAGCGCTATCGAACACCATGCGTTGCCGATGCGGTCACTGATGGGCAGGTGCCGGACCACCTGCTCACGGATCGGGGCGTTCTTATCGAGCAACCGATGCATGAGCGCCCCGAGATCGTGCTCGGCGATCGCACGCTCAGCCGTGAACAACACCAACCCACACGCAGCGAGTTCGATGAGCGGGTCGGAGTTGAGCTTGCGAGCATCACGCAGTACGCCCGAGACAAACGAGCTGTAGGATTTGTTCGCGCGCGCTTCTCCCCCGCCCTCAAAGTCAGCGGACTCGGGCACGCTGAACTGGCCCACCGACTTGAACTCCAGCCACCATGCATCTTGAGGGCGCACCGCTTGGGCGGCGTCGCTTGATACATCCTCACCGGGACCGACTTCGGCGAACAAGCTCGCGGCACGTTCGAGATCGTCCGCGTAGTCGTCGCGCGGGTCGAGCAGCGTTTGCCCGCCGCCCGCCGCCCCCTCCCCCCCCTCCCCCCGCTCGGGCAAGACGACCAGATCGCACCGCTCGCGTTCACTGCGTTGGGCGGCCTGTCGAGAAGTCTCGTCTTTCGTGAGCCGTTTGGACCGCACCTGACTGGGGAAGGGCACTTCGCGGAGCACCGCCCAGCCCGACGACGCCAATGAGCCCGCCATCACCTCGTGGAGCTGCACCTCGGACATCGAGTCGAGCCCGCTAAAGGTTTGTTCGGTAGTCAGCGACGCCTCACGCTCGGTGAGCGCTGCGGCGAGTGCATCGGCGAGTTCGTCAAGAGTCCACACGGCTGACAGCCTATCGGGTGATGCGAACGAGCAGGCGGCGAGTGGGTGATGGGTAGGCTCGAAAGATCTCCTCAAGGGGGGGGAGGGGGGGGGCGCGTTGCATTCTGGCGCTGGTTGTGCGATGATCCGGGCCGGTGCCGGGCGTTCAGCCTCCGGCGGTGGTTCATTGACACAGCTTGAGGACGACACACAACCCATGGGCCAATTCATCCATTTCATCGAAACTCTCAACGGGTATCTCTTTAGCCCGCTGACGATCTACGCCCTGCTCTTTACGGGCGTGCTCTTTACGGTCTGGTCGGGCTTCGGGCAGTTTCGAGCCCTGACCCACGGCGTCGCGGTCGTCCGGGGTAAGTACAGCGACAAGAACGACCCGGGAGCGATCAATCACTTCCAGGCGCTGTCCGCGGCTCTCTCGGCGACGGTCGGACTCGGCAACATCGCGGGCGTCGCGCTGGCCGTCGCGCTCGGCGGCCCGGGCGCGGTGTTCTGGATGTGGGTCATCGGCGTCCTGGGCATGTCGATCAAGATGACCGAGGTCACCCAGTCGATGCTCTACCGCAACACCGACGACCCTGATAACCCGCACGGCGGGCCCATGTTCGTCGTCAAGAAGGGCTTTGCCAAGTGGGGCATGAGCCGGTTCGGCTCGATCATCGGCGGGATCTTCGTCATCACGCTGCTGACCTCGGCTCTGACCGGGGGCAACATGTTCCAGGCGTGGAACGTCGCGGACATCACGTTTACCTACTTCGCGGTGCCTCAAATAGTCACCGGGATCATCCTCACGGTGCTCGTGGGCATGGTCATCATCGGCGGGATCAAACGCATCGGCTCGGTCGCGGGCCGCATCGTCCCGTTCATGTGCATTCTCTACATCCTCGCAGCGGGCTACGTCCTGATCCTCAACATCGGTTCGATCCCCTCGATGCTCGGGCTGATCGTCAAGAGCGGCCTGCCGGGCTTCTTGGGCGGCCAAGAAGCCGTTCCTATGGGCGCGTTCCTCGGCGGCACGGTCGGCTTTGCCGCGATGTGGGGCATCAAGCGTGCGCTGTTTAGCTCCGAAGCCGGGCAGGGTTCGAGCCCGATCGCTCACTCGGCAGCCAAGACCGACGAGCCCGTCCGCGAGGGCGTGGTCGCGGGCCTTGAGCCGTTCATCGACACCATTGTTGTCTGCACGCTGACTGCTCTGGTGATCTTGTCTTCGGGCGCGTACAACCGCGGCGCAGAAGCATCGTTTACCAGCACCGATCAGGTGCGGATCATCGCTTCGGACGTCGACGACAGCGGCGATCCGGTGACGACCGCCACGTGGACCATCGAATCAAACGCCCTGCCGCCGATGACAGACGATGCACGCCGCATCCGGCGTTCGGATGCAGGCAGCGCGGGCTGGCGCAACGGTGAAATCATCTTCATCGTTCTTAATGGAGACGATAGCAAAGACACCGGGCAAGCACTCCATAAGGTTACAGGCAAGGTCAAGCTCGATGAGAATGACGAGTGGGCGGTCTCATGGAAGACACTCGAAGCGGAGAACAAGCCCACCTATCGACTCGATGAGAACGGCGATCCTGATCTCGGGCTCTATGGCGACTATGCCGGTGCCTCGCTCACCGCGTACGCCTTCGACCGTGTGACGCCGGGCCTAGGCAAGTGGCTCGTCTCGATCGCCGCGTGGCTCTTCGCGCTGTCCACCATGATCTCGTGGTCGTATTACGGCGAACAAGGGATCTACTACTTCTTCGGCAAACGCGGTGAGAAAACGACCAAGACGGCTGTGTTTATCTACAAGGTCATCTATGCGTTGTTGATCCTGCTGACGACCGCTCTTGCGATGCCCTACTTCGGAGCGGAGGGTTCCAAACACGCGATCATCAGCTCGAGCATCCAACTCGACATGTGGACCACGCTCGGTCTTGGCGTCATGCTTGTCGTCAACATCCCAATCATGTGGATCTTCGGGCATCAGGCGATGAAGGAATACCACGCCTACTTCAAGCGGATGAAGGCCGGCTTCGATCAGCCGCACGATGCGCCGTCGATCACCGATGTCGTTGAAGGTAAAGACGTCGAGTAAGTCACACGTTCCCTGAAAGAACAAGAGCCGGGCCGCCATCACGCGGTTCGGCTCTTTTCATATGGAAGCGATAGTTCTTGTGTTAGCTCGACGTGTCTTCGAGCGTGCCGTCAACCGTCTGCGTGATCGCTTCGATCATCTCGCGGGCAGATTCGACCGCCTCGGTTCGGCTCTTACGCACGATCCCACGCCAGACCCAGGGCAGCGGCAGCACGCTCATCGGCAGGTACCACGCATACGTCAGCCAAGGCATCGATTGCGTCCAGTTGCTGTACCACGCGAAGTACGTCACGAGCATCGAATCAGTCAGCCATACGCCGGGCCACACCGAGACGATGATGACCGCTGCGAAGATCGCGGGCATCATTTTCAGCCGGATCAATCGCAGCGTGATCGTGGTGTTCTGCGCATCGCCATCGAACGTTCCGATGAGTCGGTGGTCGAACGGGTTGCCCGCTGCCTCGACGCTGAAATCCCCGCCGTGTTGCCCAAGAGCGCCCGCTCGAAACTCGGCGAGCTTGCCCCGGCGTGCTCGCTTGGCGAAGGCTTCGAGCATCGCATCGTGGTCCATCGAGCAGCGCACTACCCAGGTCTGGGAGGTGTCCGAGGCTGCGGGATCGGGGCTCGATTTGGGCACGAGAAGTTCCGTAGTGGTTCGAGGTAATACTGGCAACAACAACTCCGAGTGTACGGATTCGGCGTTCGAGGCACGCGGCTTGCAATAAATCGCCCATGACTCGCACCGGGCGACCCACATCGAGCAACCACGAGCCGCCATTGCGCTTGGTGGGCACCAGAGCTGCGCCTTTGCGGTCACCCCTGCGCGTCGAAAAACGAGCCCCACGTCCCAGCGATGACCATCAGCGAGAGGTCGCCCGAGAAAACCTTGCCTCCGCGTCGCTCTCGTCGTCGGATGCTCGGTGGGCGTTCGCCGTCCGCGTGGCGTCCTCTCTAGAAGGCGGTCAGGCGGGCATCCTTCGGCCGGACGTCCGCCACAAGCTCGTCCAGCAAGCCGTCCAACTCGGGCTTCGACCCTTCGACGCCAATCTCGTGATCGCCATCGTGCAAGATTCATCGCGGTCGATGGGCACGCCTCTCAGCGAGTACACCGCCGATCGTCTCAAGCTGGTTCGTGATCCTCGGGAGTTTGCCGCCGAGCATCGCTGGTCGCCCTGGTGGGTGACGCTCGCGGTGAGCCTGCTCGCGCTCGCGATGGCGTGGACGATCATCGGCTGGCTTCGGGGATAGCCTCTCGCGGGACGTTGGCATGTGTGCCCACGCTTCCACACGAGGATTCCCATCATGCCAGTGACCAAACCCATGACAAGTTCACTTATCGAGATCGGCAAGAAAGCTCCCGCGTTTACGCTGCGCGACCAGAACGACACGCCCCACAAACTCTCGGCCTACCTCGGCCAACCCGTCGTCCTGTTCTTTTATCCCAAGGACGCGACCAGCGGCTGCACGCTCGAAGCCTGCGACTTCCGCGATCGGCCCGCGGCGTTTGTCAAGATCGACGCGCAGATCCTCGGCCTCTCGATCCTCGGCCCCAAGAGCAAAAAGAAGTTCGCCGACAAGGAAGCACTCACCTATCCGCTGCTCGCGGACGACTCGCTCAACGAAGCGGGCAAGCCCGACCCCAAGATCGCCCAGAAGTACGGCGTATGGATCGAGAAATCCATGTACGGCAAGAAATACATGGGCATCAACCGCACCACCTACCTCATCGACGCCAAAGGCAAAGTCGCACGCCGATGGGACAAGGTCAGCGTGCCGGGCCACGCTCAAGAAGTGCTCGAAGCGGTCGAGCAACTCGGCTGAACAAATCTCATATACTCTGGGTCTCTTGCGTCGATCCAACAGGAGGGATTCCCACATGCTCCGCATCGCGTTCGCTGTCATGCTGCTATGTTGTTCGGTGCTCTCCGCCCAGCCCGTTGCCGAGCTAACTACTCAGCCCATCTCCAAACAACCAACCTTGCAGGGCGAACTCAAAGCCTTCGAGCCCTTCCTCGGCGTGTGGGAGATCAACGACGTCTGGGCGTGGGGCTCAACGGTTCACGCGATCGCAGAATACAAAGCTGTGCTTGATGGACACGCTGTCGAGATGCGCACATGGGTGAGCGATGACGGCAAGCCTCTCTACGAACGCTACCGCGCTCTGCTCCGAATCGATGACGGCAAGTTTGCGGTTCACACCCTGAGCCATGACGGCTCGCTGACCAAATCGCAATACACACGCGACGCCGACAGCTTTGTGACGAGCTGGGAACAGGGTGGCACGAGTGTCACCGATTCCATCTCGCTCATCGACCCCAACAGCATACGTTGGCTGGTCAAGATGACCAACGCAGACTCCGGCGAGAAGTCCGTCGCGATGGACGGGCAGTGGAAGAGGCATAAAGATGAAGATCTAGAGACGATGTTGAATGGGTGGAATCCTCCAAAGCTTGCGGGAGCATTTGATCCAATTTCGGCTTCCATCGGAATCTATGGCTTTGACGGCGGCCTTGTAGGTAGTGAGATTGCAGTCGAACCTGGACCGGCCGGACTCAGCGTAGTGAGAAAAGACTCTGGGTATTCTTGCCTGTCAAACTACGAGGCAATCACGTATTACTCGTCGAGCCCGTTCTCGATGGAACTCTTTAGCTCCGACGGTTTCACCATCGGAGGATCGCTTCACTTAGAGCGAGAGAGTGAGCAGCGAACTGCCCTTGTTCATGAATGGAGAATCGGTTCTTATAGGCGGCTTGAGAGGATTTTGGCCAGAAGTGAGAGCGGTCTGACCAGAAGCATTCAGGAGTGGGATTCGCAAAAAGAAGCTTGGAATGAGCCAGACACGCTCCACTTTTCCCCGCTAGAGACCGTCCTTTCGGAGACCATCGTGCAACCCATCGACCCCTCGCTCTTCGACGCCTCCGGCCACGACCTGCGTTCGTTCACCAAGACGCGAACGATTCGCGCTTCCGCTGCCGACGTCTTCGCCGCGTGGACCACCGCGGATGGCTGGGCGCGCGTTTATTCCGAGCCATCCAAAGCCGAGATCGATCTTGCCATCGGAGGCCAGTACCATTGGCTCTTCGACGGCACCACAGGCTCCAACGGCTGCCAGATCCTCAGCTACATCCCCGACCGAATGGTGAGCTTTACATGGAACGCACCGCCCAGTCAGCCCGAATCGCGCGCACGCCGAACGTGGGTCGTCGTCGAGATGAGCCCGGTCGATGGCGATGAATCAGCGTGCGAAGTTCGCCTCACGCACCTCGGATTTGGCACCGAGCCACACTGGGACGAGACGTATGGCTACTTCGACGCCGCATGGGGCCACATTCTCGATCGAATGGCCGAGCGGTTGAGCAAGTAACACGCCCGCTCAGCCTTCGAGCCGATGGAGCCATTCTTCTTCGAGTTCATCGAGCTCTGTCTGATGCTCGGTCCGCTGAGCGGTCAGCGTTTCGACACGATCGGTGTTCGTCCAGGTTGCGGTGATCCCAAGCTCGTCGTCAATGACCCTGATCTGTGCCTGCAACTCGCCCATCTTCTCTTCGATCTGGTCCATCCCCATCCAGCTCCACCGGCTCTTGCGCTTGGCTCCGTTCGTATTCGCCGATGGCGTCGCGTCAGGGGAAACTCCAGCAGGTGCTTTCGGCGCTTTGGCCTGGGCTGCAGCGTTTGATCTGCTCGACGCAAATCCCGGCGAGGTGCCGCTCATCGACTTCTTCCACGCGGTCCATTCGCTGTACCCGCCATGAAAGATGGTGATGTTGCCGTCGCCATCAAAGATCAGCATGTGATCGCACAGCGTGTCGATGAGCGCACGGTCGTGGCTGATCAGAATCAGCGCACCGTCGTATCCCTTGCCGCTCGGCGAGAGCGCTTCTTCGAGCCGTTCGGACGACGGGATATCCAGGTGATTCGTAGGTTCGTCGAGCACCAGCAGGTTTTTGGCGCTCGCGAGCAATGACGCGATCGACACGCGCGCCCGTTCGCCGCCGCTGAGCATGCCCATTTCTTTTTCTTGATCGAGCCCGCTGAACAAGAACGCACCCGCAAGATCTCTTGCCTGTTGATCGCTCAGCAGCCTCTCGGGGTTTGCCTTCTCGACCGCTCGCTGAATCGCACGAACCACCGGCATCGACGGATCAAGTGTCGGCGGGTTCTGCTCGAAATATCCAACCACCACGCGCGAGCCCAGCGAAGCCGTGCCCTCGTCGGGCTCGCAAGTCCCCAGCAGCGTGCGCACAAGCGTGGTCTTGCCCGCTCCGTTAGGACCGATGATCGCCCAGCGTTCGCCCCGACTGATCGTCAGGTCAAAGTCTTCGTACAGCGTGCGCACCGAGCCGTCATGATTCGGGTACCGCTTGGTGAGCCCTCGCGCCACGACCACCAGCTCACCGGGCCGCTCAGCCTGCGGCAGCTCGAACGTGAACGCGGTCAGCTCCAATGGTCGCTCAAGCGTCGAAGTCTGCTTCGCCCGATCAAGCCGGCTCTCGCGGCCCCTCGCTTGCTTAGCCCGCTGACCGGTTTTGTACTTGCGAATAAACGCTTCTTCGCGTTTGAACTTGCCTTGTTCGCTCTCCCACGCCCGAAGCTGAACGATCCGCCGCTCGGCCCGCAACTGACGAAACGTGTGGTAGTTGCCCGGGTAATCAATCAACCTCGCTTGTTCGATCTCGATGATCCGCGTGACCACGCAATCGAGCAATCGCCTGTCGTGACTGATGAGCAGCACCGCACCCTTGAACTCGTCTCGCAAAAACGTTTCGAGCCATTCACGCCCCTGGATGTCAAGGTGATTCGTCGGTTCATCCATCAACAAGCAGTCAGGCTGCATGAGCAAGAGCTTGGCCAGCGCCACCCGTGCGCGTTGTCCGCCGCTGAGCCCTTCGACGGGCACCCCGAACTGCGCATCGGTGAAGCCCAGCCCGTGGAGCACCGCACCCACGCGGTATTCGACCGCGTAGCCGCCGCACGCTTCGAGTTTGCGTTCGAGATCTTCCTGTCGCCGAAGGAGTCGTTCGAGCTCTTCGCCTTTGACGTCCGACATCTGCTCGAAGATCGCTGCGAGATCGCGTTCGAGTTGGAACACTTCGTCGAACGCCGAGAGCACTTCGTCGTGCATCGTGCGGCCGGGCGTCAGCGTCGGGTGCTGATCGAGGACCCCGATGCGCGCGCCACGCTGGGCGGTCAGGCGGCCAGAATCGGGCTTGAACTCGCCCGCGAGCACCTTGAGCAGCGTGCTCTTGCCCTCGCCGTTGCGGCCCACAAGCCCGACCCGCTCGCCGGGCTCGATCGAAAACGAGATCCCGTCAAGGATGATCCGTTGCCCGAAGGCGTGGCACAGGTTCTCGGCTGCGAGGATTGACACCCCGCACGGTACGCTGGCTAGACCCCGATGGTCTTGCTTGTTGTGCCGGACTTTCCTGACTTACCTGTCATGGCAAGCCAGGGCTCGACCGTCAGCGACCGAGCCACCGGGAGCGAACCCACCCGAGCCAGAGCCCCCACCAGCGCCGGTCGCATGAGCACCGCTGCCAGCGCTCGGCATGCGGGCATCCGTGCGAAGAGCCGCTTGGCATACGCCCGTTTGAGCTGATGGTGTACCTCTTGCAATGCGATCGGCTGCCGGTCGGAATCAAACCACTTCGCCAGTTCTTGTCCCGCCAGCCTGCCGCTCCACAGCGCGTTGCCTATGCCTTCGCCGCCCGCCGGGTCGAGGGCCGCTGCCGCATTGCCGACTCGGATTGACCGGACATGCCCGCTCGCTCGCCACCGTGATCGTGGCACCGGGCACGCGAACCAGTCGCCATGTCGCCACGCGGGTTCGTATTCGGACCAGAGCGACGCGAGCAGCGCATCACGATCCCCGCTGTGCGCACGCAGCAACTCGCTGCGAGCCACCAGTGCGCACGTCGCGATCCCCTCGTCTTCGATGCCGACGAGCCCGACGTACGCGCCCTTGCCCGGGCGCATCACGAGCCCCTCGATCGGCTCGGGCGTCCGCACACGACACTTGAGACCGACGAGCCTGCGATCGGTCGGTGTCGGGCCTGAGGGATCGAGCCTGCCCGTGCCGTCGGCGTGAATCACCACGCACGCTGTGATCCGTTCACTCTGGCCATCCGAGCCTTGGATCGCAAGCTCGATGCCGTCATCGTGATAGTCAACGCTGCGAACACTCATCGGCGTCCGAACATCAGCCCCGGCTGTGCGCGCCCGATCGAGCAACGCGGTATCGAGGCTCGATCGGCTCAGCACCCACGCTGGGGCACCAGCGGGCGCCCGCCACGACCAACGCCGACTGCCCATCGCAACCGTCAGCCGATCAACCGATCTTGCCCCAGTACGAATGAGCAACTCTTGCCCTGCAATCGCCTCAAGATCGGGCGTGGCGCTGGGCGAGATGTATTCGCCACAGACTTTCGTGCGGGGGAAACGCTTGGCTTCGACGATCAGTGTGCGCACGCCAGCACTCGCAAGCGTGAACGCAGCAGCACTTCCCGCGGGCCCGGCTCCTATCACCGCGACGTCGACAGCCTTGGGCACACTCACTCGTATCCCTTATACGACGTCACCGTGAAGCGGTGGTGCAGCAGGTTCCAGTCATACCTCGGTTTGTGCAACCCCACCCGCTTGGCAATACCCATCGCCTCAGCTTTGGTGAACCCCGCTTGAACGCTCACCCGCGCATCGTGCTTGACCATTTCGGGCTTGCCGAGCGTCATCGCATGAATCGCAATGAACCCTGCCCGCGAGCGCACGAGATCGTTCCACACCACGCCACCTCGGCAGACCTGATCCATCTGTCGCAGCACGTTGAGCGTGGGGAGTTCCCGCAGGTGATGCAGGAACAATCCCGCGTGTACGAAGTCGAAGCTCTCGACGCCGAAGCGCTCGACGAGTTCGAGGGCATCTCCCTCGATCAGAGTGATGCCCGCCGCGAGCTTGGGGTCTGAGACTTCGAGAAACTCCCGAGCCAGGTCGAGCGTGGTGGGGTGGAGGTCGATGCCGGTAACTCGGAGATCCAGCCCGCGTCTGGCAGCCCACTTTCGCGCCGCCATCGGCACGTCCGCCGATCCGGTCGCTACGTCCAGCAGCGTGATCGGTTTGTCTTTGGGCCAGTCCTTCGTCCAGCGATCGAGCCACCGGATGAGCGCCGAGTTGCCCCCCATCGTGCGGTTGATCTTGCGGATAAAGCCCAACGCTTCCGAGAGCTCGGCTCGATCGGCGTCGGGAGCATCCATCAGTTCTGGTGTTCGCACTCGCTTCATGGCCTCCCAGCGTACACCGTCCCGCGTGGCCTGATTCGTGTGAGATGTGGGCCATCGCAGCCCCGGGCGTATACTCGGGTCCGATGAGCAAGTCTCCAGCCCCCGCTTCTCCCACGCCCGAACCGAGACCGATCACGCTCCGCACTCTGCGGGCGATGGCATCACGCCACGAACCCATCGCGTGCCTTGCGGTCTACGACGCGACCTTCGCAAGGCTCATGGACCAAGCCGGGGTCCATGTGCTGCTCGCGGGTGATTCGGCCGCCGAGGTCGTCCTCGGGTTGCCGCGAACGGTCCATATGCCGATGGACTTCGCAATCGAAATCACCGCAGCGGTGCGTCGCGGCGCTAGGCGTGCGCACGTCATGGCCGACATGCCCTTTATGAGTTACCAAGCCTCGCCCGATGACGCGATGACCAACGCCGGTCTGTTTATGACCCGTGGCGGCGCCGACTCGGTCAAGCTCGAAGCGGACGAATCATTTGCGCCGTTGATCGAACGGATGACCCATGCGGGCGTGCCTGTGTGTGCGCACGTTGGATCGAGGCCGCAAACCGCGGGGCTCACGGGCGGGTATACCTCGGCGGGGCGCACGCAGGCGACGGCTGAGACGATCATCCGCGACGCGGTGGCTCTTGAGCAAGCCGGCGCAGTGATGCTGTTGATCGAAGCGGTGCCCGATGAAGTGACCCGGCGAGTGGTCGAGGCAACGAACCTTCCGGTGATCGGGATCGGCGCAGGCACCGCATGTCATGGCCAGATTCTTGTGATGCACGATCTGCTCGGGCTGAGTGAACACCCGCCGAGCTTTGCCAAGCCAGCCGTGGATTTGGCAACACCGATCGTCGAGGCGGGTCGCGAGTGGGTCGCCCGCGTGGCCAGCGGCGAGATCGGTGGGCAGAGCTACTCGATGAAAGCTGGCGAGATCGTCGAGCCCACCCAAGGGTCTCCATCGGCACCAGAACAAAGCCCAAAGAGCATCCGTTCCGGGCGGACAACCGAATCGGGACACTGAAAGCGGTGTTCTTCGGCTTCTTGTGCCACTGGTTTATACAGCCGGGTGTGCAACCCGAGGCCCGATGACCGATTGACACTGTGACGAGGCATTTGATGCTTGGCCTGCGTCCAGGAGAAGGTTCATGCGACGATTTATCGCGTACTCGCCCGCACTGCTGTTGTTGGTCGCGGTGATCGCTTCGACGCTGCTCGCCCCGGTGATCGCTCGACGGGTCGGCTTTGCCCAAACCGAAGCACGCATCCAGCTCGCGCGGCTCACGCTCGACGACGACGACATCCTCGAACGCATCAGCCATGCGACCCAAGCCGTCGCCGATCTCGTGCGCCCTTCGGTAGTCCATCTGGATGTGATAACCCGCAACGGGCGGCGACGAGGAGTAGGGGGGGGAGTTGGGGCGTCGGGCTCGGCGTGGATCTACGACGCAGCGGGTCATGTCGTCACCAACGCCCACGTCGTGCGCGGCGGCGTGAAGGTGACCGCTGAGCTTTCGGATGGGCGGGTCTATACGCTCGAACGGGTTGGGGTCGATCAGTTTACGGATATCGCGGTGCTCAAGCTGCCGACGACCGCGGGTATTGTGCCGGTGAGTCGTGCAACGGGTGAGCTGCCCCGTCAGGGCGAGCGGGTGTATGCGTTTGGCTCGCCGTTCGGGTTTAAGTTCTCGATGTCCGAGGGGATGATCTCGGCGCTGGGTCGTGATCCGCGCGGCGCGGTGGTGCTCAGTCAAGGCTTTACGAACTACATTCAGACTGATGCTGCGGTCAACCCGGGCAACTCGGGCGGGCCGTTGGTTGACGTGCTCGGCCGCGTGGTGGGGATGAATGTTGCGATCGCTACGGGCTCGGAATCCGAGGGCACGACCACGGGTCAATCTGCGGGGATCTCGTTTGCGATCCCGCTGCGGACGATCGAATCGGTGGTGGATCAGCTCATCGAGCGGGGCGAAGTGCGTCGAGGGTTCTTGGGTGTTGGGCTGCCGCCAAACTCACGCGAGCCGATCCCGGACCGCGAGGCATACAACGGCTTTGGCATGTCGATCCCGTCGGTGACCGAGGGCGGTCCCGCGGAACGAGCGGGGCTCCAAGCGAGCGACATCATCTTGAGCGTTGATGGTCAGATCATCACGGGCGTCAACGTGCTGCGATCGCAGATCTCCAACAGCCAGCCGGGCGAAGGCGTCGAGATTGAATACATCCGCGACGGGGTCAGAAGGACAACCGAGGTTGTGCTCGCAGAGTTCCCCGAAGAAAACATCGCGAGCGTTCCAGCATTGCAAGAGTTGATCCGGTTGGGGCTTGCAGTGGACGCGCCCGATGGGGTGATCCCCGATGGGGTGATCGTAGTTGGCATCGAGCCGGGGTCGTCCGCCGACAAGGCTGGGTTCGTGGTGGGGCAGATCATCACCGAGGTCAACAACAAGCGAGTTGGTAACGGGCTGAGGTTTGCAAGCGAACTCGCCAGCAGCGGGCTGTTGGCCGGTCAAGATGTCCGGTTTACGGTTCGCGCTGAGGATGGTCAGACGATGGGGCTGACGCTTCGCTCTCGGTAGTCTGCTCAGTCGGTTCCTGAGCTGGCGTTTCAATCAGCGAAATCCGAACCACCACCGGCGTGCGCACGGGCGGGACGACCTCTGCATCGGCGAGCCATTCGGGTTCGAGCGCACCCGCATCGGGGCTCCACACGCGGGACCACGCGAGCACTTCGGTGCCGAAGGTGTGCAGCCCGATGATCTGCCCCGTGCCGTCGGCGGCGTAGACCTCGCGTTTGGGAGCGCCCCCAAGCGAACGCTCGACCATCAGCGAGCCCGCGAACATCCACGAACTTGGCGTGTCTTGGGCAGCATCCCACGCGAGCAGCGATTGATCTTTGTGAGCGGGGTCGTTCGACTTGATCCAAGCGCGTGGATCGGTCGGCAGGTCCGGGTGCGATGGTACGATGAACTCGATGCGCACGGTTTGGCCCGTGGGGAGCGTGGGTTTTGCGTGCTCCCAGCCGCCGGGGGCGCCGGGTTCGAGTCCGGCAGCGAGCAGAGCGGCGTGGATATGCGAGGGTCGGGCGCGGGTAGCGACAAGCGATTCGTGTTCGCGGGAATCGAGGGCGCAGACGATCACTTCGAGATAGACGTCGGGAGTCTGCGGGTGGTGGCAGTCGATGGCGACAAAGCCATCAAACTCGACGATGTGATCGGCGACGTTGACACGGATGTGGTCGAAGACCTTTGCCATCTTCGCGTGGGAAGCGTCTTGTGCGAGTACGCACGTCGGCGTCAGGGCGAACAACAGCGTGGCAAGTATCGCGTGGTGTTTCATGATTGAACCTCTGTAGCGTGCGCACGCAGGGCGTCGATAAACCGCTGCCCGCGTTGTTCGTAGCTGATGAACTGGTCCCACGAGGCGCACCCCGGGCTCAGGAGAAGGATGTCGCCGTCGTGTGCATCACAGATCGCTGTGCGCACGGCTTGGTCGAGGGTGCCTGACTGCTGACCAGCGAGCTTGGAAGCGGTAGCGCCGATGGCGTAGAACCCGGCGAGATCGAGTTTGTTGATCGCTTCGAGGCTTGCACCCTTGTCGTAGCCACCCGCGATGAGTCGGACGGGGCCGAGCGGAGCGACCGCTTCGACTGCGCGAACGGTTGCTTGCGGCGTGGTCGATTTGGAATCGTTGAACGCGCGGACGATGCCTGTTGTTGTTCGGAATCTGCCGACGGATTGCAGGCGGTGCGGCAAGCCCGCAAAGGTTCGCAGCCCAGCGTGCGCACGCTCGGGCGTGATGCTCTGAGCAACACGAGGCGTGGCCAGAACCGCGAGTGCTGTCGCTGCGTTCATGCGGTTGTGTTCGCCCGGGATGAGCAGTTCGGGCAAGGTGCCGTCCACACTGGCTCGGCGCGCATCAACTCCCGCGGGGCTCGGCCAGTCCGGGGCGTTGGGCGAGAGGATCGCGAAATCGCCCGGGAGTTGATGGTCGAGGATGGACTGTTTGGATTGGCGGTAGTGCTCCATGGAGCCATGCCAATCGAGATGGTTGGGCGCGAAGGTCGTGACGACGGTGATGCCCGGAGCCCAGGGCGAATCGTGAGGGCAGAGTGCTTGTGCGCAGTTGAGCCACCAGAGCATGGCGCTCGAGAGTTCGAGAACGATCCAGCGTTCAGGCGGGAGTGAATCAAGCCGACCCAGCAGCGAGCCTCCGATGTTGCCCCCGAACTCGCAGCCGATATCGGTGGTCGCAAGGGCATGGGCGATCATCACAGCGGTCGTCGATTTTCCGGCGCTCCCGGTGACGCCGATGACACGCTCGTTGCTCGGCAAACGATCGACCACTAGCCGAATCTCGGTGGTGATAGAAACACCCGCTGTGTGCGCACTGAGCACGAACGGATTGCCCCAGGGATGAGGCACAGCGGGATTGACCACCAGCGCGTCGCAGTGCGTGAAGTGCCGCTCGGTGTGCGCACCCAAGGCGAACTCGAACTTGGCATCGGGCGCGAGAGCCCGAAGCTGATCGAGAGGCTCGGCGAGTGCGACCTCATCGCGGAGGTCGGTGACGAGAACTTGTGCGTTGTGCTTGGCGAGCCAGGCGGCGACGCCCACGCCGCCACCGAATCGGCCAAGGCCCATCACTGTCACACGTTTGTCCGACCAGTCGTCCATAGGCATGCAATGTAGCCGATCAGAGCAGCGAGACGGGATCGACGTCGATCGCGGTGTGTCGATCGCTCTTGAGAAGCCCCTGCGAACGGGCACCGGCGAGCACTCGCTGGAGCGTGGTCGCACGAGGCGAGAACAGCTCGACCGCAAAGCGGTAGTGATCGGCGATGCGGGCAATCACGCAGGGCATCGGCCCCAGGACCTCGACCTCGTTGTTCGGGTCGTGCTCATGGATCGCGTCGGCGAGAGCCTGAGCTGCGGCTTGTGCCTTGGCGTGGTCACGATCGCGGGCGACGAGGCGAACCATGCGGCTCGATGGGGGTAGGGCGGCTTGAGAGCGGTGGCGCAGCTCGCTCTTGGCGAAGGAGTCGTAGTCATGATTGGCAGCAGCCTTGATCGCGGGGGATGTCGGCTCGTGAGTCTGGACGATGACCCGGCCCGGGAGTTCGCCTCGACCCGCGCGGCCCGCGACTTGAGCGACGAGTTGGAAGGTGCGCTCGGAGGCTCGAAAGTCCGGGATGGCCAAGGCTTGGTCGGCGTCGAGCACGCCCACGAGTCGGACGTTAGGAAAGTCGAGTCCTTTGGCGACCATCTGGGTGCCGAGGAGCACCCGGCCTTGGCCCGAGGCGAAGCGGTCGAGGACGTCGAGCATGCCGCCGCTGATGGCTGCGACGTCGGCATCGAGACGCAGGAGGGATTCGCCCGCTTCGAGATCGAGCCACTCGGCGAGGTCTTGTTCGAGGCGTTGGGTTCCGATTTGCAGTGCGCGCACAGCCTTGGAACACGCGGGACACCGGGTGGGCAATCGCTGCTCAGCGAGGCAGTGATGGCACCGCATGGTGCCCGCTTGAGGGAGATCGGCGGCCTTGTGCCAAACGAGATTGGCATCGCAGTGGTCGCAGGCAAGCGTCCAGCCACAACGGCGATCGACGCAGCCGATGCGGCGTCCAAAGCCCCGGCGGTTGAGCAGGAGAATCGCTTGGCCTCCATCCTGCTGTTCGAGCGTGTCGAGCAGGGCTCGGGCGAGAGTGGGGCCGATGAGTTCGGGGCGTTTGCGGATGGCGGGGTCGGAGGTGTCGCTGTCGTGGGCGTCGATACGCATGTCCACGATGCGGACCTTGGGCATGGTGGCATTGCCGATGCGGTGGTCGAGCCGCCAGAGGGTCGAGCGGTCAGTGCGTGTGTTGGCGAAGCTTTCGAGTGAGGGAGTCGCCGAGCCCAGGAGGACGGTTGCGTTTTCTATCTGGGCACGTTTGATGGCGACGTCTTTGCCGTGATAGCGGGGGAGCTGGTCTTGTTTGAAGGAGGGGTCGTGTTCTTCATCGACGACGATCAGCCCGATGTCGCGCATGGGAGCGAAGATGGCTGAGCGAGCGCCGACGACGACACGGGCGCTGCCCTCGGCGAGTCTTCGCCACCCTGCGTGACGCTGGGAAGCGGTGAGCCCCGAGTGCAGGACGACGACCTGTTCTTTGCCGAGGCGTGAGGCGTAGCGGGTGGCGGCTTGAGGAGTCAGCGAGATTTCGGGGACGAGAACGATCGCACCGCGGCCTGATTCGAGCGTGCGTTCAACGAGTCGGATGTAGACCTCGGTCTTGCCCGAGCCGGTGACTCCGAGCAGGAGGTGGGTGTGGAAGGTGCCCAGGGATTGGGAGATGCCGTCGATGACGCGGGTTTGATCGGGCGTGGGAGTAGGAATGGAAGCGGGAGATTGTGACTCGGCGAACGAGCGGATCTCGGTGGTGCGCACGGTCTCGGAGGTAGAGGTAGTGAGCAAGCCGAGCTTGATGAGTCGGTTGATGGGCGCGACTGAGCGGATGCCCAGAGCGGTGCGCAGTGCGAGAGCGGTGCATGGGAATGGCGAAGGGGCCAGCTCGTTGATGGCTTGCCACGCGGCTTTGGCGGTGGGCGGGAGCTTGAGCTTGGAGGCGTGTTGGTCGGAGCCGGGGGGGGCGTTGGGAGCAAGGTTGATGCGGGTTTCGGTGCGTGCTCCGGTGGCCCTTTTGACAGCAGCGGGAACCATCGAGGCGAACGCCATGCCCAGCGGGCAGACGTAGTACTTGGCGATCCAGAGCCCCAACTCGACGAGTGCGGGCGGCAGAGGGGCATCGGGCAGGAGAGCGGCTTGTTTGACCTTGGATGGCGCGAGGCTTCCCAGGAGTTCTGGGCCGCCGGCTTCGATGACGAGCCCGCGGACCTGCGTGTTGGATCTGCCCAGGGGGACCATGACGGCGTGGCCCGGTCCGTGGTGAACGTCTTGTGGAGCGGCGTAGGTGAGTCCTTGGGCGTCGCCGGCGGACCAGTTGGCGTCCATGCCGCGTTCGATGGCGACACGGACGTACCGCGCGTTGGGATCAACGGGCACAGGGTCTTCGATAAAGAGCGTTTGCTCGGGTGGCACGGACTAAACTCTACCCCAATGCCACAGCACACGAAGAGTGACGAGCAACTGGGGGGGCGATTGGACGGGCGGGGGGGCCATCGGGCGGGGCGGGGGGGACGGGGGGGCCGACTGGTCCTTGCGGACGGGTCGATCTTTCGCGGCAGAGCCTTTGGCGCTGCGGGCGTGACGACGGCCGCCGAGGTTGTGTTCAATACCGCGATGACCGGCTATCAGGAATCGCTCACCGATCCTTCGTACCGCGGGCAGGTGCTCGTCGAGACGTTCCCGATGATCGGGATCGTGGGTGTCAACGACGTCGATGAGGAATCCGCTCGGGTGCAGGTGTCGGGGCTGGTGGTCCATGAACTCGCACGGCTTGCGAGCAACTACCGCTCGACGGGCTCGCTGAGCGACTATCTCAGTGCGTACGGCGTGATGGGTCTGGCCGGGGTCGATACGCGGGCGCTCACTCGTCGGATCCGATCGAGCGGCGCGATGGCGGGAGTGCTGAGCGATGATGCGTCGTTGAGTGATGCCGAGCTGCTTGCTCTCGCACGATCAGCGGGGAGCATGGCGGGCCAGAACCTCGTGCCGAGCGTGGGGCGGAGTGAAGAAGGCCGATGGGAGCAGTCGCTTGGGGAGTGGGGGGGTGAGTGGGGTTGGGGGAGT
>CAYUVO010000052.1:18020-18370 GCA_964448185.1 uncultured Phycisphaeraceae bacterium
GCCCCGCACGCTGCTGGTAAGTCATGCCGGGTGCTGGCGTTTGATTGTGGAGCGAAGAACAACATCCTGCGTCATCTGGTTTCGCGCGGGTGCGAGGTGGTCGTGGTGCCGCACGATGTTGGCGCGGCGGACATTCTTGGGCGCTTTGAGCGCGGCGAGATTGACGGCGTGTTTGTCTCGAACGGTCCCGGCGATCCGTCAGCGGTCGAGGCGACGATCGAGACTTTGCGGGCGAGCGGGAAGCCGCCAACGCGAGTCCCGATCATTGGGATCTGCCTCGGGCATCAGTTGGTGGAGCTCGCGGTGGGGGGCAAGACGGTTTTCCGCGCCGGCCGCTTCGATCCCGAGGC
>CAYUVO010000053.1:0-18258 GCA_964448185.1 uncultured Phycisphaeraceae bacterium
CGGATGCGGGTTCGATGCTCGATAACGCTGCGACGGCCACCATTCGATTCCACCTTGATGGTGCGATCGACGACGACAACGATCGCGGCAACAACCGCTTCGACAATATCCAGCTCATCGGTACCCTCGGTATGGGCGTCGAGTGCGTCGGCGACATCGCGGACGACTTCGGCAGCCTCGGCGGCGACGGCATGGTCAGCTTCGGTGACTTCCTCGCCCTGCTCGGCCTCGTCGGTCCCTGCGGCGGCGGCACCATCAACCCCGACTGCATCGGCGATATCGCTAACGACTTCGGCACCCTCGGTGGTGACGGCATGGTCAGCTTCGGCGACTTCCTCGCCCTGCTCGGTCTCGTTGGTCCCTGCCCGTAAGACCTGATCCGACGATACATCTCGCTCCGCGCGAGACATCCTTTGGTTCTTCACGGGCCGCTCCTTCACCGGGGCGGCCTGTCTTTTTCGACGAACTCTCCACCTCCACCAAGCTCTCCTCGCTTCGCGCAGATCTGGGGTTTATCCTCCACCTCAGAGCCGACCAAACGGGTCGGACACATAGCACATACACACCCAACCCCCCAACCCCGGTGGAGACGAACCGATGGAAACTACGCTGATTATCCTCAAACCCGACGCTGTGCAACGAGGCCTCATGGGCCGGGTCATCACCCGCTTCGAAGACAAGGGCCTCCAGATCGTCGGCGCCAAGCTCACACGCATCACCGAGAAGCTCGCCGAGACCCACTACAAAGCTCACCAGTCCAAGCCGTTCTATGAAGGGCTCGTCTCGTTCATGACTTCGAGCCCCGTGCTGGTGCTCGCGATCAGCGGCAACGACGCCATCAACGTCTGTCGCAAAATGATGGGCGCCACCTTCGGCTCCAAGGCTGAGCCCGGGACGATCCGTGGTGATTTCGGAGTCTCCAACTCATTCAACCTCATCCACGGCTCGGACAGCCCAGAGGCCGCCACCCGCGAACTCGAACTGTTCTTCAACGAGGGCGAGGTTCAGACGTTTGAACGTGCGATCAATAACTGGGTCTACGACATGAGCAGCGGCACCGCCGAGTAAGCACGATTCCATCAAGCCCACAAAGACACCAGCCCCGTCCATGCTCAAGGCATCGGCGGGGCTTGTTTGAAGTGCTCTTCTGAAGTTCAGATGTTCAGATGGACGAGTTTCAGGTACCCGCCGAGGCGATCGGCTTGATCGATCCAACCACCGTGGGAGGTTCGGCGGTGATCTGATCTGCGATCTCTCGCCGATGGATCACGATTTCCCTCGGGAAATCGAACGCCACTCGGACACGATCACCCTTGACCGAGGCGATCCGAACCACCCCGATGGGGTTGTTGGGGTCGCCGATCACTACTTCTTCACCTTCTCGTCGCGTAATCACCAGCATGCGTTCAGCCTCCACGTCCTGCGGGCCTCACAGATCTCACTCGTTCGCACTATACCCGCGACAACCAATCCCCAAAAGGACCATCTTGAGATTCGCCAGTTTTACGATAGTGCTTTGTAAGGCTTTCGCCGAAAGCAGGTCTCAGTCGATGGCTTCGACTCGCGTGATCTCGGGCACATGCTCGACCAGATTGCGTTCGATGCCCAGACGCAGCGTCATGGCGCTCGAGGGGCAGCCCACACAGGCCCCGTGGAACCTGATTTTGACGACGCCGTCATCCGAGACGTCGACGAGTTCGAGGTCGCCGCCGTCGGCTTGGACCGCGGGGCGGATGCGTTCGATTACTCGGGCCACCCGCACGAATACGGTCTGATCGCCAGCGGGTCGAGATCTAGGCGTGGGGGTGCTCATCGCGGGATGATAGTCCGCTGTGCGTCTCTCGACCGGGCGGGGGCCGTCTCTGCTCTCTAGACTCGGGCATGCATCGAACCCGACCGTTGATATCTTTCGCACGCACCTCCCGCTTTGGCATGATGGCCAGCCTCGTGCTGGCGGTCGCTGGGGCGATCACTGGAGCGGGCGGCCTGTCAGGCTGCGCGACCGACGGGCAATCGAGCCACCCCATGTCCACGGGCGATCCCACCGCTGATCTGCGTAACCCCGAACTGCATTCGGGAGTGCGGGCGAAGGCGGTCACTCATCTCTGGGCACAGGTCGAAGCGGGCACGCTCGATCGGTCGGTCGCCCGCGACACGCTCAAAGCAGTCGCGTGGCCCGTCAACAACCCGGAAGAGCTCCGGCTCTCTGCCCTCGAGACGCTCTTCGCAGACCGGCTCAACGACGACGATTCGAGAGCCCTCACAAGGCTCATGCTCCCGCATGGCGGGGGTTCAGAAGATGTGACCGAGTACCTCGCGATGACCGCAGCCAAACGAGGCTGGACCGAGTGCGGCCCCGCCATCGTCCGAAGCTACTCGCGGTTCAATGTCTCCATCAACGACGCCAAACGTTCCGAACGGACAGCTCTGCTGCTCATGCACCCCGACCGCTCGATTACCCAGATTGTCTACAGCGTGTTCCTCGATCCGCAGACCAATCCCGGCCCCGAAACCATCCGCTTCGATGACCGCACCCGCACCGACGCCTGGAACCTGCTCGCACGCCTGGACCCTACGGGCGAACACCGGGCGGGTTTGATTCTTGATCCGCCGACGAGCCCTGTTGCAGCCTCCACACAACCCATGCTCGCAGCTCTGCGAGACGGACTTCGTGACTTCCGCGTCGTGCCGATCACGGGCGACGAGTTGCAGTGGCTCGCCGATGCGCACAAGAAAGCCCCCGATTGGTGGGCGCAGTCTGCCAATGCGGTCCGTCAGCTCCCGGCATCGACCCGCTTGGAGTTCCGGCACGTCGAGGCGGTGCGGTGGGCGTCGTTCAATCAGCCCGCGTGGCTCAAGGCTTCGCAGAGTGAGCTGCTGGCGAGCCTCGAATCGCATCAGCAGCGGAGCACCCTGATCGAACGCCGCGCGGACCGCACCAAGGACGGCAGGCGCAGAGGCGAACGCATCGACGACTGGCTCGACACCCTGAGCTGGGCCGATGCGCTCACCCTCACGGTCGTTGAACAGGCCGTCCGGGATTCCTACGTCATCGGGCAGATCCGCCAGCAGGTCATGCTCGATCGCAAAGACACCTCGACCGAGTACGGCGGGATGCTCGAAGCGGTGGGTGGCGACGGGTTCGACGCGGTCCTGTTTCCGCCCCGCCCGAGCCAGAGGCTCAACGACACCACCTTTGTTGCAAGCCAGGACATGATCAACTCGAGCTACAAAGCACTCGTGCATTACCATCTCCACGCCCAACGCCGCAGCAACGATCAGTTCGCGGGACCGAGTCTGGGCGACCTGCAATACGCAGCCCGATCGGGTCGGACCTGCGTGGTGTTTACGACCGTGGGCAATGACCGCCTCAACATCGATGTCTACAGCCCCGATGGCTCGGTCATCGACCTTGGTGTGATCGATCTCAAACCCTGAGCGAGTCATCCCGATGAAGGCCGTCCCGTGATTCATGTGCTGCTGGTTGTCGCGTTCGTGGCCACGCATCTCTCGGATGCGATGCCTCCTGCTGACGACACCCTGCCCGTGTGGCAACGCCTTGCGCTGTGGCTCATGCCGATGCTCACGCTGAGCACGGTGTTCGCACTGACCACTCTGAGGCGCACCGGGCTGCTCGACGCGACCGGCAAGCTTGTCCACGCACGCAAGGCGTTTACCGCTGCGGGTCGAACGCGAACCTTTGCGGTGCTGATTCATGTCGCTGCGATTCTCACGGTCGATCCGTTGGGGCTTGTGCGCATGTGGATGGGTGATCTGTTGGTGGTCGATGAGCTGGTGGCGACGCTGCCGGTGCTGGCGGTGGTGATCTGGACGTGGTGGGTAATGTTCGGCGTGGAACGTCGGCTCGATGAAGCGGCCTTGATAGGTCGGCTCGATCGCGGCGAAACCATCGAGACCATGCCCAACCGAGTGGGCGCGGTGTGGTCGCATGTTCGCCAGGACCTGCTCTTTATTGTGATCCCCGTGGTGATGCTCATGGGGATCGGTGAACTGTCGGCGACGATCGCCGATGGCGTACTGCGCGCACAAGACCAGTCGATCCCGAACTCCTCCCCCTCCACCCAATCCTCGCCCCCTCCCGCATGGACCGAGCATCTGCCAGAGTCCTGGCTTGCGGGCGATGGTGAGCAAGCAGCGCTGCTCATCTCGGGCGTGGTGCTGTTGGTGGGCGCGGGGTTGGTGCTCTCGATGTTCCCGCTTGCGATCCGGTGGCTCTGGGACACTGCGCCCTTGGGAACCGGGCTGCTCCGCGAAGTCGTCGAAGCTCGGCTCGCGTCGTGCAGGGTCCGGGTGTCCTCGATGCGGGTCTGGCGGACGAATGCCAACTCGGCGATCTCGGGCGGCGCGAACGCTGCGGTCGTCGGGCTGGTGTGGCCTCTGCGTGACCTGTTGATGACCGATCGGTTGCTCGAAAGCATGCCGATGAGCGAGCTCGATGCGGTGGTCGCACACGAGGCGGCGCACCTGCGTCAGCACCACGCCGCATGGCTCGCACTCGCGGTGCTGGGCGTGGGCTCGGGGGCAGGTTTGGCACTGAGCCTGCTGCTCGGAGAAGGGGCCGAAGGCTCTTTGTGGTCGGGCGGCGGCGGGATCGTGGCCGCGCTCGCAAGCATCGTGCTCGTGAGCAGGCGGTTCGAGTGGCAGGCCGATGCGCACGCGGCGCGCTGGCTCAGCCGCGACGGGCTCGACGGGCCCGCTCTGCTCGCTGGGGCGTTGCAACGCGTCGCGATGCTCAACGGCATCTCGCCCACCAAACGCTCGTGGCGGCACGGCTCGATCAACCTGCGCTGCACCAAGCTCGAACGCATCGCAGCCCGAGGCACCGAGCGACTGGTGATCGATCGATCCGTGCGCACGCTGCGAGTGGCCATCGTGCTTTCACTCATCGTGACCGGGTGGCTCGCGTTTATCTGAAGATCATCCGAGTTGAGGTGGGGTGCCGCGGCGCGGGGGGGGGGGGGGCGCGCCGTGCGGGATTCAGTAGGCAAGAGGCGTGTCTTTCGCACGCTCAGAGCGGTCTGGAGGGCATACCGTAGCGGATGCCCGCAGAGCGATTGACACAGACTGAACGCCAGCTTATGGACGCGATCGCAGGCCGGGCATCTGCGTTGCTCGATGATCTTCGGCTCCACGTCGGAACTCCCACAGGCCCCAACAACACACAGGCTCTTGATCTGACTCGGGGCACTTTCACTGCTCGGCTCGAAGCGCTCGGAGCGGTCACCCACGACTACGCCCCTGATTCTCGGCCCGAATGGATCCTCGGCACGCAAGCGTCGGGCGAGCCGCCACGGACAGCGGTGTGCGCACGTTTGGTCGAGGGCATGCCGCGGGTGCTCATCGCGGGGCATCTCGATACGGTGCACGATCCCGAGGGGGATTTTCGGGAGCTTTCGATCGCTCCGGGTGGATCGACTGCGACCGGGCCGGGGTGCGTTGATATGAAGGGCGGCCTCGTGATCGCGATGGCGGCGCTCGAGTCGCTCGAGGAGTGCGGCATCCGGTGCGGCTGGTCGTTCCTGATGAACAGCGACGAAGAAACCGGGAGCTATTTCTCAGACACGGCGCTCGCGACCGAAGCTCGTGCGCACGATGTGGGCCTTGCGCTTGAGCCGGCGCTCGCGGGGGGCGAGCTCGCGGTTGATCGCATGGGCTCGGGTCAGTTTGCGATCCGGTGCAGAGGCAAGGCGTCGCATGTGGGCCGGGCTTTCGCTGAGGGCGTTTCAGCGGTGACCAAGCTTGGCGAGTGCATCGTGGCTGCGGGCAAGATGCCGGATATCACGCGGGGGAAGATTCTGAATATTGGTCCCTTGCGTGGCGGGGCAGCTACCAACGCGGTGCCCGACGAGGCGTGGGCGTGGGGCAACGTGCGGTACCCGACGCAGGAAATCTGCGACGAGTTGGCTCGTGAGCTCGATGCGATGGCCACGCCCGAGGGCTCGATGCCCGGGGCCGAGGTGATGCGGAGCTTCAATCGGCCCGCCAAGCCATTGATTCCAAGGACCGAGAAGCTTGCGATGTTGGCCCGAGAAGCGGCTGAGGATCTCGGGCAACGGCTTCCGTTCGCCAAGACGGGCGGAGTGTGCGACGGGAACCAACTCCAGGCGGCCGGATTGCCGACGATTGATACGCTCGGGGTTCGTGGCGGTGGGCTGCACACGCCCGATGAATGGATCGAGTTGGCGTCGCTTGTTGAGCGATGCCAGATGCTGGCATTGACGATCTCTCGGCTGGCCGAGGGAAGGCTTCGTTTCGAGTGAAGGATTCCAAAGTGACGACGACATCGACCAAGACCACAAGCAAGACCACAAGCCACGGCTGCGACATGCGGCACGACCCCATCATCGCTGAAGCGATCGGCACGATCGTCGATCGAGTGGGCGAGCATTCCAAGGCGATCACCGATGCGCGGCCCGCAGAACCGGGGCTCGTAGCGAGCTATGACGACGTGATGGCAAGCGCTGCCAAGGTCAAGGGACGCGGGCTCTTGTACCCGTACATCGGGTCGGGGCTCGGAAACGGGCCGTTGGTTGAGCTGGGCGATGGCAGTGTGAAGTGGGACATGATCTGCGGCATCGGGGTTCATTTCTTTGGGCACAGCCACCCGGAGATGGTCCGCGCTGCGCTGCAAGCAGGAACCGAAGACACCATCAAGCACGGCAATCTCCAGAGCGGCTCAGCGGCGTATGAGTTTGGCGCCAAGCTCGTCGAGCTTGCTTCGCGTTCGAGCCGATTGCGTCAGGCGTTCGTTACCACGAGTGGAGCGGTCGCCAACGAGAGCGCGCTCAAGGTGTGCTATCAGAAGCATGCTCCGGCATCGCGGGTCATCGCGTTTAGCAACTGCTTCATGGGTCGGACCGTGACGATGGCACAGATCGGTGATTCGCACGCGGGTCGCGACGGCCTCCCGCTTTCAACGCAGGTTGATTACATACCGTTCTGGACCGAGGAGGCTGTGCAGTTGGCCGGGGGCGAGACGAAGTTTATCGATCAGTGCGTCGCGCAGCTTGAAGAATACGCGACTCGTTATCCGAAGCTGCATGCGTGTTTCATCTTCGAGTTGGTGCAGGGTGAGGGCGGGTTCAACACCGCGCCGCGTGAGTTCTTCACAGCACTGATGGACTGCTGCCGCAGGCACGATATTGCGATCTGGGACGACGAGATCCAATCGTTCGGCCGCACCGAGCGGATGTTCGCCTACGAGATGTACGACCTGGGTGACTATGTCGATGTGTTCTGTGTGGGCAAGATGACGCAGGCGTGCGCGACGCTGTACACAGATGATTACAGCCCTCGCCCCGGGCTGCTCAGCGGCACGTTCACCGGCGCAACGGCGGACTTTACCGGCGGGCTTCGTGTGCTCGAGATGCTCGAAGCGGGTAACCATTATGGACCCGACGGCTCGTTTGCGCATCACCACAAGTTGTTCTGCGAACACGTCGCGGCGCTCGCGGCCAAGCACCCAGATTGGTTCCCGCAGTTGCCCACGGGCGAGAGCTTGTCGGGCGGCGTGGGCGGCATGATGAAGTTCACACCCTTTGGCGGGGACAAGGCGAAGGTCAGCGCCGCGTGCCGCGCGTGCTTTGACGAGGGGCTCATTGTGTTCTACTGCGGGCACGGCCCGTTCCACATCCGCATGCTCCCGCCGATGCCGGTGATGGAAGACAGCTATTGGCCGCGGATCTTTGAGTGCCTCGAACGGGGCCTTGCGAAGGTCGCGGGATAACTCGCGGGATTGATAGAATCGCGGGGGAAGCTGATATTGGCGGTCTGCGCCGAGGTACACCATGTTCTTGATTCGTTGCGCCCATCTCGATGACCAGTCCACGCTGCACAAGATGGCGAAGATGGTGCATTTCATCAATCTGCCCGCTGACTCGAACATCATTGCGCAGAAGATTCGTTCATCGCGCGGCGCGTTCAAGCGTGTTGCCAAGGGTGAGCCGCCGCACATCGGAGCGCAGGCGGGTGATAATCCCGGCGGGCTGAGCGATTCGATCGCCAAAACCGATCTGTTCATGTTTGTGCTTGACGACACGGAGAATCACGGCTGCTTGGGTACGAGCCAACTCATCGCGCAGATGGGCGGGCCGCACAATCCGAACCTGTGCTTTAAGCTCGAGATTCGCGAGAAGTATTCGGAGAGCTTGAAGACCGGGACCAACACGCTCGTCGCTCGGCTGCACGAGGACACGAGCGGCCCGACGGAAATCGGCGGACTGATCTTGCAGCCGTCGTTCCGTGGACATCCCGAGAAGCTCGGACGATTGCTCAGCCTTGTTAGGTTCCATTTCATAGGTCGGTTCCGCGATCGGTTCCGCGACGAGGTGCTCGGCGAGATGATGGCTCCGATCACGGCCGACGGTCAGAACTCGTTGTGGGACTATCTCGGCAGGCGGTTTGTGCCGCTGAGTTATGAGGAAGCCGATCGGTTTTGTCAGTACAGCCGCGAGTTCATCAAGGCGTTGATGCCCACGGGTGACATTCATATTTCGTTGTTGCCGCCGCATGCGCGCGAGGTCATCGGCAGAGTGGGGCATGACACGATCCCGGCGCGGAAGATGCTCGAACGTTTGGGTTTTGAATACAACAACATGGTCGATCCGTTCGACGGCGGGCCGTTCTTGCGAGCCAACACCGACGATATCTGGGTCGTGAAAGAAACCAAAGAATGCACGCTGGGCAAACCCGTGGCCAAGAGCAAAGCCAAGCAACGGGCGATTGTCAGCGTGCTCTCGGCGAACGGTGAGTTCCGAGCGGTCGAGCAGCCTGTGGTGATCGCATCCGACGGCACGGTGAGCGTGTCACGCGAAGCGATGACCACGCTTGGTGCTGAGCCGGGCGACACCTGCGGCATCACGATCATGCCCGTGCGTTCAAAGAAAGCCAAGGATTCCGGCGCGGCTCAGAAGAAGCCTGCCAAAGCGTCCACCAAGAAAGCTACCACATCACGCCGCTCGACCAAAGCTGGCGGGAAAGCAACCTGATGCCTCAACCGATGACCGAACCTTCGCACGCTTCGTTGCGTTATCCGCCGTCGAACTACATCAATGGACGGTGGGAGCCGCTCGTTACTACTCGTGACAAAGACACGTTCGAGTCCACCAATCCGGCGCGACCCGATGAGGTTATCTGGCGCGGTTCGGGATCGACCAAAGCGGTAGATCGTGCAGTGGCTTCGGCTCGCACAGCATTGCCCGAGTGGTCGAGTTGGTCGTTCGATCGGCGCAAGGCAGTCCTTGATCGCTATGTTGATCTGTGCGCACAACGGGTGCATGAAGCGACGCACCTGCTGACCGATGAAGTCGGCAAGGTCGCATGGGATTCGGCGGGCGAAGCGGGGCTGCTCGGGGGCAAGGTCGGCATCACGCTTGACGATTCCGAGCACGGCGGGCTGCGCAGAGTCAGCGGGTTTGAGTTTGATATCAACGCGACGCGGTCGGGCAAGTGCTGGTTTAGGCCCCACGGCGTGCTGGCGGTCATCGGGCCGTTCAACTTCCCGATGCACCTGCCCAACGGGCACATCGTTCCGTCGCTGCTCATGGGCAACACGATCGTGCTCAAGCCGTCGGACAAGACCCCGGCGTGCGGGCAGTTGCTCGCCGAGTTATTCGCGGAAGCCCTCTCGCTCGAAGGCGCACCCGCGGGCGTGCTCAATCTCGTGCAAGGCCGAGGCGAAGTCGCAGCACATCTCGGGAGTCATCCCGATACCGATGGCGTGCTGTTCACCGGGTCGTGGCCCGTCGGGCGCAAGCTGCTTGAAGCGAATCTTGATCGTCCGGGCCGAATGGTGGCGCTCGAACTCGGCGGCAACAACGCGGCGATCGTGCTGCCCGATGCGGATCTTGCGCTCGCAGCAGCCGAAGCGGTGCGCACAGCTTTTATCACTACGGGCCAGCGCTGCACCTGCATGCGAAGATTGCTCGTGCATAAGGACGTTGCGGATCGGCTCATCGGGGCGATCGTGCGCGCAGCGGGGGAGCTTGCGGTGGGGTCGCCTGATAGCGAGAGCAACGTGTTCATGGGGCCGTTGATTTCCGAGGAAGCGCGGTCGTCGATGCTGTTGGCTCAGAGCGCATGGAGCGAAGATGGCGGCGAGATGCTGCTCGAAGCCCGCTCGCTCGAACTGGGCAAGGGCGGCTGGTTCATCTCGCCGGGCGTGATGCGGGTCGATCATTTCAGTCGGCTCGATGAAGGCCCCGGGTGCGATACCGAGGTCTTTGGGCCTTTGCTTCGCATTGCGGTGGTGGACTCATTCGATGATGCGCTCAAGCAGGCGAATGCCACGCGCTTCGGGCTCGCAGCGTCGTTGTTTACGAAAGATGAGCACGCGGTCGAGCGGTTTATGCGTGAAGTGCGCACGGGGTGTGTGAACATCAACACGGGCACCGCGGGTGCTTCGAGCAAGCTGCCGTTCGGCGGGCTCGGGCTCTCGGGCAACCACCGACCCGCGGGGAGCTTTAGCCTCGATTACTGCGCATTCCCGACAGCTGGTCTGATCGATACGGGCTCCTCGCCCGTTGTGCCCAAGGGCATGACGTTCGACGCAAGCTGGGTCGAGTAGCGCAAGCTCTACAACGCAGGACAATCTCTACATCGCGGGTTGGGCTTCATGTTGTGTCTGTTGCACTCGGGCTGGATGATCGAGCCCGCACTCGGGGCACAGCGCGCCAGCGGTGTCGCTGAGGTCGTAGGCACACCAGGGGCAGGTGGTCTTGTCGGCGAATCTACCTCCCCGCTGGCTCGGTGGCAGCAGCAAGAGGTAGGTCGCTACCAGAGTGGCCGCGGTGAGTTGCATGGCGACAAGAAAGTACCCGACACACAACGCGAGAACCGAAAGGAAAGAGATGAGCGTCACCACGAACCAGATGGCGAACAACCCGAGCGTGTGGCCGCGAGTCAGGTCCCACCCGGCGTTGAGAGATGAAATCGGGTTGAAGGGTTCTGTTTCGATCTTGTCCATGCTCACGATCATCGCCATCATCAGCCGGAGTTGAAAGAACGTAGTGATGATGATGCTCAGCGTGATCAACCCGAGGGACATAATCCATAACTGTATCGAGGAGCCGCCCGTCGAGGCCTGATTGATGGCGAAGATAAGAATCACGGTCCCTACGACTGCTGGGATCATGGCCACGAGGACAATGATGGTCAGGATCAAGACTTCGAGGGCGACTTCGAGCCCACGGATGGTCTTGAAGCCATTGAACATCTCGACAAACTCGGCCTTTTTCCCCCGGCGTTCAGCCTCAATCACCGCTTTACATGCCCCGGCAAGCAAGACCACGGCGGCGAACATGGTGAAGAAACCAATGATCGGAATAAAGTTTACGAGGAGGCTCCCGCCGATGTAGATCAGCATAAAGAGCGTCAAGAACAGCCAGTGCCTGATGAACAAGTCGAAGGAGTATTTGAAGCAACCCAAAGTTGAGAACTCGACTCCGTTGGTCGGATCACCTGAGGGCGGTACTGATCGGCCGTAACTCGCAGGGATCGGCATGGCGGGAGGAACGGACTCGATGTGGTCGGAGGGATTTTGATTCACAACAAGATATTGGGGATTTCGCGCTGAGAATGCAAGCCGGGGCAACACAATCCGCCGAGTGCGAAGCTTCGGGTACCATGCTCCTATGAACCCCAGACGCACCAAGCTCCCCGATTCACGCATCACGCCCCGGTTCGCGGGGCTCGTGACCTTTGGTCGTTACCCGAGGCTCGCCGATGTCGATCCTGCCGATTGCCCGGTGGATTGGGCGATCTACGGCGTGCCATACGACACAGGAGTCACCTACCGCCCGGGTGCCCGCTTTGGCCCCCGAGCGATCCGTGACGCTTCTCAATATCTCAAGGCGTACTCGATCGAGCACGATGTGGATGTGCTCGAAGTGTTCTCGCTCGCCGATGCGGGTGATGCCCCCGTCGAGCCCTACTCGCCGAGGGGCACGCTCGACGCGGTCGCGGACTTCGCAGCCGATCTCGCAGAGCCGGGACACACGAGGCTGCTCGCATTGGGCGGCGATCACTCGATCGCGTATGCCAACCTTCGAGCGACGCACCATCGGCTCGGATTGCCTACCGAGGGGCTCGCGCTGCTGCACTTTGACAGCCACCTCGACACGGTCGATGAGGTCTGGGGCGAACGCTTTGGGCACGCCTCGCCGTTCATTCGGGCCATCGAGGACGGGCTGGTGGATCCCAAGGCGATGCTTTCGGTGGGGATCAAAGGGCCGCTCAACTCGAAGCGGGATCTGGATTATGCGCGCGACCAAGGCGTGACGATCGCGACCGCAGATCAGTGGCGGGCGACCGGCCCTGCGATCATGGAGAAGTTCCGCAAACACATCGGCGATCGGCCCGTGTACGTCACGTTCGATATCGACTGCATCGACCCGGCGTATGCGCCCGCGACGGGGACTCCCAGCGTGGGCGGGTTTACGAGTGCCGAGGCGCTCACTGCGATCAGGTCGGCCAAGGGCTTGCGGATCGTGGGGGCGGATGTGGTCGAGGTGCTGCCCATGTTGGATGTTGCGCAGAACACCGCGTTGATTGCTGCGCATGTCGCGTTCGAGATTCTCGCGATTGCTGCGGTGCAGGAGATGTAGCGTGGGTCGTCGAGGTGGTCTTCAGGCTCGGCGCAGGGCCAAGATCAGATCGACTTGGCCCGTCGGGCGGTTGATCTGTCTTGCGATCTCGACTGAATCGAGCCCTTGATCGGCGAGCGCGTGGACACGCTTGTGAAGCGGGTCGATGGGGGGAGCGGTGTCTGCATCGGCTCGATAGGGGGGCTTGCCGGTGTGCGTTGCCAGACGCGGGGTCTGGTGGGTGGGGGGGTGTGTGCTCGGTGCCGCTTTGGAATCCAGCTCATTGAGCCTGGCATCGAACTCGGCGATGCGTGCCTCGGTCTTGTCGAGGAGCACTTCGAGTCGAGCCGCTTTGTTTTCGAGTTGAGTGATGAGGGTCTGGACGGATTCTTGAGCGCGCGCGGTCATGCCGTGCATGTCGTTGATGCCCGAGACGCGGTCCTGGATTTCGTCGATCCGGTCTCGCGGATCGCGGTCCATCTCATGTGTCTTTCGCCGAAGCTTGCGGAGGTTGCGGAACAGGATGACGATCAGGGCGCCGACGCCCGCGACCATCAGCCAGCTCCCGAAGTTCTCGACCAGCAGCGAGGGCGAGCCGGTCGATTCCCCAGCGTCCGCCTCCACTCCTACCACCCCCTCGCCGACCACCCCCTCGCCCACAGCTTCCTGCGAGAGCGCGGGATCGGGATCGACGCCGATGAGCTTGGCCTCGTGAACGGGGGCGTCCTGAACAGTGGAGTCGAAAGGTAGGGGCACGATGGAGGCTTTCGTGATGGCGGGAGGATTTGGCGGGTTCGAGTTGTACCATCATGGCGTATGTCTGTTGCCACGTCCAATCGAGCTGCTGTGCGCCGTGTCCCCGCTGGGCGAGTAGTGGTCGAATCGTGGCGAGCCCTTACAGGGGCTGGGCATGGGGAGGGGGGGGGGGAGGGAATCCCTGACCGGGACCGGCGAACGCTCATCGCGTGCTCGGCGGGCTGTGATTCGTCGGCGTTGGCCATCGCACTGGCTTGCGCGAGCACCCACGTCGTGCTCGGGCACATCGTCCACGACCTTCGGCCCGAGTCACAAACACTCGCCGACCGCGACCGGGCGAAGGCACTCGCGGGTCAACTCGGGATCGAGTTCTGCGAATCGGCTGTCCGCGTCAAGCACTTGCGGGGCAACGCTGAGGCCAACGCTCGCGAGGCTCGGTATGCGGCGTTGACGGAGTTGGCACTCTCACACGGGTGTCCGTTTGTTGTCACCGGTCATCACGCGGACGATCAGGCCGAGACCATGCTCATGGCTGCAGCCCGCGGCGCAGGACTCGCCGGGCTTAGTGGCATCTCGCCCACCCGCCCGCTCAACGAATCGGTCACGCTTGTACGCCCGATGCTGGGTGTCTCACACGCACAAGCCCGGGAACTATGCGACGCGATGGGGTGGTCGCCCGTGACTGATGAAACCAACAACGATCGCACGCGACTGCGCGCACGCATCCGCCACGAGGTGCTCAAAAAAATCATCTCAGCGATGCCGTCGCTCTCGGATCGGCTCGCAGATTCGGCGGAGCAGCTCCGCGAAGCCAATTCGGTGATCGCCCAGCAGGCGGACTTGCTGTGGAGTCAAGCGGACATGAGGGCGGATGAAATCTGTTGGCCCCGCGATGTGTTTACGCGCCAGAGCTGGCTGGTGATCGCGGCCTATCTGAGATCGGCTCATGCGAGGCTGACCGGTGGCGAGGGAACCGACAGCCTCGCGATGCGTGTGGTCAAGCCGGTCGCCCAGCAGCTCTCTTCGGAGAGGATCACCGGGGTCCAGAAGGAATATCCGTGGCGGGGCGTGGTAGTTGTTGTAGGATCCGAGCGTGTGCGCATGCGGCGGGTCCAAACCGAGACAAGGAGCGAGGCGTGACCCAAGATGTTCGAGTGATTCTGGTAGGACACTGCATCCCCGATTCGATGTTTCTGACGCGGTTTGTGCGTAAGCACGCCAAGGGGGCAACGGTCGAACGAGTCAACAAGGACGCGGCACTTACCGAGGTGCTGGGCCAACCGATGGTGCTGCTCATCAATCGTGTGCTCGATGGGCGGTTTGCGGATCTCTCAGGTCAGCGTGTGCTCGAACAAACGCTCAACACTCCGAGCGTGCCGTTGCTTATCAGCAACCATGCCGATGCGCAGCAAGCTGCGAGCGAGGCGGGCGCTCTGCGAGGCTTTGGCAAGGCGGAACTGGGCAACCCAGAATCGGCGCAGCGGTTGCTTGCTGCGATGGAGCTGCTCGCTGTCCGGTGAATATCGACCGGTGATTACCGACCAGAGAGAAGCCTGCCGATGGCGTTGATCCATTCGCCGGTGGACTTGCCAGGGGCTTTGCCCGCGTTGTGCCGGAGGACGAGCATTGTCACGTCGTCGTCGGCTTCGATGCCGCCACGATAGATCTTGAGCTGATCGAGCAGTGTGTCGCACAGCGTTCCCGATTCGCACGGGCCGAGCGATGAAACGAGCTTGAGCAAGCCCTCGGGTCCGAGCTGGCGGCCATCGGCGTCGGACGCCTCGATCAACGAATCGGTATAGAACACGACGACATCGTCGAGTCCGAGCTGGACCGCGAACTGGCGGTACTCGGTGGGCTCGATAATGCCCAATGGCAGGTTGGCGATCTCGCCCGGGGCGTCGTCCTTGTCCAGCGCATCATCCGCGGTGAGCAGCGACCAAGTTTGCGATTTCGCCGAGAACCACAGCGGCGGTGGGTGGCCCGCATTGGAGATAAGCAGGCTTTGGGTCGGCCCGAGATAGGTCCCGATCACAGCGGTTGCAAACTTGCCGCCTGCATTCAGAGCCGAGAACTCCGTGTTGAGTTGCCTTGTGAGCCGGGTCTGGTCGGGTGTGTTGATGTTCTTTCTCAAAATCTTACGCAGTGTGAGGGCGAGCTCACCGACCGATTCGCCGTGGCCTGAGACGTCCGCGACGAGGAACCGAGAGATGTTGCCACGGAGGCAAGTCGAGACGTAGTGCAGGTCGCCCCCGGATTCGGAGCCCTCGAAGGGGTGTGCGTAGACCATCACGTCCATGCCCGGGACGGAGAGTTCCTGGCGTTCGGCGCGGTTGCCGCCGAAGACTTCAAGGCAGCGGAGTTGCAGCGGCTCGGATGAACTTGTGGCGTGCGCAGTGTGTTCAGTCATGGTCGTTCTTTCGCAGCTTGGGCCTGGCTGCCCAGTGGAGTTTCTCGATCACCGTGTCCCAGAACCGCACCGCCCGGTCCGTGATAAACCGCACGGTTTCATCTGCCCGGCTGACCACCATCGTCTCGCCGGTGTGGATCGGTTCGAGCACTTGCCCGTCGAGCACGAGGGTGGTGCCGGTGGCGCCGGGATCGTCGTTGCCTCTGCGGAGCGTGGCTTCAAACCGGCAATCGGCGTTGAGCACGAGTGGACGAAACGCCAGCGTGTGCGCCGCGATCGCTGTGACGGTCATGGCTTCGACGCCCGGCGCGACGATCGGCCCGCCCGCTGAGACGTTGTACGCGGTTGAGCCTGTGGGCGTACACACGAGCAGCCCGTCGCCCGCGATGGTCGGTCCGGGGCGGTGATCGACGCTGAGTTCGAGTTCGACCATCCTAAACGGAGCCCCCGCGGTGATCGCGGCTTCGTTGAGTGCGAGGCTGCTAAATCGCGGGGTCTTTGCGCCGGGAGTGAAGATCTGTGTGCGGAGCATCATGAGGGTTCGCATGGGTACATCAGCGTGCTGGCCGAACAGCTCGGCCGCGTTGTGACGCACGCTCTCAAGGTCGAACGCCGCCATGAACCCGAGTCTTCCCAGATTCACCCCAAGAATCGGAAGATCGAGGCCAACCCCTCGGCGAGCCTGCGAGAGCAGGGTGCCGTCGCCCCCGAGCACGATGACCATCTCACACTCTGTTGGCCCCTCGAGGGAACCCGTGTGGGCCGCGTGCTGTTCGATAATGTTGAGACCCTGAGCAGCGGCGAGCGAGGCGACCTCGTCGGCTGCCTGTGCGGCGCCGTCGCGGTGGCGATCGACCAAGAGGAGTGCGCATCGTTTCATGGCACAGAGCCTAGCCGATGGAGGCGTTCAAGAGCTGCGAGTCCGGCTCGCACTCTGGTCCGCGGGCAGGTTCTCGACGACAGATGACGCCGAAGTCCGAGCGGGCGCGGTGGTAGGCGTTCGAGCAGCGGCCTCGCGGACCGCTGAGGCGATGCCCGCAGCGTCGAGACCGACCTCGGCGAGCTGCGAGCTTCTGCTGTCCTGAGCGATCCATGAATCAGGCAGCCCGAGACGCGACACGAGCCCCGCGTTGAGACCCATGGCCGAGGCTTCTTCGACGACGGCCGCGCCGAACCCGCCGATGAGCGTGTGGTCCTCGACGGTGACGATCGGGATCCCGCGTTCGAGCAGAGCACGGATCAGCTTGGTATCCACGGGCTTGGCGAAGCGTGCGTCCCAGACGCCCACTCGGTATTCGTCGCCGAGCAGTTCGAGAGCGTCGAGCGCAGTGATCCCCGAGGTGCCAAAGGCCAGCACCGCGATGTCGGGAACATCACCGCCAGCGAGCAGGTCGAACTCGGGTGTCAGGCAGCGAGCCTCGCCGAGGACAAACGGCGGGCAGTCGGTCTCTGCGAGCCGATCGCTGACACTCTCGCGTGGATACCGCACCGAGGACAAACCCTGTTCGTAGCCGAGCATGAAATCGAGCGCCGCTTTGAGGCTTGGTTCGTCGAGCGCTGCGGTGATGGCGGCGTTGGGCAGCGTGCGGAGCAACGAGACATCGCAGAAGCCGTGATGCACCGCGCCGTCGCCGCCGACCAATCCCGCACGATCAAGGCACAGCCGAACCGGCAAGCCCTGCAAGGCGGCTTCCTGAAACGCCTGATCGAACGCCCGCTGCAAGAACGTGCAATACACCGCAAAGAACGGCTTGTAGCCCGTCTTGGCGAGGCCCGCCATCATGTCCATCGCGTGGCTCTCGCAGATGCCCACGTCCCAAGCTCGCTCGGGGAACTTCTCGAGCGCTATGTCCGTTCCCGTGCCCCCGGGCATGGCTGCGGTACACGCAACAACCTTGTCATCGCGGTCCATGATGTCGATGAGGGCGTCGCCAAACGCCTGTGTGAACGATCGGCCCGAGGACTTGATCTCGACGCGGCATGAATCCGGGTCGTAGGTGTGCGCGGGCGGCGAATGAAAGCTCGTCGCGTCATTCTCGGCGTACTCGAGCCCCTTGCCCTTGATTGTCTTGACGTGGAGCACCATCGGGCGATCGAACTCTCTGGCTTCGGCGAAATATTCGATCAGCTCGGGCAGCGAGTGCCCGTCGATCGGACCTGCTGTGAGCAAGCCGAAGTGCTCAAACCAGCCAGCGGGCTTGCCGCGATGGGCGACCATGGCCTTGGTCATCTCGCCCGCTCGGTGGTACGCCTCGGCCATCATCGAGCCGCCGGGCACGTGGTCGAGCACCTGCTTGCCCGCGTTCTTGATGTCCTTGTACGTCGTGCTCAGGCGAACGCGGTCGAAGTATTGCGACACCGCGCCTTGGGGCTTGCTGATCGACATCCCGTTGTCGTTGAGGATGACGAGGAACTGTCGTCCGAGCGTGCCCGCGTTGTTGAGCCCTTCCATGGCCACGCCGTTGACGATCGAGGCGTCACCGATGAGCA
>CAYUVO010000054.1:0-18029 GCA_964448185.1 uncultured Phycisphaeraceae bacterium
CCGCGTGTTGTGCTCACGCCTGCGACCCCCCCCCGCCCCCCCGGCCGCTCCCTCGCGCGCCAGCGAGCGGATTTCTGCCCGGAACTCATGCGTGGCGTCGTCGGGCAGCGAATGCTTCGGGTCGAGCAGCCGAATGCCCGCTTCACGCAGCGCCACTTGAACACCCGAATCAGAAAGCACACGCGAAACCACCATGCGTTCCTCGGCCCGCGTGAACCGATCGAGCGAGAGATTGGTCATAGGTGTGGCCCGCAAGAGCACGCTGCCCGATTGGCGTGCATCGCTCACGAATCGTGAACCGACCAGGTCGGTGCGCACAGCAGCGACCGCTTGATCCAGATCACTCATCCGAAAGCGTGCGCTCTGATTGGGTCGGTGCGACGAGGGAGTCGTCACACAGCCCGACGCTGCCAACAGCACGCTCGAACACAGAGCGCACACCATCGCGGCTTTGGTCCTCGAAAGCACCACGCTCAGCGGACCTGAGCGAGATCGAACGAATCGTTGAACACGATCGTCCGGGTTTGGCGGTTGGTGAGCCGGAACTCGAAGAAGTAACGCCGGGTCTCGCCGCCACGCCTTGAAGACTCAAAGAAGTCGCCCCGCAGCACATAGATCGAGTTGGGGTCGTAACGATCGGTCAGCGGGTTCATCCCTCTGGAATCGGTCGCCTGAATGCGCCGGTACTCGGCGTCCATGTCGTCGATCGACTCGACGAACCGCACACGGTTGGTCACCACGTCGCTCGTGAGCAGCTTGCTGCGGAGTCGACGCTGGATCAGCTCGAAATCTTGCGTCGGAGTGTCCGTGGCGTTGGAGAGATTGCCAAGCTCAACGATGACCCGTTGGGGCGATTGAGCGATCTCGGGGATGCTCGCGATGCGCCGCACGAGAGATTCTGCAACCTGATCGCTGAACTCCCACAGCGCGGGTGCGCTGGCAGCTCCCGAAGCCCGATCGGCTGAGGTCGATGAGTATGGGTTGATGCGTCCGCCCGAGTCTCCGACGCTGCGGTTGGGGGCGTGGTGTTGGTTCGTGGTTTCGCAGGCGGGGATCAGAGCGAGGGTTGCTCCCGAGATCAGGACGGCTGCGAGTTGAGAGCGTGTGACATGCATGGTGCTTTCTCCTATGTGGGCGCGAGTCGATGGGGCTCGCGCGTAGTGCCACAGAAGAGTGTATTGGTAAACACTAACTTGTGTTGCATCAAGTTGCCCAATTCTGAGAAAACCTGTGAAAGCATCTCAAAAAACACCTAGAACTCGGTGCGTCAGGCGACGTCGTCTGCAGAGCGATTGAGTTGAGCCGCCAGCGAGTGGGCCGCTTCACGGTCGCCGCAGCGGTGGTGGGTGGCCCATCCGTTGACGCTGAGCCTTCTCCAGACCCACCACGAGCCGCCTTGGTCGGTGTCGGCTCGGAAGGCGGGTTTGTCTTCGAGGAAGCTCGAACCCAACGCTGAAGCCAGCGGGTTCTCGGCAGAGGGGTCTGGGCGATCTGAAATCACGGTTGTACCTCCTTGCACAAAGGGACTCGCATTGACCGGCACCCAAGGTGCCGCGTCATCCTTCGGAGGAAGACGCACTCCTTGACCCAGCCATTACCGCACATATCGAGGCTGGTGTCAAGGCTCGGCAGCTCCTTGATGGGGGCAATACCCCTTGAATGTGCAGTTTATCAACCAATGAGAGCCTGCTAAACGGTTGAGCAAATTTTATACAATTGAGGGTCAAATCTCAAAAAAACCCTCCGCCGAGGCGAAGGGTCGGATCTGTGCAGTTTGTAGATGCCGGGCTCTGGAGCCTCGATCAGGAGTCGGCGGAGGTGTCGGCGAGCTTGGGGCCGTCGTTCTGAGCGCGAGGCTGCTGGAGAGCGATCTCGCCGTTCTGCTCTTCGTAGCGGCGGATGATCTGCCCGAGGCTGATCGCCAGACGCTTGGCGCCCGACCAGTTCATGATCGTGCGGCTGCCCACAGAGAACATGATCGCGGGGTTGCCGTCTTGGCCCTGCACGGGCAGGTTCATGCCGAAGTCCATGACGACCTCGTCCTGTGTGGTCGAGGTCCTGATGGTGTTGGCGTAGGTGCTGGTCATCTTGGATTCATCGATGCGAAGCTGGATCTGACGCTGCTCGCCGCCTTGTGCTTGTTCGGTATCGCTCATGGTTGTCATCCTTCAAAAAGAGGTGGTTTGTCGGGGAGGACGTGCCGGCGGCCGTTGCGCGGTGAGCACGATCATGAGACGATAGGAGCCCTGTAGCTCGATGTCGTCACAGCATGGAGGCAGGATACACAACTCACATCGCCAACGTGTCTTCAGCCAGCCTTCCAGCCCGCTGCGACGCCCGCCAACGCGGTTGCGGTCATCGGGATCGCTCCCGTGACAAACGCGCCCACCGAGGAAACCTGTCCCCGGCCCCAGGACTCGAAGGTGTCGTAGCGGTCGGCCATCGATCCCCATTGGATGCTGATGAGCTGGGCGTGCTCGAGCCCCACGAGCAGCAGCACGACCATGCCCGCAGCGAAGATCGTGAGCTTGAAGAGCTTGCGAAGGGCGAAAGAGCCCGCAAACCCGGCTGCGAATCCGAACCCGAGACGGAAGACGGCTGCGGGGTTGTCCGTCTGGGCCTGGCTCTGGATCTGACCACTAGGCAAGCTCGGCAGATTCGGGGAGGTGATGGATTCGACCGTCTCGGTTGCACCTTCCATGAGATCGGTGAGGCCTTCGAGTGATTTGGGGGTCTTGCCGGGGGCATCGAGCGAGAGCCCCGAGAGGGCGCTGGGATCGACACCGTCGGGGAGTTTGATGCCATCAGCGAGGCTTGATGCGTCTGGCAGTTTGAGCCCCGAGAGATCGGGCGCGTCGATGCTCGAGGCTTTGGCCGCGATGACGTCCCACCCGACGCCGCAGCCCATGACGATGATGGCGACGACGATCAGGAGCCAGGCGATGGGCAGACCGCGAGATTTCTTCTTTGTGGCCTTCTGTTGCGAAGGTTGGTCATTGTCAGACATTGCATGTTCTCCAGCGGACAGTTCTTCACCGGCATAAGCGTAGCGGGTCAGTCGCCCGGGCCACAGCATTACCCCTTGCACCCTTTGCCCGGCTCTGGTTGGGGACATAAAGAGTGGTATTTCGAGCCATTTGGGGAGCGGGCTTTAGGGCCTACGCTCGCCACGCCCGTTGGTCCCTTCTTCACGCAGAAAGACGCTCTATGACAAACGCAGGCCTGCAGAGTCGCAAGGACACCCTGATTGGGATGGGCTTTGTGCTCGCGACGCTGTTCTGTTGGTCGGTGACGCCGGTGTTCATCAAGTTTTTCGCCGACAAGGTAGACCCCTGGACAAGCAACGGCTGGCGGTACGGGTTCGCAGCTCTGCTGTGGTCACCCGTGCTGATCGTGGCGATCACACGCAAGACCTTGCCCAAGGGGCTCTTTCGCAAGGCGCTGGTGCCCGGGCTTATCAACGCGGCGGGCCAGATCGTGTTTGTGCTCGCTTTCTATCACACGACCGCTCCGATGGTCGCGGTGGGATTGCGTTCGCAGATTATTGTGGTGTCGCTGGGCGCTGCGATGTTCTTTGCAGCCGAGCGGCGAGTGGTCGCCCAGCCGATGTACATCGTGGCGATCGTAATGATCGTGGGGGGGCTCGTCGGGTCGGTGTTGCTGGGTGGTGGCGCGGCGATGGCCGAACTTGATGGGTTCTTGCTCGCGATCGCTGCGGGGTGTGGGTACGGGTTCTACGCACTGGCGGTCCGGCACTTCATGCACGGCGTCAATCCGCTCCTCGCGTTCGCTGCGATCAGTCAATACACCGCTGCGATCATGGTCACGCTGATGCTGTTTCGTGGCGAAGATTTCGGCATCCACGCGCTCGATCTCGACACGCCGACGTTCGCGCTGTTCCTGCTCTCAGCGGTGATCGGGATCGCGATCGGGCATGTGGTCTACTACATCGCGATGAACCGCCTCGGGGTCGCGGTGGCGTCGGGCGTGGTCCAGACGCAGCCCGTATGGGTGGCGTTGTTGAGCTGGATTTTCCTGGAACAGGTGGGGCTGACTTCGGAGCAGTGGATCGGTGGCTCGATTGCGATTGTCGGTGCATTGCTGCTGCTCTGGGTGCAGCACCGTACGCGGCACAAGATGGCGGTGATGGTCGAGGTGAGCGCACCCGATACGCCCAAGTGCCCCGAGTGCGGCTGCCTGCTCGAAAACCAAAGCGAAGGCCTCTGCCCCGAGTGCGGCCAGACGATGTAGATGCATTCGTACGAGACAAGCCCCGAGTGTGAGCAAGGGGTGGCTTGGGGTGATCGCTTGAAGAAGCGTTCCTACTTGCGGCGTGCTGCGTTCGGGCTCAGTGACCGCAGCACTCGACGCACGACACGCACCGTCGGAGCAGGCTCGCCCGGCTGATTGGCGGGCAACGCCTCTAACGCTTCGGCAGCGGTATCAAACCCGTCGCTCGGGTTGAGCCCGCGAGCAAGCCACGCATCCCAAACAGCGGGAAGCTTGCTGACGAGGTGAGTGGCAGCGATCGGCGGCTCGGCGGGAGCCAAGCCGGTAAGTAGCGTGTAGGCAATGACCGCGATCGAACGGATCTCGTCGCGTTTGAGTTCGGCGCTCACGCCGCTGAAACCGGCGACCGCGCGATCGAAGCCGTAGAGCTCGATGAGCACGCGGCCGTGCCGATCGACGAGTACACGCTCGATGGCCAGATCGCCGTGGGCCATGCCTTGCTTGTGCGCATGGTTCGAGGCTTCGAGCAGGTGTGTTATCGCGCGCTCGGCTTCTGCCGGGAGCAACTGGCCGCCCTTGGCGTCGAGCACGTCGCCGAGACGGATCCACTGCTGTTGGTTGCCGGTGTACGTTGTGCGCACGCGGAGTCGGCCTTGCTCGTCGCAGTCGAGTTCTTCGATGTCGAGCAGGTGTGAGTGCGACATGTCCGCGACAGCCCGGACCATTGCGAACGTGTCGGGGGCCGGATCTTCAAAGCGGTAGATGACGTGGCTGGTCTGGTTGCCGTCGTGGATGCCGAGCCACGCCTTGACCGAGTGGGCCTTCATCGCTCGGCCGTCGGTCATCCCGCCCTCAAGCTTGCGCAGCAACGTGCAGCACGCCCACCGGGGGCGTGGAGCTGCGCTGTGTTCTTGAAGATCAGACCAGGTGCTTTGATTCACTCGCGAATCCGATTGGTGTGAAGCCTTGTGAGGTGTCATTCGCTCGTCCGTGCCCCCACCCGATCATTGGCCAACATATGGCGTGTTCGGGCGGAGTTTGATGATCCTACGGGCCTTCTCTCTGGCTCACGCAGGCGGGCATCATGCCCATGTCCTTCTCGTGGGCACACGCCCAACGATCTCACTGCATCGGCCCAAGGATACCACCGTCGGGAGTTTCGGGCTCGATCATCTTTATGTGCCCGTGTATACAGCACCCGACCATTGCCCTACTCTCGTCAAAGCTGAGCTACCACATCCCTTCGCATCGTCTATGATGAACCCAACGGACCTGGGCTCCGCCAACCTCAACCGCCCAAGCTTTGGAGATGAAATCATGACCACCGCGCAAACCAACCCCGGGGGCGCCAATGCTGTCGGCACCGACCCGCTGAGCCTCATCGACGTCGATCACGTTCGGATGTATGTCGGCAACGCCAAGCAAGCGGCATACTTCTACGCCCACACCTTCGGCTTCAACATCTCGCAGGTCTCTGATCTGACCACCGGCAGCCGCGAGGAGGCCGACTACCTGCTCACGCAGGGCAACATCCGCCTCATGCTCACCACGCCGCTCAACGATTCGCACCCCGCGGCCGAGGAGATCAAGCTCTACGGCGACGGCGTCAAGGACGTCGCGTTTACCGTCTTTGATGCCGAGAAAGCCTACGAACGCGCGATCAGTAACGGCGCGGTGTCCGCAGCCGAGCCCCGCACGATCAAAGATGAGTTGGGCACCGTGACCATCGCTTCGATCAAGACCTACGGCCGGGTGCTCCACAGCTTTGTCAGCCGCACCGGTGAATACGACCTCGTCAAGGTCAAGAAGGGCGGGATGTTCATGCCCGTCTTCAAGAAGATTGATTCGCCGCTCAACGATTTCAATGCCAAAAACCCCTGCGGCCTCAAGTACGTCGACCACCTCGTGGGCAACGTCGAAGAGGGCAAGATGAACGAATGGGTCAAGTGGTACGAGAGCGTCCTCGAGTTCAAGATGTTCAAGCACTTTGACGACGCGGACATCTCGACCGAGTTCTCCGCGCTCATGAGCAAGGTCATGGCCAGCGGCAACAACCTCATCAAGATGCCGATTAACGAACCCGCCGACGGCAAGAAGAAGTCGCAGATCCTCGAGTATCTCGAGTGGCACAACATGACGCCCGGCGTCCAGCACCTCGCGTTCCGCACCAACGACGAGCTGTCGAGCGTCGCCGAGCTTCGCCGTCGCGGCGTGGACTTCCTGAGCCTGCCCGACAGCTACTACGAGCAGGTCTGGGACCGCGTCAACAAGACGCTCACCGCTCACGGCCACGAGGCGGTCAAAGAAGACCACAAGCGGATCAAGGACCTGGGCATTCTCGTGGATGCGGACGACGAGGGGTATCTGTTGCAGCTCTTTACCAAGCCGTTGCAGGACCGCCCGACGCTGTTCTTCGAGATCATCTCACGCCGCGGCTCACAGTCGTTCGGCAAGGGCAACTTCAAGGCGCTGTTCGAGGCTCTTGAGATGGAACAGGACCGCAGAGGGAATCTGTGAGCGGGCCAGATGCCATACTGGGCCTTGATAAACTCGAGGACAACCTGACAAAAGCGGTTATCAATTTTTGGAATGTAAAGGGTGCCCAGCGAAGAGGACAGGGCAAGAAAACCGGTCGCAGGGATGCTGGTAATCGCCGCGATGTGACTGGCGGAAAGCATGTCGATGGACTTGTCGAGGTTTTCTCCGAGTTGTTGACTGAGAACAGGATCCCGAGTTGCAGCCTCTTTACTCAGAAAAAAAGCCTCAATCTTCCGGGGTACTTTCGTGCGGAAAAACAATGGGATCTGCTTGTCGTTCACAACAAGCGACTGCTCGCGTGTCTTGAACTGAAATCAATGGGCTCGTCGTTCGGCAACAACTTCAACAATCGGGCTGAAGAGGTCATCGGGCTCGGACATGATCTGCGAACAGCGTTCACAGCAAAGCAGTTCGGCTCTTCCTCACCACCCTGGGCTGGCTATCTGATGCTCTTGCCTGACATCGAGGACACCAGAAAGCCCGTGCGGACTTGCGAACCGCACTTTAAGATTGACACAGTATTCAGAGATTCGTCTTACCAAGCTCGATACATAGTGTGCTTCAAACGCCTCGTCGAGAAAGGCCTCTACAACAAGTGTTCGATTATCCTGGCTGATCCGTCGAACCACGGCGACTGGTTCAATCCTGACTCGCAGCTCACCGCCCGCGCCTTTGCGGCGTCTCTTGTTGGTCACTGCATTGGAGAGCTAGCGGGCTCGTGAAGTATCACGAAGCGACACAAGAGGCGTTTCCTGATGAAGTGTCCGCTGTGAAGCCACAGATTTCACTCGCCTCACCATTTGTTCGTAGTAGTCGGCGTCGAGTTCATTGCAGATGCTGTTGCGGTCCGCTCTGATGCAAGCAGCGGTGGTGGTGCCGGTGCCCCCGAACGGATCGAGTACCACATCTCCGACGAATGAGAACATCCGCACGAGGCGATAGGCGAATTCTTCGGGAAACGGGGCCGGGTGGTTCTTTGTAGATGCGCCTGTCAGCCCCTTCCAGATCGGCCTGAACCAATCGCTCTGCTCTTCTTTGGTGAGCCGGGACTGGGCTCGCTGATCATCAGTGGGCTTTCGATAAGCCCCAGGCTTGCGGAGCATGAGCACATACTCGACATCGTTCTTGAGAATGGCGTTGGGCTCGTACGGCTTACCAAGAAACCCACCGCCCCCAGCCTCGAAGTTGACGTTAGTGATCTTGTTCCACAGGATCGGGGTAAGGTAATCGAACCCGATGCGGCGGCAACGTACGGCGATATCTGCGTGGAGGGGGAAGACGTGGTGGCGACCATTGTTCTTGCGGCGCGCCACGCACACGTCACCTACGTTGCAGACCAGCCGTCCGCCCGGCACGAGCGTGCGGTAGCACTCGCTCCACACCGTGTCGAGTTCGTCATGGAAAGCCTCGTAATCCTGCCAGTCACCGAGCTGATCGGGGTGGTCGTTGTACTTTTTGAGGTTGAAGTATGGGGGTGACGTGAGCACAAGATGGAGTGAGTTGTCTGGAATCCACTCCAGATGTCTCGCGTCGCCGAGAACGAGTTCGTGGTTCGTCGGTGGGCCATCATATGGACGTGGCTCCGGGATCCTCGTGGCATCCTCTCGTGACTTTGTGGTACGAACTGGCTTGGCTCTGGGTACAACGGTCTTCGGCATGCCCTTATGGTATGCGAATATCGAGCATGAGGGCGTTGGCTGTGTTCATGTGCGGAATCCTTCGCACCGTTGGAGCCCGTCACCACCACACATGCACCGGCCAGCCGTGCTCTACCGCGTGTCATCGCCCATCTGTTGTGTGTCAAAGCAAGTCTGTCGTGTGACAGAGCCGCGCTGACACGGGTCATCACCCCCTTGACCGGCGACACACTGCCATGGACCGAGGACATCGGCCGAAAGTCACGCGACTTTCTCACGTCTGCATCAAGTGAGGCGCTGTTTGCACCGATGCAGGGTTCGCCAAAGCTCACACAGGCCCGGCGCGCGAGCCACCAGAACAGAAAGCCACCCCATGCGAACCGTGCCACGAACCATCCACGACCGCATCAGCTTCTACGAGACGCACATCGACGTATGGGAGCAGCACGCCGCGGCCCTCGGGCTCTCGCCCCAGCGTTTGAGCGAGCTGCGCGACGTGATCGTCACGGCGCGCACGGAGTTTGAGGCTGCCGCCCAAGCCCAGCAGGCAGCCCAAGCCGCGACGCTCCGCATGCAAGAAGCGGTCAAGACCCTCCACAGCGCCCCGGCCATGGGCCAGAACACGATCGACACCATCAAGCTCACCGCGAGCACCACCGGCGACATCGGCGTCTACGCGCTCGCGCAGATCGACCCGCCTCAATCAGATTCGCCGCTGCCCGCGCCCAACACACCCAGCCGCGTGGAATCCAAGCTGCTCACCCTGGGCGAGATCGAACTGAGCTGGACCGGCAAGCAGCCGTCAGGCTCGCACGGCACGCTCTACCAGATCGAGCGAGCGGTCGATGGCGACATCGACGCCAACATCTACGAGTTTGTGGGCATCAGCGGCGGGCGCAGGTTCATTGATGCAACTCTGCCCGTCGGCCCCGAGCGGGCGGTCTACCGCATCACCGCGATCCGCGGCCAAGACCGCAGCTTGCCGGGGGTACATCTGATCTTCTTCGGCGTGGTGCGAGAGCCGGAAGCCATCGCGCGGACATCGAACGCGCTCGGGCAACGACAGAGACAAGCGGCGTGAGGAGAAGTGTGCCACCGGAAGAAGTTCTTAGAAGACACAGGCCCGGCGCGCGAGCCACCGGCCAAGACCCCCTCGCTGACACTCAGGGCTTGTAAAAACAGTCCGAAGGACCCATCGAAAGCGGAGAGGGGGGGATTCGAACCCCCCGGAAATCGTCCCCCTGGAGCCCAAATCGCGGGTAGACACACAGGAGAACGCACACGACTCTGGCTTGATACTACTCGCGAAGTACTGGGAACTGCTGACCACGGGTCAGCGAGAGTGTCTGCTCCTCATGGCGGGGCAGCTTTCCGGTCAGAACGAGAGAGCAGTAAACGAAGCCCACCCCGGCAAGAGCGAGCCCCGCGAGTGAGTCAGCTGGTAGAGCGTTCAATGCTCTCCCGTTGAACCCCGCACATTTCAATGTGGTCGGGGTGACAAGACACCAGTTGAATTTTTTGCAGCTCAAATCGGCCGGTGGAGCTTGTAAACGGGGTTCTTGAGTTCGCCGTGAAAACTTGACGCGAACTCGAAGCAGCTGCTGTCACCCATTGGATCATCCAAAGTTGCGAGATCATGGCAGCTCGTCGTCGCCCTCGCACTCGACTTGGCAGTCATGCTCAAAGTTCATGAGCTCCAGAAACTGAATCAGCACCTCCCACCGTGCCATCGCGGCGAAAGCGTCCGTCCCGATGCCGCCCATAACAGGTCCGTCGCCGTGCTGGGTCGCGTGGCTGCATTCCCACAGCACTCTGTCCTCGAACGCCTCCTGAAACAATCCAAATGTCCCGATCTGCTCGAATGCGTTCTGGAGATGAAATCCGCCGTCATCCATTAGGCCCTTCAATGATGGCGCGGACAGCTCACTATCCACCATCAACTTGAGGCGAATCTGCAGTTCAGAGATCAGCGAACGATGACGATTCTGACTGGCGAAAGCGAGCAGTTCAAGGGACCGCGCAGCGTCGATCTCCAGCTCAGCGTCGTTCGCCACATCGTCGGGAACATCGGGGCCGTCCCAAGACAGATCCTGCCACGCCTCTGCGTTCGTCACAAGATTGATGTCAAAGCCGTCCCACAGCCGCTTCTTCACGAATTTCCTCATGCCAATGTCGCCGTGACTGGGCTCGTCACGGACCGTCATGAGTTGTCGTTGCTTAAGTGCGCCACGAAATGGGTTGTGCGCCGCGATTACCACACCGTACGGATACGGGAAGGCCTCACTGCAAAGGTTTGACTTTGTGAAGATGCAGAACCCTGACAGGCCGAGTCGCGCGGCCGTCGACCCGATGAATCCGATGAGCGACCGCGGATCTCCTGGTTCCGCCGCGAGCGCGACGTGCGTGCAGTCGTAGCAGTCCCACGCGAACTGCGATAGCGCTGCCGCCTCATCGAGTTCGCTAGTCAAGTCTAAGAGTTCAAGCGAGACATCGTCGACCTTGGAACCGGTCGACTCGATTGAAGCCTTCAGCGGGAGCACGGCACGTCGTGCCCACACCGTCTCGTTGGCAAATGCAGCACTTACCGTTTGACGCCAATCAACGGCGATGGGCACCCAAACATGGTCCAATGGAGCCAGCCCCAAATACCGTCCCTGAAGTCCCGAGGAGTATGCCGCCATTTCCGTGACGGCTTCACGCTCCGATCCGACTGCCCGCTTCACCTCAACAAGCAGAAGACATCCAAACTCAGCATTCTGGGCGAGCAGGTCAGCGCTGGGTTTTCGGCCCACGACGCCTGGCGTCGAAATGAGTGGCACCTCGGTCCCGATCAGGTCGATCTGCCCTGTCAGGCAATCGAGAGCTGCGTGCATCCGGCGGGCAATGATGCGTCTCAATAGGAGGACTGCGGACGGTCCATGATCGTGTTGGCTCTGAAACGCCTCCTCAACTGCCTCAAGATTCGACTTCATCTGCCCAGCATTCGTTACGAGATTGGGCAACCGATCGATATTCACGGCAAGCCAGTCACGAATCGCATTCTCATCCGGTTTATTCATTCGTGAACCCTCCACGCCATCGAATCGATGGGGCTGCTGAGGCTGTGCGTCGTGCGACCTATCCGATTGCCTGATCGATCGGCCCGTACATGTGGTAGCACGCCGAAGAGAGGCTAGAGGCCAGTTCGCCACCCCTCGCACTTCCCGAGCGGTGAAACAACACGCCGAGCTAGCGTCCAAAGTGCTTGACAATTGAGGCTAGCTAGAGCTTGGTCCCGGGATAGGTGTGCTTGATGTTGGCATTGAAGTACTGACCATGCGAAGCGGCACCCATTAACGCATCGTATTCCGCTTGGGGGACTCCTGCGTATTGATACAGTGCTCCATTGTTGAACTCCATTTCGAGCGTGCAGGAGTCTGGGTCATACCCAATAGAGAGTATATTAGACGACGTAACTGGCGTGCGTTCCATCAGAACGTTTCCTTTCTCTAAGGTGTCGGATTCTGCCTCCGCCACGACTGTACCATCGCAGAATAGTCTTCCGGCTCAAGTGGCTCAGTCCAGCCGACTCGCGGCACCCGCTTGCCATCGGGTCCGGCTTTTGTCACGACGAGTGGATCATGGCTGTCGGGGCAATTCTCATCTTTCGGTTTATCAATCATTACTCTCACGGGCATGTTCACCGCTTCACCAACCAACAACGCTTCACCGGTTCGCAAAATCGGGAGCATGGCAAAGAGTCCTTCGAGACTGTCAGAGGTACACGAGCGAATGTGCCCTCGATCCACTTCGTTTGTCAGCCGAAGCGCAACTGTCGTACCACATTGTGACAGAATCGTGCTGTCAATCTCAGACGGCCGCTGGCTCACCAGCATTAGGCCGACGCCATACTTGCGACCTTCCTTTGCGATCTGGCGGGCTACAAGGGCTGCGCGATTCTTGGCTTGGTTTCCGAGGTAAGAGTGGGCTTCCTCCAGCACAATGAATAGGGGCCGATCCCGGCCACCTTCCGGCCTCATCCTACCCCAGAACACCGCGTCGTACAGGATGCGAAGCATTGCGCCTACAAGATCGTCCAGCACAATCTCCGGAATACCAGAGAGGTCGAATACTGAAATCGGTTTTGTGGTACCAAGCCATTCACTTAGCAACGAGTCTAGGTCAGCGACCGTGCGGCCATCTTTCTGGACCGACCAGTCGCCAGGTTGGAACAGAAACTTCATCCTCGGATCGCGCAGCTTGACCTCAAGGCTGTCAAGGTGGGTGCGTGACTGATTGGAGTATTCTCCCGTGAACACCTTTGGATTTGCTTCCTTGCTTTGGTCCACAGGCAGAAATTTTGGCCGCATCAGTTGGTCACTGTCTCCGACCGAATCCTGCTCCGGTGTGCCTTCTTGCTGATACGCCCTCGTGGAAGATGTCTGGTTCTGCGAAGAGCTGACCGTGTGGTTGGCACACTGAACGGAATAGAGGTCAAGCCAGAGCTCACGGGCTGAAAATGGGAGCGGAGTATCCACTGTTATATCTGCATCTGCAATTCCATGTGCGTTGCCGGATGGTTTCGACGCTCTCCGACTCTGAAGTATCCACCCTTGAGTAAGAGCCAGAGGCGTGCCTGCGAGCGGTCCCATCGCAATCGAAGTGAACTCGTCTGCTGTCAGAGCCCAATAGGGAACATGCAGCTCCTTCTCGCCCTTTGAAGTATCCGCTCCGATGCGGAACACAGTCGCTCGATCTCCAAATGCCTTGACGTACTCACCATGAAGGTCGAGTAGGACCACCCGTGCTGCTGGGAATTTATCCTTGTTTGAAACCGCAAACAGAAGACTTGCAACAGCTGTAGATTTGCCCGAACCCGTGCTGCCGACAACTGCGCAATGCCGACTGACCATTCGATTGAGGTCCACGTATGCGCGTATGCCTTCTGCGCTCGCGACACGCCCAATAGCAACGTGCGAATCCGCATCTGTGGGCGCATACACCGAACGCAAGTCCGTTTCTGTGACAATATGAACCGAGTCTCCGATTGACGGATACTGCGAGATCCCGCGTTCGAACCTGCCGCCGCGACGCCCCTCTCCCACAAGCTCGACCCGCAACCACCGACTCCCAAATTGCAAGGCCACTTCATTGAGCCCGGGGGCAGCGCCGGCACCCACCTGCACGACTATGCCGAACAGATCAACATATCCGGCAGGTATGCGGATAAAGCTCCCAACCTGACCGACGCGGTAGCCCTCTCCGCGGACAAACAAGAGGCCGTGCGCCGTCTCGTTGTCGAGCTTGACACTGACCCGTGAGCCCGTGACATCCTCGACCGTACCCAGTCTCGTCGGATCTGGATTAGAGTTCGGCATGCTCGACCTCACCCCCTCCTCCGTAGAGCTGTTCGAGAAAGAGCGTGAAGTAATGGAAGTCGCCGAGCCGACAGCACACCGAAGCAGACGTATCTGGATCTTCGGCACCACTGATCGGTTTAATCTGTATCCAGACTTCTGAGTCACTCGTTTCTGAGTGAAGTTCAGCGTATGACCCAACTCGGGTTCCAACCACTGCCCCGTCCCAGGCAAGAACGGTCATATTCGGTTGCTCACTCGCAAACTTCACCGCCGCCTGTGACTCGGAGAGCCCACTGTATGCCAAGACGAAACACTGGGCAGCCTGATTCCCTCGCAGGCCATCCATAAGAACTTCGTTGAGATGATCATCAGAAAACGAGTAGCCACAAACGACCAGTACAGGCGGTCCGTATCCCTGGGTGGTAGCAGTTGGGCGGAAGAACGCACGCAGCCGGTCGATCATGGCGAGATACGGCATCCGCCGACTCTGATCGTACTTGAGGTGAGACGGGTAAATCATCGCCTTGCCTTCCGCTGCCGCTCCCTGGGCTCGAAAGACCGCACCGTCCTCGCGGCGTTGCCAGTTGATAGAGCCATGTAGTTTCCAAAGGCGTGCCCACCGGCGAGGAATCGCATCCTGCTCAATCGAAGCGATGTCGAAGAATGGTTCGCGAGAGCCCACGAAACCGTCGAAGTGGGGTATTCTCTGACGTTCAAACGCCTCTTCGATGAGCAGGTCATAGTTGGGGGTGAACAGATCAATCGGGGCAGTGCGCTGTAGCCCGCCGACCCATGATGCGAGTCGGTGATATGAGCACCGGTGGGCAGGGAGGGCTTTTCCTACGGCGGCAACCACCAAGTCGCAGACCTTCCGGTCTAGTACTTCGAGCCTGTCCTTGCTGAGGCCATCAACGTCTCCCCTGCCTCGCCTTGCTGTAAGCGTCCGCAGTTCTGAGAGAATGTGTTCGACATTGGGAATACCCTCGACACCATCTCTGCAAGCCTCGTCGAGCGTGTCCCAACACGTAGCCAGTTTATCACTCTCGTCTTTGCCCGCGTCGAATGCCTCCAATGCGGCACGTACGTCGGCGGTAAGCCTCGCCACGTCTGGAATTAGTGGCTCGGTACTCTTCCCATCTTTGTCGTAGACGCCTGATGGACATCCAGCCCCTAGAAAACACCCGATCCTAATTTTGTCTGATTGCAGCGCATCTCGCAAGAGCCTCGCTTGACGTACGAGATCATGCTGGTAAACGGGGACACCTGCCTCTCGCGGTGTTGGCGTAGTGGATGGAGCCGGATCCGAGCTTGGTGTGGGAGCAGTAGTGGTCATTCGGCCTCCTTGGATACTCCAGCCGAATCGCTCCTTGACCATCTGCCTGATTCTGCGTCGAAGAGGCGGTTTCTCACGTGGTACTTGGTGCCTGCGAGATGGGGGTCGAGTTCGTAGCCCGCGTAGAGCTTGCGGAGCCCGCCGAAGGCTTTGGCCTGTGATGCAACATATCCCCGGCCATAGGTACCGGTATATCCGAGCAGCCAGAGGCTGTCGCCGAAGTCAACGACGCCATCGGGGCCTGCGTTGCCGAAGGCATCGGCGAAGTCGCCGCGCTGATCGAAGCCGGTCATGGTGACGAGCTCGGTAAAGTCTGCGGAATCCACATCACCATCGCCATCGATGTCGCCTGCGTGGAGGGCTATGGGCTGGCCGTAGGCGTCGTAGCGGTAGTACATCTGGGGCCCGCCGTTGGGCAATATCACACCAACGACATCGGCCCGCCAGTTCTGGAGCAGGTACACACGCTCTTCGAGCGTGCCGTCGGCGGCACTCGCCCAGCCCGAGTTGTGGTCACGGTCACGCAGGATCACCCTATCAATGTACGAAGAAGAGCCGCTGCCTGCAATGCCCGCGCTGTGATAATCGAAGCGTTCCTTGGAGTCCGAATCGATCGAGGTGTGGTCGTCGCGGTAGGTTTCCAGGGGCCGCCAGCGTTGATCGTGGACGAAGCGGTACTGCGAGTCGCGGCTGGTGGATTCGAGGGTTATCCATCTGCTGCGATTCCTGCTCGTTCAGAGAACGCAATGATCGCCGATTGAAGACGCTGCAATGCATTGTCACCAGTCTTCATTACCGCTGACCACTCTGATCTGATGTCATCGGAGTAGTTCAGCAACGGCGGTGGACCAACCGAATAGTCATGAGTTTGCCGGGACTGAAACTCACGATCCAACAACGCAAGGCATTTCTCCATATCAAATACTATTGAGGAAAGCAGCACGCATACACTGCTGAAAATCTCCTGACTTTGAGATCGCTCCGGCATGGGCTGTGCCGAGGCCCACGCCAATAATTGTGCAGCGGCTATATCAAAAGGCGGTCCAACATATGTACTGCTGCGTACAACTGCCGCTAAAGCGAAATCTCTCCATTCACAACCGTAACCGGAGTGAGTTTGAAGTATTAGTAGTACTGTTGCCGCTAACAGGCGTTCAATGTGCCAAGTCGTCGAGTCGGGACACTCACAGACGATTTCTCCCAAAAGCTCAGTTTCATCGGGCGCAAAGTTTTGAAGAAGATACTCATCAATAAATCGGTCCGAATCTCTACATCGTGCGTGTTTCGAGACAAATTCAGCCAGTTCTCTGAGCGAAACGGCATCGGTAAACGTCAACTGGTGTAGCGATTCGCTACATTTTTTTATGAGACAGTATTTCGACTGCAGAGCATCGATCGCTCCCATATAGCTTACTCCAGCGATACATCGGAACCACGAGTATCGTCAATTGGATTTGGGCCACCGTAGCAATTCTGCTCTTGAGCGATGGCAAAACATTCCCGAGCATATTCTTCAACTCGCTCAGTTTCTCTGATGTGGCGAGCGTCGCCTCCTCTATAACACTTTCTGTTAATGGTTCGTCGAGCAACACCGCACGCTTCGTGCTGGATGAATCTCGTTATCAAAGACGCACAAGATTGTCCCGGCCGACAACGCGTAGTGCCAATCTTGCATGCTGCATTGACTGTCGCCTGCAAGGCTGCGTGTTGCGCCGGGGTACAACTCCCAGGATTTGCCCTTCGCCTAGTCGGGGCACGATCATCATTCGGGTGTCTGTTGGGGCTTCGACGGGGACCAGTTGCCGGTGTTCGTGCAGGTCCACCCGGCCTGACCGACGGCGCCCGAACTGGCCGTATACTTAGTTTTCCAACGCACCCTCCGCATACAAACTCGCAGGCGCCTGTCAGCAATGGAGCTGCCTCCGGAATAGAAGATACACACTTTCCAAAGCAACTTCTCCAACTCTCACCAGGTGTGTCCCAATAATCCGTAGCGCACATGGCAGCACAGATGCCCCCGGCCACTCCTAAACATGCGACGCATCCAATGCAACTCCACGGAGTCAGGCCGGATGGATCGGTCCCATACATCGGCTGGCTGTTGATGTAGGCATACAGTCCCATCCCATCGACATATCCGAGCGGATCTCTTCTTGACCATCTGCCGGATTCTGCGTCGAAGAGACGGTTTCGTACATGGTACTTGGTGCCTGCGAGATGGGGGTCGAGTTCGTAGCCTGCGTAGAGCTTGCGGAGCCCGCCGAAGGCTTGGGCCTGTGAGGCAACATAGCCGCGTCCATAGGTGCCGACGTGCCCAAGCAGCCAGAGGCTGTCGCCGAAGTCGACGACGCCATCGGGTCCTGCGTTGCCGAAGGCATCGGCGAAGTCGCCGCGCTGATCGAAGCCGGACATGGTGGCTTGTTCGGTAAAGTCTGCGGCATCCACATCGCCATCGCCGTCGATGTCGCCCGCGTGGAGGGCGATGGGCTGGCCGTAGGCGTCGTAGCGGTAGTACATCTGCGGGCCGCCGTTGGGCAGAATGATCGCGATGACATCGGCCCGCCAGTTCTGCAGCAGGTACACACGCTCTTCGAGCGTGCCGTCGGCGGCACTCGCCCAGCCCGAGTTGTGGTCACGGTCACGCAGGATCACCCTATCAATATACGAGGAAGAGCCGCTGCCTGCAAGACCCGCAGCATGATAATCGAAGCGTTCCTTGGAGTCGGAATCGATCGAAGTGTGGTCGTCGCGGTAGGTTTCCAGCGGCCGCCAGCGTTGATCGTGGACGAAGTGATACTGCGGATCGTGGCTGGTGGACTCCAAAGTCCCATCAGCGTCGCCGTCGTAGTGCCAGACGATGCGGTGGCCTACGCCGTTGTAGCGGTACTCGGTCGTCAGGACCGAGGACTGGTTCTTGACCTTGCGGAGCCGGCCGAAGGCGTCGTAGACGTA
>CAYUVO010000055.1:0-14815 GCA_964448185.1 uncultured Phycisphaeraceae bacterium
CTACGAGAAGCTCGCGACCAGCTTTCTCGCCATGGTCAAACTCGCATTCATCAGCCGATACCTCAGACTCCTTGAGCCGTCAGACACGACCTAGCTGATGTCAGTGGCGGGTGGGAAGAAGCATTAGAAAGTGATGTGAGCAGTTTTTTTGGTTTGGTAGGCCGAGCAGGATCGAGCATCGATGGAGGGCACTCCGATTTGATCGATTTCACGTTTCGGGAAGCGTTTGTAAACTCCCCCGGCGTTGCCATCCGGCTGGTGAGAATCCCGGCACCGGGGGCCACAATGACGTTGTTTGTAGCGGGATGTATTTCTTTGAAGAGGAAGCGGTCATGAACTTGTGGCGAGGCGGAGCCGCTCATTTATTTGGTCCACTTCGTTCAATGAGCGCCATCGCTGTCAGGAGTGGTGGCGATCTCACCGGGCGCATTGATTGACCGCACCAATGAACCGATCTGGGCTGGAGCCATTCTGACCTCGAGCGACTGCTCCTCTTTCTCCATCAGACGCTCAGCCAACGGCGTTTGCAAAAACAGAGGCGACACAGCCCCACTCACCACGACCGCGATGATGAGCCCGCCGATCAACCCGAACAAAAGCCGCCCTGTCGATTCTCTGGGTCTTTGTGCTTGCCGTGTTTCGCGATGATCCAAGTTCTTCGCAGTTCCGCGATCTGCGAGACGCATGTCCATCGTGCCACAGATGGTCCCGAAGCAGCAGCGTGTCCTCTCACTGGGAAATCCCTCGGATCCATTTCAGAGCATAAGCTCTCGCCGTTCTCCTCGCCGTTCATATGGTCGGGTCCTCCTGATCCAAATGCCCATCAACTCAGTCCTCCATTCCCGACTGGCGGGCACGCCGGTCCGGTTGGTCTCTCTCTGAACAGGCCCGCATGCCCGAAATCACGCTCCGCATTCCCAAACTCGGCAAGGTCAAGCCTCGCCTCTTCGAGCTTCGATCTCCGAACGGAGGATCAGCACGGGCCGATGTGCTCTCGGGCATCACCGTTGCTTTAGCACTCGTCCCCGAAGCGGTTGCGTTTGCTTTTGTAGCAGGCGTGCCACCATTGGTCGGGCTCTACGCCGCGTTCATCATGTGCTTGCTGACGTCGATCTTTGGCGGTCGTCCCGGGATGATCTCGGGCGCTACCGGTGCAATGGCGGTGGTGATCGTGGGCCTTATCTCCATGCACGGCATCGGGTACCTGTTCCCCGCAGTAGTGCTCTGCGGCATCCTTCAAGTGATCGTCGGGTTGCTGCGACTGGGCAAGCTCATCCGCATCGTGCCCCACCCCGTGATGCTCGGGTTCGTCAACGGCCTCGCGGTGGTCATCCTGCTCGCGCAGTTCGGCAGCTTCAAGACACTCGGCTCATCGGGCTCCCTCGAGTTTCTTTCGGGCACGCCGCTCTGGATCATGCTGGGTCTCGTCGTTGCCACCATGGCCATCATCGCGTTCTTGCCGAGACTGACCCGCGCGGTTCCATCATCGCTCGTCGCCATTGTCGGTATCTCACTCGCTGGCCTCGCGATCAACGCGGGATTCGGCAGCGGATCGGAGACCGCACCCGAACGCTCGGTCATGACCGTTCATGACGTGCTCGTGGACAGCACACAAGCTGCTGCGGTCCGTGATGCACAGGACTCGGCGGATGAGAAGATGCTCGCAGCCCTCGCAGCAACCCTGCCCGAGGGCGTCGTACCCGTGATCGAATCAGACGGCTCACTCGCCGCGTTATCGCAAGATCAGATAGCCCATGCGATCGAATCGGTGGACACCTCAACGATCGGGATTGCGGGCGGCCTGCCGCGCCCGACGTGGTGGGACTTTGAGCTCCCCCCGTTCTCTTGGGCGACGCTCTGGATCATCCTGCCGTTCTCGCTTGTGCTCGCGGGGGTCGGGCTGATCGAATCGCTCATGACGATGACGCTGATCGACGAGCTCACCGAAACACGGGGCAACGGCAACCGCGAGTGCGTAGGCCAAGGCGTCGCGAACGTGACCTGTGGCTTGCTCGGAGGCATGGGCGGGTGCGCCATGATCGGGCAATCACTCATCAACGTCAAATCCGGCGGGCGTGGTCGGCTCTCGGGGATCACCGCTGCGGTTTCGATGCTGATGTTCATCCTGTTCTTGTCGCCCTTGATCGAATCGATCCCGGTTGCGGCTCTCGTGGGTGTGATGTTCATGGTCGTCATCGGCACGTTCGAGTGGACGACCTTGCAAACATGGCGGCGTATCCCGGTCGCCGAAGTCCTCATCATGCTGGTTGTCGCGGGCTACACCGTGCTCAAGCACGACCTTGCTTCAGCGGTCATCCTCGGCGTGGCGTTGTCGGCGCTTGTATTCGCCTGGAACAAGAGCAAACATCTCGCGGCCGATATCCAGATCAATGAGCACGGCAGCAAGGTGTATCAACTCCACGGCGCGCTGTTCTTCGGCAGCGTGTCTCACTTCCGCGATCTGTTCACGCCGCAGGACGACCCCGATGATGTCGTCATCGATTTCTACTTCAGCCGCGTCTACGACCAGTCGGGTCTCGAAGCGATCAACGCTCTGGCCGAACGGTATCAGAAGCTCGGCAAACGCCTGCACCTTCGGCACCTCAGCGAAGACTGCCGGCGACTGCTCGATCGCGCGGGTGATCTGGTGGAAGTCAACATCAGCGAAGACCCCCACTACCACGTCGCCACCGACCGCACTGCGTGGGTCCGTGAGTGAGGCTTTCGAGTCGAACGAATCTCTACTGGCGTGCTGCGATCGGGAACGACACCGGGCTGCGGTAGCCGTCATGGTCGTATGACCGCACGCCGAAGAACCAGTTGTCCTTGCTGAGGTCGACCGTCCCTTCGGTGACGTTGCCGACGTCGAGTGTGTGCGTCCAGAGCGGGCTCGTCGTCTCGCGGTAGACAATCTCATATCCCGCGACATCCGATTCGGGCGAGGCTTCCCATCGCAGCGTCGTATCGTTGGTGAGCTGGGCGGTGATGATGCGGGCGTTGCCGGGGGAGGAGGGTGCGTTGGCGAGATGCACGATGCCCGCCGCGTTGAGTCTCGCGACATCTGCGATGTAGTCCATGTCTACGAACTCGATCAGGTCGCCATACTGCGTGCCGTCTTCGGTGCGTACATCTTGGTGCTGATGGTCGTAGTTCTCATAGACCTCGGTCATGCGGACTGCTGCGAAGCCGGATTCATTAAACCCCGTGTGATCGCCGCCCCGCAGGAACCGATCGGGTCGGAAGATCAGCTTGGGCTTGACCGGCATGTTGTGTAACTCGGCGACCTCCAGCATGAACCGCGCAAGCTGCCTTGATTCGCTATCGGATTCCGCCGCCAACGCGCGAATCATCCGCACCGCGTTTCCCGCGTTGTCCTTGTCGGCGAGCACCGCCGTCGGAACACCCTCTGAAAACAATCGCACCTCGCCCCGCGCTACTCGCCCGCCGGGACCTGTCGGGTCACCCACGATGTCGTTGCTCAGCACCGCACGAACATCATCACCGTTCTCGAGAGCTTGTGATGCGTGACGCCGCGAGCCGTAGAGACCTTGTTCTTCACCCGCGACGGGCATGATGATGACCGTCGATTCGAGCCGCTCGTTCATGAGGGCTCGTGCGACCGCGAGGCAGACCACCGTACCAGAGCCGTCGTCGTTAGCCCCGGGCGCGTAAGACTGCGCGTCGAGAGCCCCCGACGCACGCGAGTCGTAGTGCCCGATGACGTAGTACAGCCGAGACTTCGCATCGGGATCACTCCCCGGAATCGTGCAGACGACGTTGACCACATCGGTGTCATCGGTAATCCGCCTGCCGTCAGCCTCGACCACGTGAACTTCAAGTTCCACCGTGACATCGCCGCGACCGGCTTCGAGCGCGTATCGCTCGAACTGTGCCGCGAGCCAGCGTCGGGCAGCCCCGATGCCCTCGTCATCCGAATCGGTCCGCGACATGGTGTGGCGGGTTGAGAACCCCACAAGAGTTTCAAGATCTGCGTGAATCTCGTCAACCGAGATCGAGGTGGTGACGCGATCGACCACCTCCTCGGGTGTCACCGCGAACCCAACACTCCCGGCGAGAACGGCTGTTGCAAAGATCATCATGCTCACAGTATACATATGGGCAATATAGGGCGAATGCCCTATGTTTGGCTACACTTGAGTGAATCAGGGGCAGCCATCCATATCTTGACTCATGGGATGCTGTTCGTTGAGGAGCCAGCATCCACAATCAAGATTCACATCTGATGCAGGAGAACATCGCTATGAGAAACGAAGGAATCGCAGATCGCACCGCCCGGTTTATCCTGGGCGTCGTGCTTCTCGCCGTCGCATGGTTTGTGCTCGACCTCGGGTCTGCAAACATCATGGGCATCGTAGCAGCGGTCGTCTCGGTCGTGCTGATGGGCACCGCTGCGATTGGGTTCTGTCCCGCGTATCGCATCTTTGGCATCCGCACGTGCAAGCTCTCAGCACCCAAAGACTAACACCACTCGCATCATCGAGCAACGTGTGTTACGCCCAACGCCGCACACGTCGGCAATACTCGGTGTAGTCGTCGCCGAACGTGTCGGCTATCCAACGCTCTTCTCGGATGATCCAGAGACGACTTACCAGCACGCCGCGTTGATTCCGCGTACCGGACCTGAATACGATTGCACTGCTCGCATCCACCCGCCAAGGAGTCCCGCCCATGTTCATGCGCATGATCTACGACGAGAAACTCGCACAAGGGGCTTATCTCATCGGGTGCCAGAAGTCCGGCGAAGCGGTGGTCATCGACCCGCTGCGCGACGTTGACCAGTACCTCGAACTTGCCCAAGCCAATGGCCTGCGCATCGTCGCCACCGCCGAGACACACATTCACGCCGACTTTGTCTCGGGCTCTCGCGAACTCGCCGAGCAGGTCAACGCCAAGGTCTACGTCTCCGATGAAGGTGACGCCGACTGGAAGTATCAGTGGCTCGATCAACGCATCGGCGGCGGGAGCTACGACCACCAACTCCTCAACGATGGCGACACCTTCTCCATCGGGAACATCGAGCTGCGCGTCATTCATACTCCCGGGCACACCCCCGAGCACATCGTTTTTCTCATCACCGATCACGGCAGCGGTGCCGACGAACCCATTGCCATGGCGACCGGTGACTTTGTGTTCGTAGGCGATCTGGGCAGGCCGGACCTTCTCGAAACCGCTGCGGGCCAAGCGGGCGCGATGGTTCCCTCCGCACAGAGACTCTTCAAAACCGTACGACGCCTCGACGAAATCCCTGATTTCGTGCAGGTCTGGCCCGCGCACGGCGCAGGCAGCGCTTGTGGCAAAGCTCTCGGCGCAGTCCCCATGAGCACCATCGGGTACGAAAAACGCTTCAACCCCGCGATCCGCGCAGCGACCGATGAGAACAGATTTGTCGACTTCATCCTCTCGGGCCAACCCGAGCCGCCGATGTACTTTGCGAACATGAAACGCGACAACAAGATCGGCCCCCGCGTGCTCGGAGATCTCCCCAGCCCGGATCGGGTGTCCACAAGCAAACTAGCTGCACTCAATCCCAAGGCCGTCGCCATCATCGACACCCGCCCGTGGGACGACTTCCGATCTGGCCACGTCCCCGGCTCGCTCTCGTTCCCGCTCATCAAATCGTTCAACACCGACGCGGGCTCGATGGTCAAAGACACCGAAGATATCTTCCTCATCGTCGAGCCTGACAAGCTCGAAGAAGCCTTGCGTGACCTCATTCGCATCGGGCTCGACCGCATCGTCGGCTGGTGTCCCGCCGATGACATCACGCACGCTGCGAACATCGCGTCGGCCACGATCAAAGAAGTCAGCGCAGAAGGCGCCCGAAGCCTGCTCGAACATCAAGAGGTCAATCCACTCGACGTGCGCAGAGCAACCGAGTTCGCCCAGGGGTATGTGCCCGGCGCGGTCAACCTCGCGCACACGCGGATCGCTTCTCGGCTCGATGAAGTCCCCACCGGCAAGACGCTGCTGGTCAACTGCCAGGGCGGCATTCGTTCTGCGCGTGCTTGCGCATTCCTCACTCGTGATGGCCACAAGGTCATCAATCTCTTCGGCGGATACCTCGCGTGGGAACAAGCCAGCACACCTGCTGGGACTCCAACCAGTAAGGAATAACCGATGAGCCCGCCAAAGAACACCCTCGTTGATCTCACGCCTGAACTCGTTGAGCAGTGGCTCGCTGAGGGTGACACTGTTCTTCTTGATGTTCGAGAAGATTTCGAGCACGCTGCCGAACGCATCGACTCTGCGATCTCGATGCCGCTCTCAAAGCTTGATGCCCAAAGCATCCGTTCGCAGCATCACGAGAAGCGAATCATCTTTCATTGTCGATCGGGCAAGCGTTCCGCCGACGCCGCCATTCGCTACCAACTCAATGGCGAGAGCGTCTTCCATCTTGCAGGTGGAATCGAAGGCTGGAAGGCTTCTGGCCGCGAAGTGCTCCGTTCCGCCTCGGCACCCAAGCTGCCCATCATGAGACAGGTCCAGATCGCAGCGGGCCTGCTCGTGTTGCTCGGCGTCATCCTTGGCGCGGCGGTCTCGCCTTGGTTTCTCGTGATTTCAGGCTTTGTCGGCTCGGGTCTCGTCTTCGCGGGCACCACCGGCTGGTGCGGCATGGCGATGTTCCTCGCCTCCATGCCGTGGAACCGTTGATAGGCACCCGCCCACTCAGGCGGCCAACATCTCTTGATCGATCGTTTCAGGTGCCGCTTTGAGCAAGTGCTCAAGACCGGCGGTGTCCATCACGCATAGCTCGCCGTACTGAGGGCACGAATACACGCCTCTGATCATCCGGCTGCCACCTTCTTGCTCGCTCAAAGGCTGGATCGCGGTCGCATCAATATCCTGAATCGCTCGGATCTTGTCTACAAGCAACGCCACTGATTCTCCCTCGACTTGACCAATGATCAGCCGCGACTTTCGGCGTTCAACAATCCTCGTGAGCAGCTCGGCGAACAACGCTTTCATCTTGCCGAGTTCCTGATCCCACGCCTGCTCGATGATCTTGTTTGCTTCATCAAGATCGCCTCCCGCGGCGGCGGCCAGCACGACCTCTGCGATGCCGTGAATCCGCCGGTGCGGACCATCAAAGCCCTTGACCACCTTATCAAGCCCCGCGTCGTGATCGGTCAGCGCCACCATCTCCTTCTCCGTTGCAATCAGGTGGTCATACCACTTCCCGAATGCACACTTATGCGGATCGGTCGCCTTGGTAAAGCTCTGCCCCGTTCGGCAACAGTGTTGGAGTTCTTCGAGCCACGCGACATGATCCTGTTCACGCGCTTTGAGAAGATCGCCGAGCGATTCGAGATGCTGTGCAAACGACGGGAAGCCGAAGACCAGCCGAAGGTCGATCACCGGGATCACTTTGCTGCGATGCTGAATAATCCCGCTACATGGCGGCTCGCACCCGGGCACCACCGAAACACGCATCCCTCCGGTGTCGACGAACTCATGGATCATCGCGGTCGGCATCGCGAAACATTGCTGCGAGATCTCAAAGACAACCGCGGTGAGCATGCTCGATTCCATGTTCGCTCCAGACAGACCGATGATGATCTCATCCGGGTATCGGATCACTTGTCTCTTGGGCTGAGTCCAAAGAGCAAGAACGCCGATCTTCCACCGGCAGAACGCCGAACAGACGCAACGCGGCTACGCCTTGATAACCTCCGCCCGCCCGCTTCGTGTGCCCGCCATCACGTTTCGCGTATCGAGAATCAGCTTCGCATGGTCCGCGAGCATCTGATACTCCACGCCGTCGTGATCCGTCACGATAACCACCGCGTCCTGTTCCTCGACCATACGAGGCTCAAGCGTCACCGATTCCAGATCGAACCGATAGTGACGCATCGGCATGAACTTCGCAATATGTGGGTCGTGATAACTCACCCTTGCGCCCGCAGCGAGCAGCAGCCGAAGGATCTCCGCCGCCGGCGTCTCACGATCATCATCGACATTCTTCTTGTACGCGAGCCCCATCACCAGCACCTTCGCACCACGAAGCCCGAGGCCCGAGTGCGCAAGCTGATCGCGCAGCGTGTCGACCACATGCGCCGGACGCCGACGGTTGATCTCTCCCGCAAGCTCGATAAACCGTGTGGGCTGACCCAGCGAGAGCGCTCGCCACGACAGATAAAACGGATCGATCGGGATGCAGTGTCCGCCCAAACCCGGCCCCGGATAGAACGGCTCAAACCCGAAAGGCTTGGTCGCCGCCGCCTCCACCACCTCCCAGATATCAACCCCCATCGCGGCAAGCGCTGGCTTGAGCTCGTTGACCAACGCGATGTTCACCGCGCGATAAATATTCTCCAACAGCTTCGCAGATTCCGCGACTTCCGCCGACGACACCGGCACCACCGTATCGACCGCTGGTGCGAACAACCGCCGCGCAAGCTCGGTATCCACCGCCTCCAGCCCACCAACTAACCTCGGCGTCGTTCGCGTCGTATGGCTCGTCCGCCCCGGATCTTCACGCTCGGGACTAAACGCCAGAAACACGTTTTTGCTCAGCTTGAGCCCTTGCTCCTGTGCGCGCGATCCAAGAATCGAGCCGCACACCTCGCGCGTCGTCCCCGGATAACTCGTCGACGTGAGCACCACTAGCTGCCCAACTCGGAGCTGCTCGGCAACCAGCCGCGTCGAAGATTCGACATACTGCAAATCAGGACAACGCTCGGCATCCAACGGCGTGGGCACGCAAAGAATCACCGCATCCGCTTCACCAAGCCGATTCGCATCAAGCGTCGGCATAAACCGGTCCGACGAGGCCAACTCATCAAACAGCTCCTGCCCGAGATGCTTGAGATACGCCTTGCCCGATTGCAACGCATCGATCTTCGCTTCGTCAATATCGAAACCGATCACGCGATACCCGGCGTCGTGCATGACCCGAATCATCGGGAGACCAACATACCCGAGCCCCACCACCGCGATCACGGCTGAACGCGAATCGAACTTCTCTGCAAGCTCACCAGCAACACCCGTGAGCTTCACCTCACTCACGGCGTCGGCACCGACATCGCTGTGAGCGGATCGCCAATACCCAGCGGCAAGCCCGTCACGTCCCACAACAACAAGAAAATCGTCCACACAATCCCGAACACGATCGTATAGGGCAGCATCATCGCAATCAGCGTTCCCATGCCCGCTCGCGGAGCGTACCGCTGCATGAACACCAGCACGATCACCAGATACGGATTGAGCGGCGTGATCACGTTCGTCACCGAATCACCGATCCGATATGCCACCTGTGTCAGCTCGGGGCGAATCCCGATGAGCATGAACATCGGGATAAAGATCGGTGCAAACAACGCGTACTTCGCCGACATCGAACCCACAAACATATTGAACACCATCACCAACCCGATGAACGCAACCAGCAATAACGCTTTCGGAAGCCCCTGATCGAACAGCCACTCACCGCCGCGGAACGCGAACATCGTGCCCAGATTCGTTTCCCCGAAGTACGCCACGAACTGGCCCGCGAAGAACGCCAGCACGATGATCGGCGCCATCATCGCCATCGAATCGATCATCTGTTTGGCCGCGTCCTTCGTCGAGCGAACGTTCCCGACGACCGAGCCGTAGATCAATCCCGGCACCACAAAGCACATGAACATCAACGGCACGACCACCGACACCCACCGTGGGAACGCTCCGTCGTTGCCGTGCAAGGGCGAGCCTTCCCAGAAGTTGAGCGTCACGATCAATCCCAGCAATCCCGCGAGCGCCACCATCGCAAGCTTCAAACCCTTGGCCTCAGCGGGCGTGAGTTTGTCGGCTTTCTGCTTGGCCATTTCCGCTGCCACCGGGTCAGGCCCGCCCTGTTCGGCGCTCTTCTTAGCCAGCCGTTTCTCTACAAACACCGCAGACACGCCCCACCCCACAAACGAAATCAAGATCGTTGAACTCGCTAGGAAGTACCAGTTGCTCGTTGCCGAAACCTCGCGAGCGGGGTCGGCAATCTGAGCAGCACTCTGCGAGAGATTCGCCATCATCGGCTCAAGGCCCGTGATAATCAGGTTCGCGTTGAATCCCGCTGCAACTCCCGCAAAGCACGCCGCGATCCCAGCGAGCGGCGATCGGCCAGCAGCCAAGTAAATCGCCGCCGCCAAAGGCGGCAGCACGATGTACCCCGCATCAGTCGCCAGCGACGACATGATCCCAATAAACACCATCGAAGGCGTCAACAGATTGTTCGGCACGTTGCGCATGAACACCTTGATGAGCGCAGCGATCAACCCCGTCTTCTCCGAAACCCCGATCCCGAGCATCCCGAGCAGCACCACACCCAATGGCGCAAACCCGATGAAGTTGTTCTCCATCGATTTCAAGCACCAGAACAACCCATCACTCGTCAGCAAGTTCGTCGCAAAGGTCACCTTGCCATTATTCACGAGCACCTGAACTTCTTCACCCGTGTCCGAGTCCGTCTCCACTACCACGTTCTTCCCGAAGACCGCCCATCCACGATCGGCAAAGTCGATCGGCTCGCCCTGCTCATCGCTTACATAGTCGCCGCTGCCCTCAACGACCAGATACGCCGCAGCCCGTTCGCCACCGGTCTCAACGACCTCGAACGTTGCACGTTCGATCTGAGGGTTGCCCTTGTCGCCCTCCGAGCCGGGGATCTCGCGGACGATCTCCGAGAGCTGTTGATCGACCCCGCCGAGCGCGTTGCCCACGGTCTTCCATTGCACCCGCCAGCCGTCGGGCAGCGAAGGCGCGAACATCGAACTGGCAACCAGCACCAGAACTGCGCCGATGAGGAACAAAAACGCCGGGTCGGGCAGCTTGTTGCCGAGCCATTCGATCCCGTCGAGAATCCTGCCGAGCCCTTTGGCTTTGACGGGCTCTCCAGCGGTCGGCTCAGACGTGGTAGATTTCGTTGATTCGCTCATCAGGACTCCCAGATTCTCAAGAGATCACAACTCGCCAGCACCCTCGGCACCGCCGGGCTCCGCAGGATACAACCTTTGTCATGTCCGATCACCCCCCCACCCACAACCCCCACCAACCTTTCGATCCCGACGCAGCCGCGAGTGATTCCGACACTCTCTTTGGCCTCCCCGAACACTCCGATCCGCTCATCGAGGTCCTCCCCGTGCCCTTCGAGGCCACCACCTCCTACCGCCAGGGCACCGCCGCCGGTCCCGCAGCCATCGCCGAGGCCTCGCTTCAGGTTGATCTCCACGACGCACGCTTCGGCGACGTCTGGCAAGCCGGGATCTGTTCGCTCGATCCGCTCAAAGACATACCCGCCCTTGCTGTGCGCGCCTCCGCCCTCGCCCAGCCCATCATCCAAGCCGGTGGCGCCACGCCCGACGACCACGCCAGAGTCCAACAACTCGACGAGATCGGTGAACAGCTCACCACACAAGTCCGTGACGCCATCACCCAAATCTTCGCCCGTGACCGAATCCCCGCCATGCTCGGCGGCGAGCACAGCATCTCCCTCGGCGCCATCCAAGCCGCAACCCAAGCCCACCCGGGAACAGGTGTCTTTCAGATCGACGCTCATCTCGATCTCCGCGAACGCTTCGAAGGGCTGACTCATTCGCACGCCTCGGTCATGTTCAACGCACTCGAACGTGCGCACGATCTGAGCAAGATCGTTGTCGTGGGCGTCCGCGATCATGGCCGTACCGAGCGCAAGCTCGCCGAATCCGATCCCCGCATCACCATGTTCACCGATGACGATCTCGCCGACGATCTTGCCGCAGGTCGTACATTTCGCAACTGGTGCGATGAAGTGATCGCCGCGCTGCCCCAGAGCGTCTATCTCTCGTTTGATATCGACGCGCTCGAACCCTCACTGTGCCCATCCACGGGCACGCCTGTTCCCGGCGGGTTCACCTGGCACCAGATCAGCGTCCTGCTCGGCGCACTCGCCCAGAGCAACCGTCGTATCGTCGGCTTTGATCTCGTCGAAACCGGTGCAAGTCCCGACCAGCCCATCGACGCCATCGTCGCAGCCCGCCTCCTCTACCGCCTCTGTGGCGTCGTCGCAACGCAACATCGTCGGCTCTGACGAACCATCAAATACAAGCCCCGAGTGTGAACGTTGGGGGCAAGGAGGGGGGGACGCTCTCGGTTCTACACACGCACCCGCGTCCAGCCGCCCTGCATAAACCGCCAACCAAACAACCCCGACCGCACCACGAGTTCGATCGACATCCCGATCCAGATCCCGTTCAACGACGGCTCATCGAGAAATGGATGCTCGTAGAACCCGCCGCCGGGCAACGGGATATCGATCCCCGACAACGCATACACCAAAGGCAACCGGATCGCATACATCGAAACCCAAGTAATCACCAGCACCGCCTTGGTGTCACCAGCACCGCGCAACGCCCCTCGCAGCAACAACGAGATCGCAAAGGGAATCTGCACGATCCCGATGATAAATAGCAAATCAGGCGTCATCGCCAGATGCTCGGGCTGCGACGTTATCAACCTCGTGAGCGTCAGAGGCATCGCCATCAGCAACACCCCGAAGCTGCCCATGATCGCAACCGCAGCGCCCAGACAAATCAGCACCGCACGCTTGGCGCCTTCTTTGCTGCCCGCGCCCAGATATTGCCCCGCGAGCGTCGCTGCTGCCATGCTCATCGCAAAGCCCGGCAAGAAACTCACCGCTTCGATCCGTATACAAATCAAGTGCGCCCCGAGCGCGCCGCCCGTCGCCCCCACCCCGCGAACCATCAGCACGATCAGCGCGTTCCCGAACCAGAGCCCCGCCGTCTCGATAAAGTTCGGGATCCCTCCCCGCACCAAGCGGTTGGCCGTGGGCTTGTGAAGCCGAAGCCTGCGCCCGATCAGCCGGACCCCGCCGATGCCACGCGACAGCACAAACACCACCGCGATCGATCCCACCATGTACGCGATCGCAGTCCCCCACGCGATCCCCTCGATCCCCAGATTCATCGGCGACGGGTTGCGTAACCACACCTCCTGCAGCCCCGCTTCGTTCGTCCGCGTCAGGTCCACCCCGCTGAGCAAGTAGCTGCACGCGATGTTCGTTGCGTTGACCACCAGCATCACCCACAAGGGTTTGACCGAATCGCCCGCGCCGCGAACGCACGCGATCCCCACGAGCATTACCGAAGCCGCGGGCGTGCCGTAGGCGATGATCCTCATGTACGAACCAAACGACTGCGCCGCGATCGCTCCACGTTCCAATGCCAACGCCACTTGATCGGGAGCAAGCCCCACCAACTCCGCATCATGCACCGCGAACAAAGCATTCCCCGCCGGTCCAGACACCACAAAGATCGTCACCCCGACCAACAGCCCGCCGACCAACCCGAGCAACAACGCCTGCCCCACCGCCGCGTTAGCAACCGCCAGCCGTCCCTTGCCGACCGATCGACTGATGAGCGCCGTCGCTCCCACACCGATCGACATCCCGATCAGGCTAATCAGCCACAACAGATACCCCGCCACGGCGATCGCGTCGGTCTCAGCGACCCCGACCTGCGCTGTGATGACCGTGTCCGTCATCCCCACGAGCCAGTTCAGAAGCGACTCGATCAAGATGGGCCAGCTCAGCACCCAGATCGCACCCGCCATCGTCAGCCCGCGCAGCCGACCCGACCGAAGTCTGCCGCAATCATCAAGCCCGGGCGCGTCGGCAGCATCAGGAGCGATCGCCACCCGGTGCACCACCCCACGCCAATCCGTCAGGATCGGGAATCGGCTCCTTGGCTTTCGATCCGGGTTGTTGTCGCCCACCGCTACCTCCCGCTGACATCAGCGGAGCGATGCTAGGGGTGCGCATCGGGAAGGATGAAACTCACCCGATCAACGCATCCAGCAGTTCCGGCACCCCTCGCCCCCGCGTCGCCACCGTCTCAAATACAGGACGCCTGCCCGCGATCTCTCGCAGGTCACGCATGAGCTCGTTCTCACCCGGATGATCCGCTTTGTTGCACACAAACAAGTCCGCGATCTCAAGAATCCCCGCCTTATCCATCTGCACCGCGTCGCCCATGCCGGGCGTGAGCACCACCATTGTCGAATCCACATGTTCGCGGATCTGCGTTTCGTTCTGGCCTGCGCCAACCGTCTCGACAAACACCGTGCTGTAGCGTGAGCCGTCCGCGTGCTCGACTCCACCGATGAGTTCGAGAATTTCGTCGAGCGATGCGTAGTCTTCGCCCCGGATCGCAAACGAGCGATAGAACACCGAGTCGCCCATCGTGTTGAAATCAACGCGAAGTCGATCGCCGAGCAACGCCCCGCCCGTGATCGGGCTCATCGGATCAAACGCCACCACAGCGCAGCGTTCATTCGTGCCGCTCGCCGATTGCCTCCTGCTGAACTCGCCGACCAACTGCGCCACAAGCGTGCTCTTGCCCGCTCCGGGCGAACCCGTCACGCCGATGATCCGAGCGGGCCGCTTTCGGACAGCATCGCTCCGCACCGCTGCGCTCTTCGCACCGTCTGTCTCCGGGCGTCCTGCCGCATGTACCAGCGACAAGTCCCGCGCGAGCTGCGCCACAGGATCACCCGATGCCGCCACCGAGGCTGCTCTCGCCTTGACCGCGCCGCACACCGCTTCGACAATCTCCAAAAGCCCCGTCCCCGTCGGGAACAACGCCCCGATCCCGGCGTCCATCAGCTTCTGCGTGTCTTCCTTGGGCAGAATCCCGCCCATGTACACCGGGATGTCCGGCCTGCCCATCTCGCCCAGCGCCCCCACGAGCATCGGGCCGAGCTTGAGATGGCTGTTGCTCATCATGCTCGCCGCGATCACGTCGCAGTCTTCATCCCGCGCACTGATCGCCAG
>CAYUVO010000055.1:14832-17696 GCA_964448185.1 uncultured Phycisphaeraceae bacterium
CCACAGACCCGAATAGATCACATGGATCCCCGAGTCTCGCAACGCTCGCGCGATCACTTTGACGCCGCGATCGTGCCCGTCGAGCCCCATCTTGCCGAGCAGCACCCGAGGCCTGTGCGGCAAGCCCGCACACCGATCACGCTTCTCAAACTCACTGGTCGCCGCTCCGAGTGTCTGCGCCATAACTCCCGCTCTCCTGATCCAACAGGCACCCGCGCCCGCGATTCGTTGCTGACATCCCAATCGAGCTCACCCGCACACGCAGAGTGCCTAGTCCTTGATCTTCATCCCGGTGTGCTTGGCCGTAAAGGCGTACACGTCGGCCAGCTCCTCGATAATCATCGAGGTCGGCTTGCCGCTGCCATGCCCGGCCCGCGTTTCGATGCGGATCAGCACCGGGTTCTCCCCGCGATGCGCCTCTTGAAGCCTCGCTGCAAACTTGAACGAGTGCCCGGGTACCACGCGGTCGTCGGTGTCCGCCGTGGTCACCAGCGTCGCCGGATACTCCACGCCGTCCTTGAGGTTGTGATAAGGCGAGTAGCCCAGCAGGTATTGGAACATATCCTCGGACTCCTTCGATGAGCCGTAGTCGTCCGTCCAGTACCGGCCCGCGGTGAACTCGTCAAACCGCAGCATGTCCATCACACCCACCGCGGGCAGCGCTACCGCGAAGAGCTCGGGTCGCTGGGCCATGCACGCCCCGACCAAGAGCCCGCCGTTGGACCCGCCCTGAATCGCCAGATGCTCGCTACTGGTGTACCCCTGCTCGATGAGCGTCTCGGCCGCCGAGATAAAGTCGTCGAACACGTTCTGCTTGTTCTGCTTCTTGCCGCCCTCGTGCCACTCGCGGCCATACTCGCCCCCGCCACGCAGGTTTGCCACGACGTACACCCCGCCTTGCTCCATCCACGACACCCGGCTCGTCGAGAACCGCGGCAACAGCGAGATGTTGAACCCGCCGTAGCCATAGAGCAGCGTCGGGTTGGTCCCGTCGAGCTCGATATCCTTGCGGTGCGTGATGAACATCGGCACCTTCGTGCCGTCCTTCGACTCGTAGAACACCTGCTTGGTCACGAACATCTCGGGGTCAAAGTCGATCTCGGGCTGGAAGTACAGCTCGCTTACGCCACTCGCCATGTCGTAGCGATAGATCGACGGCGGCACCGAATAACTGCTAAACGTGTAGTACGTCTGCGTGTCGTCCGCATCGCCGCCAAACCCGCTGCCCGTGCCCACGCCCGGCAGCTCGACCGTTCGCTTGAGTATCCCGTCGAGTGTGTAGAGCTCCACAACCGTCTGCACGTCCCTCAGGTACGACAACACCAGCGTGTGGTCCACAAACCCGACGCTCCGCAATGATTCCGCCCGCTCGGGGATGATCTCTTCCCACTGGTCGGGCGCAGGGTTATCAAGATCAATCGCAACCACACGTTTGTTGGGCGCCGAGTGGTCGGTCGTCATGTAGAACGTCGTGCCCTCGTTCCAGATGTAGCCGTAGCTGTTGGCAAACTCGTCGATCAACGGCACCGGCGCGGCGTACGGATCGTGCAGATCCTTGACGTACAACCGGTACTTACTGTCCGTGCCCACGCTGATATAGATAAGCAAGTACCGCCCGTCGTCGCTCACCTGTCCGCCGTAGTTCCAGTCGTCGTGCTCGGGCCGCCAGTAGACCACCACGTCGTCGCTCTGGTCGCTGCCAAGGCGGTGGTACATCAGCTTGCCTTCGAGGTTGAGCCCGGTAAACGCCTCGCCCTCTTTGGGGTCGGGATACTTGCTGTAGAAAAAGCCCGCGTCGTCGTGCGTCCAGCTCAAGCCCGTGAACTTGAGATAGTTCAGCTCGTCGTCCAAGTCCTCGCCGGTCGTCACATCGCGGATCTTCCACGTCCGCCAGTCGCTGCCCGCTTCCTGAATGCCATACGCAACGTACCTGCCGCTCTCGCTGATCGACAGCCCGCCCAGAGCGACCGTGCCGTCCTCGCTCCACGTGTTGGGATCGAACAAGACTGTCCACGGCCCCTCCTCGCTGCTCGCGGTAAAGAGCATGCTGTGGTTCATGAGCCCGTCGTCTTTGCGGTACTGGAACCACTGGTCTTCCTGATGGAACGGGGCGCCTCTGCGGGCATAATCCCAGAGCTCGGTGAGCCGCTTGGTAAAGTGCTCGCGGCCCGGCAAGCTTTCGAGATAGCCGAACGTCACCGCGTTCTCGGCGGTCACCCATTGCCGCACGTCGTCGCTGGTGCGAACATCGTCTTCGAGCCATCGGTACGGGTCCTTGACCTCGGTGCCGAAGTACGAGTCGCTGACGTCGCCCTTGGCCGTGGTGGGATACGGGCTCTGGGCGTGTGCGTTGGGGTTCTGGCCGTGGGCGCTGTGGTCATGCCCGGCATGGTCCTGGGCCTGAGCCATGCCGGCGGAGGCAGTGATGGCCAGTGCCAGCATCAGGGCTGATCGGGTGAGGGCTTTGATATTCATGCCAAGAGCGTATCCGCTCAGGGGCGAGGCGTGTGGCAAGGGTCCCCAGAGGGTTTTTGGGCTCTCAGCCGGGCCCACAAGCCCCGACGAGCCCTTCGGGCTTTCTTCACGAGCCCTTCGCGTGAGCGAGGGACCCTTCGGGCATTCTTCATGAGCCCTTCGCGTGAGCGAGGGGCCCTTCGGGCATTCTTTACAAGCCCCGAGTGTCAGCGAGGGGGTCTTCGGGCTTTCTTCACGAGCCCCTCGTGTAAGCGAGGGGCCCTTCGGGCTTTCTTTACAAGCCCCGAGTGTCAGCGAGGGGGTCTTCGGGCTTTCTTCACGAGCCCCTCGTGTAAGCGAGGGGCCCTTCGGGCATTCTTTACAAGCCCCGAGTGTCAGCGAGGGGGTCT
>CAYUVO010000056.1:0-16673 GCA_964448185.1 uncultured Phycisphaeraceae bacterium
CGGATTCGTCACCATCGGCGAATGCCTGAGCAGTTACTCCGCGCAGAACTTCGCGGATCTAGCTGAGCGAGTCGGTGGGTTGGCCCTCGACCGCGACGAGCCTGGTTCCCGGGCGACGGATCAGGTCGAACGCAGCGGGCACGAAGGGCTCGCTCTCGGGCATGGACCAGAGCTGATCGACCGGGAGCGCAAAGAGGTTCGAGCTGGCGTCGGCAGCGATGTAGTTGAACCCGATCGTGCCCTTGCGGGTGACGCTCAGATTCAGCTCGACCTCGGCGGGCGGCTGATCGTCCACGCTCCTAAGCACGGTGGCGCCGAGCTTCCGGCCCGCGTGTCGCTTGATCTCACGGACACCAGTGAGCACGCTCGGGTATTCGATCTCGCCCAGGCGCACAAAGACGTCGCCGTCGCGCAGGCCTTGTTCTTCGCCGCGGTCGGCGGTCTTCGAGACGCTTAGCACCGGCATCAGTCCGAGGAGGTGGTCCGTCGGCGTGAGCACCTTGGGATCGGGGTTCGCGTCGTCCAACTCGAACAGGACCACCGGCGTTATCAATGCGGTGGCGTGGCCATCGTCGTCGGAGATGAACCGGGCTTCAAGGGTTCGGCCGTTGGAGCCTTTGACGATCTCGATGGCGTCGGCCGCGTTCTCGACGGGGTCATCGCCCAGCGAAACCAATCGCATCCCGGGTTCGACACCCGTGAGCCCGAGCGTATCGAAGGCTTTGATCCAGTCGTCGTTCTTGGCGAATTGCGGATCGATCTGTGACGTGAAGGGCGGGGCGATAGCGATCTCTCGCAGGTTGCTGGTCTGACCCACACGAGGTGTGATCTCAAACTCGATGGGCTCTTCGATGCCCGGGCGTTGGATCGTGATGTTCAACGGCTTATCAGGCTCGCTCATAGCAACGCGGGTGCTCAGGTCGTTGAAGTGGCGCGGCGCAACGCCATCGAGCATGAGCACTTGATCGCCCGGCATCAGACCCGGACCGATGGTGCTCGCTGCGTCGATTACGCGAGCGGTTGCAGCAGGCCCGGTGGGGTCGATGAGCCCGATGGCTGCGGGTTCGGTGCGCATCCCGATCATGAAGACCGTGACGAACAGAATCATCGCGGTGATGATGTTGGCCACGACGCCCGCGGAGATCACGACCATGCGTTTGATCGGTGGGCAGTTCTGGTAGCTGTCGGGCGCGATCGAGACGGCCTGAGGATTGGCGTCTTCCTGCCCCAGCATCTTGACGTAGCCGCCAAAGGGCAGGGCGTTGAGGCGGTACTCGGTAGTCCCGATCGGGCGAGTGGGCCTGCCGTCGCCTGTATCTCCAGCGAGCGTGCGCCTCGCTATTTCACGCTCGGCTTGATCGGCGCTCTTGGCTTGAGCGATGAGCCCGAAGTAAGCCGCTTCGCTCGATCCTCGGCGGAATCCCAATCCCTTGCGATAGCTCACCAATGCGGGGCCAAAGCCGATGGCGAACGCGAGCACCCGGATGCCCGCCCAGCGTGCTGCGACGAAGTGGCCTAGCTCGTGGAGGAAGATGAGCGACCCGAAGCCGAAGACGACCAAGGCGAGATCGAACACGGTGTTGAAGATCGCGGGCATGGGCTGAGGAGATCCTTCGGAGTACGGGAGGGTGAGGGGTTGGGGGGGGGACGCTGATGGTACGGGCCGGGGTGCCTTGGGGCTGCATCGGTCCGATGAGGAGCGTCCGTGCACCGAGTCGGGGCAGAAAAAGACCCGGGCTTTGATGCCCGGGCCAGGAGTAGACGCAATTGGATCGGATCTCTGCGGGATTAGTAGGCGGGGCTTAGTAGGGGAGGGGGCTTAGTACTTGACGCTGCAGCCGTAAGGCTTGTTGTAGCTCGCCTCGACGGTTTCGCCCGCGAGCACGGCGTTGAGCGCGTTCTGGACATAGTTGATATCGCCGGGCTTGGCGCTTCGCTTGTTGTTGTCGATGGCCCCGGCGTAACGGATGATGCCGTCGGCGTCGATGATGTACATATTGGGCGTGGTGACAGCGCCGTAAGCCTTGCCAACGGTGCCCTTGGTGTCACGCAAGATGGGATGGTTGATCTCCCAGTTGGCGTGCATTTTCTTGTTGAGGTCGAGCTTGGCGGTCATGTGACCTTCTTTGCCCGAGTTGATCGCGAGCCATACGACGTCTTTGTCTTCAAACTCTTTGGCGAGCGTGTCCATGGTGTCGGCTTCGTTGCCGTAGTGCTTGATGACGAACGGGCACGTCGGGTTGAACCACTCGAGAACGACGGTCTTGCCCTCTTTGGTGTAGTCGCTGAGTGTGTGTTCATTGCCTTCGAGGTCGATCAGCGTAAAATCGGTGGCTTTGGTGCCGATCAGCTCACGCTGGTCCACGGTGTCGGGGTTGGCTTGGGTGACCGCTTGAGTTCCGGCTTGGGTTCCGATGACACCCACGAGAGCGAGAGTGACGATCGAAGCGACCAACGCACCGCCGCGGCGTACTGAAATCTGCATAACAAGTCTCCACTGGTATGTGCCCATCATGGGCCACTGGTGTTGAGGGTCGAGCAGCCAAAGGGACTACGCGCCCGAGGATTCGCAAACTAGAAAGACAACGCTTATGGCGAGGTCCGTACCTCATACACACGAGACACGCCTTGGGTTTCGGACCAGACCTCTAGCACTCCCAATACGGGGGTCTGCCCCTGATCGTTAGAGCGAAAACCGATCTTGAGCATCGAGCCCTGTGCTTCACCTTGCGTGAGCAGATCAACAGGCTCGCGGCTCGACTGCGAGGGGTAGAACGCCATCCGCTTGGCCCACCCGGCGTGAAACATCAAGGTGTTGTCGTTCCAGCCCAGATGGATCGCATGGGCCGAACCGTCAGCGGGCCAAGGCTTGGGCAGGTGCGCACGGGCCGCGTCAAACAGCGAGGCATCGGCGGAACGCGACATCATCGAACCGGGCTTGGCAATAGGCAGCTCGATACTCAAGGTCGCGTATTCGGGGATGCATTCGTCTTCGCACACGAGCCAATCGCTCGTGAGAGTGAGCGTGACGCTGCGAGCGGTGGTGTTCGAGTCGAGCGTGATGGGGATGAGCATCGTGACCTCGTGCTCGAAGACGTGATCGAGCAAGCCGCCTTCGGACGGGTGGCGGTGGGGGGTTGGCCAGAGCGTCTCCCCGATCTCGATATTGATCTGGTTCGTGCCTTTGGAAGAAGCCTCGATCTCGAACGAGGCGGGGAATCCGCTGTCGTTGATGCCGGGCCAATAGGTGTGCCAGCCTTCTTCGATCTCGAATCGGACACCGATCCACTGGGTCTGCCCGGGGATCAGCGCGGTGTGCTCGCTGATGAGCCTGGGGCGTGCGTGGTATTCCTCATCGGCGGGTGGCTCGGGAGGATTGGCCGCTGCAGCGGGCAGGATCGTGCCGAGTGCGATCAGAGCAGCCGGGAGATTGATGGTGAGCGGGTGGAGGTGGGGGAGGTTCATCTGAGAGAGCCTACTTCCAAAAAAAGCATTCGGATCGTCACAATCACCAACTCGGGCGGAGAACCCACTATTCTCTGGGCATGAACCAGAAAACTTCCGTAGAGCATCGCATGGGCACGAGCATGGTTTCCCGAGGCAAAGCCCGTCCTATATGGGGGCTGACCTTGGGATTGGCCGGGGTGCTTGCTGGAGGGCTGACAGCAGCCTCGGGGCTCACTGGGTGCAGCTCGAATATCTCGGATCGAGACCTTTCGGTGGTCTCCATCGCACGAGCGAGCGAGTTTCAGCGTCAGGCGCATCGAGAGCCGGAGGATGTGCTCCTGATTGACACACGGTCCTCAAAGGCGTTCGCCCTGGGGCATATTCCCGGGGCACGCAACCTTCGGCTAGGCGACCTCAACAACGCACGGACGCTCGAATCGCTCCGCGATTTCGACACGCTCGTGGTCTATGGCCGCGATCCGGGCGACTACGCCACCAAGGCGGTCGCCAAGACGCTGCTCGCCGAGAAGAAGATTGATGAGGTCGTGCAGTTCCCGGGCGGGCTCGCGGCGTGGAAAGCTGCGGGCTACGAGGTGGTCACTGGGGAGTAGGGTGGCGAAGAGTTCTCAATCTGCAACGTCACACGCACCGTCGCGTTAGCGGCGGCCACGGATTTTGCCGACCTCGATCGGCGTCTCGAACCGGATGACTTCTTTGCCTCCGATGCCGAAGGATTCGATCTCCACGTTCTCGGTGACTTCAAAGAGCAGCACCAGCTTCTGGTCGGGTCTGCTTCGGGTGAGCGAGACGCCCCGGCTCTGCAACTCCGAGAGACCTCGAATAGGCCGGTCGGGGGTGTAGCGAACGTAAGCCCCGCCGTCGCGGTCCTGATAGACCCATCCGATGGCTCGGTACTGCGTGCCGTTGGTGTCGACTACGACGGGCGGCAGGACCCGCTCGGCAGCGGCGACGGATCGCCCGAGCAGGCTGCCCGGCTTGTCCTGTGAAACTTCGATCTGGATCAGGTTGGTGCCCTTTCGGAGGCCGAAGCTGTTGATGCGGAGTTCTTTTGAGAGACCACGCGTCTGGACCTGTTCTTTGGTGAGCTTGGACTCGCCGCTGATGATTTTGTTGTCCTCATCAAGCGTGATGGTGCCGACGTTGCCTTTTTGGAGTTGCATCCGCAGGGGGAGCCGGGGACCGACGACAACGCCCGCATCACGAATGGCGTCCGAGTTGGAGTCCCCGCCCCGGTTGTTGCCGATGCTCTGGGAAGCGCTGCTATCGAGGGGGGTTGCAGAGGCGCCGCTGGGCAGGAGTGAGCCCGCAGCGATCGCGGCATCCCTGGATTGAGTCGTTGCATAATCGCGGGAGTCGGTGGCATCGAGGTCAACGCGGATGCCCTTGACGAAGATCGAGACAGGCTTGGCATCGGGCGGCGTGAGGAACTCGAACGCTACGGGACGGATCGCTGCGCCGGGCAATGCAACAAAGACCTTGGCGTCGTATCGCCACCTGCCGTACTTGCCCTCGCTTGCGGGTTCCGCGGGTGAGACGATCGCGATGGGGTGGCGGATGAGGCGTTCGATTTCTCCCGTTGTTGGATCGGTGCGTTCAGCGATGAGGAAGACCTGGCCTTCGCCGAAGATGATGTCCCCGCCGCGTTCTTTCATCGCGGGCTTGGGGTCGATCCAGACGCCGAGGAGCTTCTGAGGCCCGGAGTACGTCTCGCCTTCGAGCGTGGTGGCGTTATGGGCGGTGGGGTTCCATTCATCTTTGAGCAGGTCAACGCCGGGCTGACCACCCTCAGCGCCGATGGTGTACGTCCCCGCCACGGAGAAGTCACCGGGCTTAGCGGTGTTGCGGGCCTTGCCTTCGCCGTCGGTCATGCGGAGCGACGCTGCCATATGCGACGGATCGGGGTAGTACTTGGCGAGTGGATCGGGCGTGCTGAACGCGGCCTCGGAGGTGTATCCATAGAACGAGCCGACCATGCGGTCGATGGGGATCAGAAGACCGCCGGTGCGTTGGAGTGAGCCCGCTGCGTAGTCGAGCGGCTGATATCCGAGGAAGCTGCTGCCCACGCGGGTCGTGCCGAGCCCGATGACAAGGATGCCCGCGGTGATGGTCCCGGTGATGAGCCCACAGGCACCCGCACCGAGGTAGTCCATCACGCCCTCGGCCTGTGCATTGTTGCGGATGAGCGAATCCGAGATCAGCCGGAGCAGCACGGTGACAACCGCGAAGGGAACGATGAGCCCGACAGCCCACGCGGCACCGACCAGAGCAGCGTTCGAGGTCTTGCCCAGAATGAAGTAGGTCGAGGTTTCCCAGAGCCCGAACGCGATCGCACCCGCGAGAATCACGCAGATCATGTGGAGCAGGGATGAGAGAAAGCCTCGCGTCACCCAAACATAAGCCAGAGCAAGGATGACGACCACGGTGATGCCGAACATGATCATGACGATCTTCTCCTGCGTGCCCAACCGCGATGATCAGGATGGATCCCGATTAGATCTGTGGCGGGCGAGTGCTTTGCTTTACCTAGTGATGTGTACCACTCGGGGCTGGTGGGGTTCTGATGATGTGATAGAGCTGTTATGCCGAGGGTGCGTTCTGGGGTTTGGCCGGTTTGGCCCCCTTGGACTTGTCCGATGAGCCTTCGCTGGTGACCCGCAGGACCTCTTCGATGCTGGTAGTCCCGTCCACAGCCTTGCGGAGGGCGACCTGCTGCATGGTGGGCGAGCCCTGCTTGCGGAGGGAAGCCTTCAATCCTGAGACGTCGTCGGCCTTGGCGAGGTTCCGTTGCTCGTCGTCGAAGAGGAAGATTTCATAGATCGCGTCGGTGCCGTGATAGCCGCTGCCCTGGCATTGCGGGCAGACCTCGGGCTCGTTCTTGTTCTTCGCCTGCACCTGCCCGCTCTTCTTGAAGAGCTGCTTGACCTTGTCCGCGGGCAACCCGAGTTTGCGGAGCATGTCGGGTGTGGGCTGATACGCGAGTCGGCAGTTGGTGCACAGCTTCCTGATCGTCCTACACGAGATCGAGCCCTGGAGATGCTCGGTTGCCTTCGCCGGATCACCCACGGCACGGATAAACGTGCGGAGGCCCTTGATGGCGTCGGTGGCTTTGAGCAGGGCGTAGACCCTCGTGCGTTCGAGGTCGCCGTTGAGGCATTCCTTGGCGGTCTGTTCGTCTGGGACTTCGAGCACGCCGACGATGTCCGGGTCACGCCGAAGCGTTGACCGGACGAGCGTGCTGAACTCCTGACCTTCAGCGGTGACGTCGAACGGGTTCTGCCGCGCACCTTCGAGCTTGTCCTCGATTACGTACTCGACCGTCTGGACGTTCTGGGTGTAGGCGTCGTGCATCTTGACGAGCGTGTACATCGCGGTGGTGCCGCCCTGACCCGCGGGGACCGAAACGATGACAATGCCGTTGGGGCGTTCGATCAGCTCGTTGAGCGTCTTGAGCTGGGGTTCGAGCAAGCCGAGTTGCTCGGGGTTTCGGCGGACCTGCACAGCCGGATCAAACTTGAGCGACAACGACATCCCGCCCTTGGCGCCCGAGGAGTTGATCGCCAGGTTGGTTTTTTTTTCGTGATACAGGATGCTGGCTTTGCCGCCCTGCTTGCGTCGGCGGTCCTCGATGTTCAACCCGCCCGCGTCTTTCCAGAGATCGATCATCGGGACCGCTTCTTGAGCGGGCATGGTCTTGCCCGGCGCACGCACGTTGTCGATGGTCAGCAAGACGCCATAGACGCCTTCTTGGACCGGTCGCAGCTCGACCTTGGATGCACGGGCTTTGATGGCCTCGATGACCAGTTCCTCGGCGGCGATGCGCTGGGCAAACTCGGTCGATTCCTTCGCTGGAATAGCCACCGCCTGCTTGTCGGCGCGGATGATTCGCAACTCGGAGCTGCCCGCCTGTTTGGCTTCCTTCTTCTCTTTTTGGGCGTCGAGGTACGCCTTGAAGTTCAGCGTGAGATGGTGCTTCTCGGGGACCCGTTCGTCGCGGTTGGCGACCAAGGGATACGCCACGAGGTCGGCCACAAGAATGGCGACGATCACGAGCACCGAGATCCCGATGGCCCATGGCGCATGGATCGGCATCGCAACCGCGAGCAGGATGGCGACAAACCCGAGCGAGAGGTGGAGCATGTTCCACTTGCCGCGTGCGAGGTGGAATCGCTGCGCGTGCTTGTCGTAGATAACGGTAATCAGCCACGCCCAGGGCAGAAAGGGGATAAACAGCAGCAACGGCTTCCATGGCGATACAAGCATCACCGCGTCCGCCAGCGTCAGGACCATCAAGTTCGACGCCACGCGCCCCGTCCTTTCCACGCCTCCACGCACTCGAGGTGCGACGATCAGGCGTCTGGTGCATTGTTCACGACAGCCACAGATCAGGCCGCCGATTCATGAGTCCGGGAGATTACCCGAGCTTCTTGAGCTTCATCATCAGTTCATCCACGTTGGGAGACGCTTCGGTCGCGGTCCGCACGTGGATGAGTTCCTTCTCGACCAGTTCCACGAGTGACTGGTTGAAGTCAACCATACCAATCTGGCGGGCCTCGACAGCGTTGAGGTAGGGCCGAAGATCGCCCTCGCGGTTTTCGAGGATGTGCTTCTGGACCACCGTGTTGTTCACCAGAATCTCCAACGCCGGGATCCGGTGAATGTCAGGGTGCAGCGTGGGCAACAGCTTCTGATACACAAACGACCGCATCTGGTAGCCCAGGATCTTGCGGACCTGCGGGACGTCTTCCGCCGGGAACAAGCCGTAGATTCGGCTAAAGGTCTGGGTCGTGCTCGAAGCGTGGATGGTTCCAAAGACGAGGTGACCCGTCTCGGCAGCCATCAGAGCAGCCTCGAACGTCTCCGAGTCACGCATCTCGCCGATGAGCACAATGTCCGGGTTCTCACGCACAAGAGCGCGAAGACCCGTCTTAAAATCGAGGCAGTCGAGCCCGATTTCACGCTGATTGATCGTCGCGACGTTGTCCTTGAAGATGTATTCGATCGGGTCTTCGAGCGTCAGGATGTGGACCGGCTTGCGGGCGTTCACATAATCGAGCATCGAGGCGATGGTGGTGGACTTGCCCGAACCTGTCACGCCGCAGAGCAGCACGATGCCCTGGGGCTGCATGGCGATCTCGGACATGATCTCGGGGAGGTGCAGTCCCTCGAAGGGGAGGATATCGCTCGTGATGCGGCGAGCCGCGATGGACAGCTTGCCGCGCGCCATGAACAGATTGACGCGGAATCGGCAGGTCTCGTCGTAGTCGTACGCGAGATCGACCGAGCCGAACTTGTGGAGGTCTTCCATCTGCTCGGCGTTGAGCATGTGCTTGGCGATCTTCCAGAAATCTTCGTTGGTGACCGCATCGGTGTTGAGCGCTTTGAGCGCTCCTTTGACCCGGATCTTGGGGATCGAGCCGGTCTTCATGATGAGGTCGGACGCCTCGAAGCGCATGGTGGCTTCGAGGAACTTGCCCCAGCGTGTGTCGTGCGGGTTCTTGACCGTGGTTTCGGACATGGACACGTGGCCGGTTTGTTCGGCGGCGCTGTGGGGGGTGTCGCTGGCAACGGTCATGGCGGCTCACTCTCGAAAACACATGATGAGATGGCAAGGCCCTGTCTCGGGAGCCTCGCACTTGATTCGGGGCGAAGGGGACGCAGGATCCGTCCGTGACGCAGGAGCGTGCCATATCAGACACTCGACCCCAGCCACGTGCTCGCATCGCGATGCGTGCCCTCGGACAGCGTAGCGGGAGAGATCGGCGGGCTCCATGCCTTTGGAGGGCGTTGAGAGCATTGCAGCTACTTTTTAGCCGTTGGAGACGGGGAAGTGGGGGAGGGCGAAAAACAAAACCGGCCCCCGCATTCGGGGACCGGTGGAAATCTCTGACTGTGATCCCACGACTGGCGGATCTTAGGGGGCGTCTGCTTCAGGTCGAATTATCGGCTCTTGACCGGCTCCGCGGTACCGTTCTCGTCCTTCTCGGATTCGCCCATGAAGTTGGCTTCGAGCTTGACGCGGATCTTCTCCATCGCCTTGTTCTGGATCTGGCGGACCCGTTCTTTGGTGACGCCGATGATCTGCCCGACCTGTTCGAGGGTCATGGGCTTCTCGGTTTCGGTCGTTTCCAGGCCGAAGCGGTGCTCGATCACGGTGCGTTCGACCGTGGTCAGCTCGGCGCGGTTGTCCACGACGATGCGTTTGACCTCTTCAGCCGCGTCCTTCTCGACGGTCTTCCGCTTGGACTCGACGAAGTTGGACTTCTCGAGCTTGGGGTCGAAGTCGGTCGGGAACCGCTGACGGTACTTGCTGAGCTTCATACCCTGGCGGCTAAATGCCTTGAGAATCGCTCGGCAGGCATAGGTACTGAACTTGTACCCACGACCGGCATCAAACTTATCCACCGCACGAAGCAACGCCATGTTGCCCTCGCTGACGAGATCGGCAAAGTCGACCTCACTCATGCGGGTGCGCTTGGCCATCGCAAGCACCAACGCGAGGTTGGTGTTGGCGATCTGCTGACGGATCACGTCCCCGCGACGGTGCCAGCCGAGGATCTGGCTGACCTGCTCGGGTACCGGGCGTTTGCTCGGCCGCGCCCAGATCTCCTGCTGGAGCTTCCAGACCCGGTAGCGGGCGTAGTTGAACTGGTGGAACAGGATTTTTTCCTGCGCCCCGGTGAGGATGACCTGTTGGCCGCTCTTGACCGTGCGGGTCCGAGAGGTCGCCGAGATGTCGTCCATCACGGGGTGATACCAGCTCGTGTCAGGTTTTTGGATCTCATCGCCAAGCGAGTAGATTTTTTCCTCAGCGTCGGCCTCGTAGAAGGCTGGGCTGTCGATGAAGTCCTGCTCGTGTTCCATCATGAACTTGAGCAGACGCTCGTCCTCGCCGCTCAGACGGCGCACAGATTCACCGCTGCCGACGGCAGCTTCGGTGGACCTCGCGCCAACCCGATGGCGACTACGCACCTGATCGAGTGGGCTGAGCTTGCGTTTTCCATTCGCGTGTCGCATCACTGCTGTCCTCACGCGGGCACCCTCGTTTCTGTACATGACCCCTCGCCCGAGCGGGAAATCATGTCCGGGCACTGAAAGTCCAGCAGCCGGATGTGTTCGCTTCCAGTTGTCATCAGCTCGGTGAAACTCACCTCGCTGAACCCCCGAGCACTCACCATGAGTCTGCGGAGCCCTGCTTTGCACTTGCGAACCGAGTACTGACTGCATCAGCTCTCGGCCCGCGTCCAAACGCTTCTTGTTTCAGCCCCCCGTGGTCAACGTCGATGCGGTGTGCATCAGAACACGATGTAGGCTTCACTGTATACGATTCAAACGATCGTTTGTTCCGCACTTGGTGGGGAAAAGAACAAACGTTTTTCTCGGGCGAAGGTTTGGGCTTCTCTCGCACGCATTGGAGTTCTAGAAATCCAAGGCAATCCACAGGGCTGCTCGGTCCACACACGCTGATTCGTACGGGCATCCTCCGAACGAACCCTTTGAGAATGGGTCGGGCTCCGCCCGACAAAGATTGAGAATCTCACCATGACAGCGCCCACGAAGCCGCCTCACGGTGGATCGCCAGAGTAGCCAATTTTCGCTGTGATACAAGTGGCGGAGTGAAGGTTTTTCGATCAAGTGTAGTATTAGTAGTATGTTAGGTAAAACATGAGAACCAAAGCCAGCGAGGATTCGATGCGTCCTACACTTGCCTTTCGTGCCCCTTCATCCCGATCTGTTTGGTTCATAATCGGAGATTCAGATGCCCTTTACACTTCCCGAGCTGCCCTTTGCCCTTGATGCGCTCGAGCCCCATTTCGATGCCACCACGATGGGGATCCATCATGGCAAGCACCACGCCGCCTATGTCCAGAAGGCCAACGCCGCGCTTGCGGGCACTTCGCTCGAAGCCGAGACGTGCCCGTGGACGGTTTGTGCAAAGATGGGCGAGCTCGACGAGTCAAAGCAAACCGCGGTTCGCAACAACGCGGGCGGCCACGCCAACCACAGCCTGTTCTGGAAAATTCTCGCGCCCGCGGGCAAAGGCGGAGCCCCCTCGGCGACGCTGGCTTCGGCCATCGACGCTGCGTTTGGCTCGATGGACGGGTTCAAGGAACAGTTCGCAGCCGCCGGGGCGACCCGCTTTGGCTCGGGCTGGGCGTGGCTGTGTATGGACGACGACAAAAAGCTGTGCATCGGCTCGACCGCGAATCAGGACAATCCGGTCATGGCCGGTGGCTGTGGCTGCTCGTGCGCGGGCAAACGTCCGATTCTCGGACTCGACGTCTGGGAACATGCTTATTATCTCAAGTACCAGAACCGCAGACCCGACTACATCCAGGCGTTCTTCAACGTGCTCAACTGGAACAAGGTCAGCGAGTACTTTGACCAGACCGCGTGCTGCAACTCATCAGAGGCTTCGGGCGCGAAGTGCTGCCAGTCGAAGTAACCCAGTCGAAATAAACTAGGTGGTTGATCTGCCGTGTCCACGCCTACCCACAAATCTGTGTCTCCTCCCAAGCGGGTCTCGGGCAAGTTTGTTGTCATGGTGCTGATCGTGGTGCCCGTGCTCGCGTTGGCGTGGCTCATGTATGTGGTGGGGGTCTCGCTCGACGCGGGCACCCAGCTCGCTGCTCCGGCCAAGGGCGCCGGGGCGGGTGACACGGGCGGGGCGAATGCGATCGGCGAGATGCTTGCAAAGCCGAAGTAAGCGTTCACTGCTGTGGGGAAGTAGTTGAGCGGTTGCACGCTGCCGTTGGTCAGGGCCGGGGCGAAAAAGGCCCGGGAATGCGACAGGAATCACCCATTTTGAGCCTGCAACCCCTTGGTATGGAACAGACCGCCTAGTGGCGTGCGTACAGACAGTTGAACTCAGGATTTGCCTTTACGGGCGAGTCCGAGGTTCTCCCTCTCACGAGCCGTCCGGCCTAGGTCCTCCTTGGTCGGACGGTTTTTTATGCACTCTCGTTCGAGTCGTCGCCTGATGCAGCATCGGTATCCGAATTTGCGTCGGCGTTCTGCTTGTCGGCAGGGGGCCTTGAGGGAGTGGCGCTGACGGTTAGCCGTGTTGGGTGACCGAACCAAGGGTTGGTGTTGTCGGGTCCAGGGTAGTGCTTGTCGAGGACTTTGATGACGTCGGCCATCGTGCCGTCGGAGGGTGCCCAGCCGCCGTCGATGTCGGGGTAATCGACCTTGCAGTTGGCGCACTTCTTGTTGGAGTCGAACCGGATGGGGCACCAGAAGCTCTCGACGTTGCGGAGCATCTCGCCGCCGAGGGACCAGGCGCCGGTCATCCAATCGCAGTAGAGACACCAGATCAGATCGTGCCCGACGAGCCCGTTGAACTTGTGCCTGCTTACGTTGACCCAGTCCGCGTGTCGGTATTTCGGCAATCTGATGAGCCAAGTCAGCGGCGGATACACAACATATTCCGCGACCCGAAGCAACCAGAACACGGGCACGGCAAGCGCGGTGATCCAGACCGCCGAGTGGTTGCGGACACTGCCCACGCGGGCGTTGATGTGCGAGACGATCCTCGGCCCCTTGATGTGCTTGCGGTTGAACAGCTCGTGGAGCACGGTCCAGATGAGCAGGCCGACGATCTGTCCGAGGATGCCCGCGAGGAGCCCCAGGAACCAGCCGTACCAGCTCCCCCAGTACGCAGCGCCGTAGGCGAGCCCGGTGAACATCGGGAGGACCGTGAAGTAGGTGATGAGCACGTCGAGCCCGGGCGCTCGGCACAACCAGGCGCTGGCGGCTTTGCCCGCGCTGCCAAAGCGAGGGATCAGGTGGAGCACCGCTGCTCCGAGTAAGAGAGCGGCAGCGGAGAGAGCGAGCAGTATCAGCCAGTTCGTCATGCGCAGAGCGTAGCCGAGAGGTGGCTCGCAAGGCATGATGGAGAGGCAAGACGGTACTCTGACGCAATGGTGTGAATCCCACAGCGTTGACGGCGGTACACCAGCATTGAGCCACTGGCACCCGAGCCCGTGGCTTGCTTGCGATCCCGAGACCCACCCGTGTCGGGATCTATTGGCGGGGCAGAGTCCCGAGGGGTCAAACGGGGATCAGCGTCTGCCTGTCGCGGAATGCTGCTCTCGGGCGGCATCCTTGGAACAAAGGCAAAGCCGCCCCTTCTCACATGAGAGGGGGCGGCGTGTCTTTTGGATTGATCCCGAGGGGGGATATTTAGTTGAACGTCTGCGGCGTGCTTATTCGAGTCCGATGATGCTGCCGATGATCGGGCCGTAGGCAACGATCAGACCGGCAAACACGACCGAGACGATCGAGATCAGCTTGATGAGGATGTTGAGCGCGGGGCCCGAGGTGTCCTTGAAGGGGTCGCCCACGGTGTCGCCGACGACGGTGGCTTTGTGGTCGTCCGAGCCCTTGCCGTAGACGATGGTGTCGCCGTTGCCGGTTTTGACGAGTTCCTCAGCCTTTGCCTGGATGGAATCACGGATGGCAGCGGGGACCTTATTGGCGGCCTCGTTGCCAGCGATCATGTCGTCGGCGGTGATCTTGCCGAAGGATTCGAGGAGCTTCTTGGCGTTGTCCCATGCGCCGCCCGCGTTGGCCATGAAGACGGCGAGCGCAAAGCCGCAGACGAGTCCGCCCGCGAGCAGGCCCATCACGCCGGCCACGCTGAGCACGAGACCCACCGCGATCGGGATGAGAATGGCGAGCAGCGCGGGGATGATCATTTCCTTCTGAGCACCCGCGGTCGAGATCGCCACGCAGTTGGCGTAGTCGGGATAGTCCTTGCCCTCGTAGCTGACCTGCTTGGGCCACTGCATTGGGTCGGCGACCTGGTCTTCGCTCATGCCCTGCGCTCGGAACGCTTGGCGCATGATGGCAAACTGCCTGCGGCATTCGCCCATCATCGCGTACGCCGCGCGGCCCACCGCGTTCATCGTCAAGGCGCAGAACAAGAACGCCAGCAGCACGCCCATAAACAACCCGCCGAGCACGCGCGGGTTGAGCAGCGTCACGTCGTAGAACGCCATCACGTCCTTGATCGCTCCGCGGGTCGCGGAGACCACCACAAAGTCTTCGGTGACGGCTGAGCCCTCGGCCGGTTCGAGCGTGTACCGCTTGGAGTCGGTCAGCGCCAAGTCCTGATCGCTGGTCACGGTGAAGATCGCGCCCTTGCTCAGGGCTTTGAACTGGGCCCGATCGGAGAACTGATCGCGATTGGTGAGCATCGCGCCGTCGATCTCGGGCTGGTCATCGGTGGGCAGGTTGACCATGAACTTGCCGTGACCTTGGTAGACCGCGTAGGCCTCGCCCGAGGTGACCACGGTGTCGTTCATGGCATACGCGCCGCGTTCGTGGAAGGTCTCGGCTTGCGTGGTGATCTGGATCTGCACGATCTGGACGTATGCCGCGAAGAGTGCCAGAGCGGTCAGGGCCGCCGAACCAATGGCGAAGCCCTTGCCCGTTGCGGCGGTGGTGTTGCCGAGCGAATCGAGCATGTCGGTGCGTTCGCGAACATACGCGGGCTGGTCGGTCATCTCGGCGTTGCCGCCGGCGTTGTCGGCGATCGGGCCATAGGCATCGGTCGCCAGCGTGATGCCGAGTGTCGAGAGCATGCCGACCGCTGCGATGCCCACGCCGTAGAGACCCATGAGGAAGCTCTCGGAGCCGCCCGCGAAGGTGAACGCGGCGATGATGGCGATGACCACGATGAGCAGCGAGGCCCAGGTGGACTTCATGCCTTCTGCGATGCCCGCGATGATGACGGTCGCCGGGCCGGTGAGGGCTTGTTCAGCGATGCGCTGCGTGGGACGGTGCTCGTAGCTCGTGTAATACTCGGTGGCTTTAGCGATGATGTTGCCCGCGAGCAGACCCACGATAATGGCAAACCACAACTTCCACCACGCGGTGCCCACAGAAGCCAATCCGGTCGCCGCTTCGCCCGAGCCGAACAACGTGTACAGCAACGCTCCAGCCGCCACCATAATCAGGCCCGAGGCGACGTAGATGCCGAACTCAAGACCGTGGAGCAACTGAGCAAACGTCGCGTTCTCCTTGGCCTTGACCGTAAACACACCCGCGATCGAACACAGGATGCCCACGCCCGCGAGGGCCAAGGGTGCGACGGTAAGTTTGAGTGCGAAGGTTTGGGGATCCAAGACCTCGTTGAGGGTAAAGGCCGCAGCTGCACCAAGGGCCATCGTGGCCAGGATGGAACCGTAATACGACTCGTAGAGGTCAGCGCCCATGCCGGCCACGTCGCCCACGTTGTCACCCACGTTGTCAGCGATCGTCGCGGGGTTGCGCGCGTCGTCTTCGGGGATGCCCGCTTCGATCTTGCCCACGAGGTCGGCGCCGACGTCGGCAGCCTTGGTGTAGATGCCGCCACCGACGCGGGCGAAGAGAGCCTGCGTCGAAGCACCCATGCCGAAGCTCAGCATGACCGTGGTCAGCTCGCGGATATCACCCGCAAAGCCGGTGGTGTTGAACACCAGATACCAGAAGCTTGCATCGAGCAATGCAAAGCCAACAACGACTAGGCCCATCACAGCTCCTGAGCGGAACGCGACCTTGAGCCCTTCGTTGAGAGATTCTTTTACGGCGAAGGCGGTGCGAGCGCTGGCGTAGGTCGCCATCTTCATCCCGAACCAGCCGCAGAGCCCGCTGAGCAGACCCGCGATAGGCACGCCGATCATGGCCATCGGGCTCTGGAGCTTGAGCATGCTCATCAGAGCAAGGAAGCCCACGAGCAACACGAACACGCCCGCGACGACCTTGTATTGGCGGACGAGGTACGCCATCGCACCGTCGCGGACGGCTTGAGCGATGCGGACCATTTCGTCGTCGCCTTCGGAGCATTTCATCACGCCTGCGCTGAAGAACTTGGCGAAGATCAGCGCGACGATGCCGCCGAAGGGTGCGAGGTAATAAGGCCACGGAATATCAGCGAGAGCAGCAAGCGTGAAGGTCACGGTTCAGTTCTCCATCGCCCCGAGCGTCTGGTCCGAGCACGGGATCGAAGAAAGGTGGAATGTGTGCGAAAGGATGTGTGCGAAAGATTGGACCATAGCTTATCCATCCCGTCCATCCCGCGCGACAAGACCACGCACGGGGGACAACACCTTGTCCAAAATGTGACAGTTGAGAGAGCGGGGCCAGTTGGGCTACTGAGTCTGGACCACAGGGCCGAACCTCAGAGTTGGGGCTCAGGGGAGTTGGGGCTCAGGGGAGTTGGGGCT
>CAYUVO010000057.1:0-16531 GCA_964448185.1 uncultured Phycisphaeraceae bacterium
CGCCAACAAATGCGTCGCGAAGCTGTGGCGAAGCATGTGCGGATGCGTGTGGGGCAACCCGGCCTTGCGCGCCAGCGACGTGACGATCTGCCACAAACGGTTGCGATCGAGTGGCCGCCCCGTGCGTGACAAGAACAAAACGGACTGCAACCGATCGACCCGCTCAAGCCTCGGTCGGCACTCCTTCTCATACCGATCGATCGCACGCACCGCGGGCGTTCCCACCGGCACGATGCGGTCCTTCTCACCCTTGCCCGTCACTCGGACAATCCCCGATTCACGAATCACGTCCCGCGTAAGCAGCGTCGCGGTTTCGGTCGCACGCAAACCCGAAGCGTACATCAACTCAAGAATCGCCCGGTCACGAATCCACAACGGCAAGCCTTTGGAGTCCGGGTCGTCGGGCTCGGTCGCCTGCTCGATCAACGCGCCGACCTGATCGGGCGAAAGAACATGCGGCAAGATCCGCCAACGACTGGGCTGATCCAGATGATCGGCGGGATTCTTTTCCAACCGATTGCGCGCGCCCAGCCAGCGATAGAACACCCTGATCGTTGCCAGATGCCGCGCGATCGTCGAGCCCTTCATCTGTCTATCACGACTCAACGAGATCATGTGCGCACGCAGGTCTTCGGTGCCCGCCGATGCGGGCGAAGCAACGCCCGCAGCTTGCAGGTCATCGAACAAGTCTCGCAAATCAAAGCGATACGCGGCTCGGGTGTTCTTGCTGAGTCGGCACTCCACGCGCAGAAATACACCAAAGGCGTCGAGATCGTTCTGGAACAGATCGCAGCTCACACTGATTCTATCGGCGGAGGAGTGCTTTGGTGGCGAATCATCGCCTCGCGTGCAGGGAACCGAGTGTGCGCACGAAAAGGCCCCGACCGAGTGAGCCGGGGCCTTGAAAGATTATGGATCGCTGACGTCTAGGGGGTTTAGCCCAAGAGTGCCAGAGCGTTCTGAGGCGTCTGGTTGGCGAGCACCAGAATCTGAGTCGATGCCTGGCTGAGGATCTGCGAGCGGGTGAGCTTGGCAGTTTCCTCCGCGAAGTCGGTATCGCGGATCAGGCTCTCGGCTGCCGAGGTGTTCTCGACCGCGATGTTCAGGCTTCGGATCGAAGCACCGACCACGTTGGCCTGGAACGCACCGAGGCGGCCACGAGTCGACGAGATCTGGCTGATCGCCTTGTTGACGATCTTCTGTGCCGAGTCGATATCGCCGTTGACGATGTTGAATGACTTGCCGCTGGACAGATCATCGAGGAACCCGACGTCTGAGCTGCCGAGTTCACGAGTCGCGATGTTGCTGATCCCGAGCGAAACCTTGCCACCAACGTCGACGTTGCCGCCGAACTGGAAGTCGGCACCGCCACCTTCAATGGTGAAGGCGTTGAGAGTCGCCAGCGTCTGGGCATCACTGGTTCGCAGCGTTGCTTCGACGTTGAGGAAGTCGGTATTGATGGTGAAGGTCTTGCCGTTGGCAGTCGCTTCGATGCCGTTGACCGTGGCAGCAATGTTCTGCCCAGCGTCACGAACACCGTTGCTGGCCGCAGTGCTGTCGAAGTCCGAGCTGCCGGTGGTCAGGATGGTTGACGCGTCCGTAGCATTGAAGTTATAGATACCAGCACCGGAGAAGGCCGTGTTGATCCCGGCGTCCTTCGAGACTTCCACCGAGACGAACTTCTCGGAACCAAAATCCTCGGAGATCAGCGAAACACCCGTGCCGCCGCTGGCGACCGAAGCGGTCACGCCGGTGACATCGGTGAAGCTGTTGATGGTGTTGGCGACGGTCGTGAGTGTCGTACCCGAAGCAAACGACAGCTCACGGTTGCCCTTGGCACCCGCGATTTCGATGGTGAACGAGCCGCTGCCCGCGCCGCCGAAGTCGAGGCTGGTGCTCCCGACCGACAGGAACAACTGTCCCTGCTGGGCGGACTGGGTCACCACGATCTCGACCGCCAGACTGGAACCCGAGAACTTCGAGGCGTTGATCTGGAAGTCTGCGACGGCTGCCGAGACGTTGCCGACCTGGTAATCGAACGTGCCGTTGAGCAGCTTGGTGCCCTGGAAGGTGGTGTTGTTGGCGATCCGGTCGACGGACTGGAGGATCGAGTCGATCTGAAGCTGGTTGGCTTCCTTCTCTTCCTGACTCAGACCAGCCGAGCTGGCACTCTGAGTAAGCAAGCCTTGGAGCTCGGTAAGCAAGCCCGAGACTTCTTGAAGACCACCCTCAGCGATGTTGACCACCTGGTCGGCACGCTCGGCGTTGCCGATGGCGGCCTTGCTCGCACGGATGTCCTTGCGAAGGTTTTCCGAAGCGATCAGACCGGCCGGGTCATCCTTGCCGCGGTTGATCCGCAGACCCGTGCTCAGACGGTCAAGCGAAGTCCCGAGGGCGTAGTTGTTCTGCCCAAGCACACGCTGTGCAACGAGAGACTGAATGTTGGTATTGATGCGAGTCACGAGGCGTCCTCCGTGAAAGTTCGGGCTCTTGGCCCCTGGTCCCATCGGGCCTGGAATCGGTGGATCCGTCCAACCATCCCAGAATCCGACTGCTGCTGACTTCAGCCGTGCCCCCCCGGGATACTCCCGGGGATTGCGGCGACCGAGGCCAACTGCCTTCGGCGAAAGCCAGATCGACCCTTCCAACCACCGGATGAAGTCAGACACCAAGTTGTGAGACAAAAACCCGCCCGAACCACTCTTTGACCACCTTTATGGGCCCGTTGACCCCCCACAGGACGCTGTATAGAGAGGAGAGAAGCCACAGAAAAACAACGGACCGCTCAAGGCGGCCCGTCGTGGAGGGTTCTAAACTAGGTTATCGGTCTACCGCTCGCCGGTTTAGCCCAAGAGCTGGAGCACCTGCTGCGATTGCTGGTTGGCAAGCTGAAGCACGCTTGTGCCCGCAGAGGTGAGCACCTGAGCCCGCGTGAGCTGACTGGTCTCGAACGCGAAGTCCGCATCACGGATCAGCGAGTTCGAGGCACTCAGATTCTCGACCGAGGATTGCAACGCTCTCACGTTCGGATCGAGCACGTTCCGCTCGAACGCACCGAGTCTGCCTCGGGTCACCGCGATCTGGTCGATCGAGTTATCGAGCACGTCCTGCGCGTTGGTGAAGTCCGATCGATCCACCATCGTCTCGATGTCGTTGCCGCCGCCTGTCTTGAGCGAGCTGAGGAACTCGATCGCACCGTTGACAATGGTACCACCGAGCCTGCTGGCCGCGACCGAGGGGATCCCGACGTTGACCTGTTGGAGCGCCGAAACTTCTGGGCCGACCTGGAACTGCGCACCGCTGCCGGTGATGTCGAAAGTCGAGGCAGTAATAGTGGGATCGCTCGCAAAAGTTTCGTCGAGCGTGAGATTGATCCCGAGCTGAGTGGTATTGAGAACAACTTCCAATCCACGCCCAGAGCCCAGCGTGCCGTTGACCAACGCTGCCACATTTCGGCCCGCATCACGGGTCGCGGTGGTGAGCTGGGTATCGGTCCACGGGAACCCGCCAGAGACATCCGGGATCGCATAATCATCCGCGAACTTGACCAGGATGAACGCATCATCCGAGGGGTTCTCGGGAGTGTTGATGCGTTTGACCGAGACGAACTCAGACGTGCCGTAGCCTTCGGAACTGAAGGTAATCCCGCTGTTGGCGTTGCCGTTGATCAGCGCCGCTTTGACGCCGGTCGTCGCGGTCAGGTTGTTGACCGCATTGGCAACGGTCGTCAGTGCGGTCCCGCTCGGGAACGTCACGACCTGCACGCCTCGGGGGCCTGCGATCTCAAGCTCGACGCTCGAAAGGATCTGCCCGGTGGGCGTTCCCAAGCCGCCGTTGAGATAGAGCGAACCGACCTGCGCCGAAGCGATCACGTCGATCTCGACGTTGACGCTTTGTTGGCCGATGAAGCTGGCGTTGGTGATCTGTGCTTTATCAATGGCCGACGGGTTGATGCCCGACAGGGTGTAATCAAGCGACCCGTTGAGCAGGGTGAGCCCGCCGAAGGTGGCGGTGTTCGAGATCCGTGTAATCGAGTCGATAGCCGAGTCGATCTGGAGCTGGTTGGCCGCCCGTTCTTCCGGCGAGTTGGCACCCGTATTGGCGGACGCAACGATAAGTTCCTTGATCGAGAGCAGCAGGTCGCCCACTTCGGCGAGCGCCGCTTCGGTCGTGGCGATCACCGAACTCGCCCGCTCGGCGTTGAGAATCGCCTGCTTGGCGCCCGAGATATCAGATCGGAGCCTTTCGGTGATAATCAGCCCCGCCGGGTCGTCCTTGCCTCGGTTGATCCGAAGGCCTGTGGACAGACGTTCCAACGCGGACTCGAAGTCCTTGTTGGAGTTAATCAGATTCTGTTGTGCAATCACGCTCGGTATATTCGAGTTGATGCGAGCCATGACAATCCTCCGTGATTGAGGCGTTCGCGCGGATGGAAAGCGGGGTTACCCGATGGAACGGGCGTCCCGTGAATCAGTTCGTTCTTTGGAATCTTTATGCAAGGGCCGGACCAGCTCGGCCGTTCTGGCCCTGGTTGCAGCGTTCTTGGAAGCAGCATTGCGTCCGCCGCACGAAAGCGTGCGCACGGAATCTTGGTCAATGGTGGCGGCGTTACGATTCTCCCGCTGGATGGCCTCGTAGACCTCCTTGCGGTGAACCGCGACCGAAGTGGGCGCCGTAATGCCCAATCGGACTTTATCGCCTCGTACGTCGACGACGGTGATCTCGATCGTATCGCCGATCATGATCGTTTCGTCGCGTTGCCGTGAGAGCACGAGCATCGGTGACTCCTCGCGTCGCGATCGCCCGGGAGTCGGGGTCGCGATGCGTCGGGGGGAAAGCAGAACCTGTAAGCGCCGGTCGTTGCACTCCGTTACGACGACCGGGGACAGCAAAGCTCGAGCGTGCTCAAGCCGAGGCCGCGTGGGCCTGCGCCGACACGGTAATAAGGGTCTGACGGGTCGTCCAACGCTTGTCCGCAAGCACAAACTGCTCACCCGTCCGCGAAAGCGTGTTGATGACCAGCGGCCCCTGAAGGTTGCCGGTGAGCGTCTGGTCGATCTTGTTGACGATCACAAAGACCTGGCTGTCCTCGATCTTCGAGATCCCCAGAGTCTCAAGCTGCTCGGCGCGAACCGGAACCTGATAGTCCTCGACAAACAGCGTCGGATCCGTCACCACGAACGCGAGGTCCGGGTCGTCGATCGACTGCAACCAGAAGAAGCAGGCGTCGTCGCCAGGCTCCAACAGACAATATTGCTTGCGGTCGGGAAAGCCCAACAGCCCTTTTTCAAAGGTGATCACGCGGTCCTCCGCGATTTCAATCACCCCAAAGCGAGTGGTCCGCACATCCATCGCGTCCGCTCCAATCATCTCGGCCGGTGTGTTCTCACTGCGCAACTCCGCGCAGCCTCATTAGCGTCCTTGCAACCCGCGGCCGGGCGGGCTGAGAACCTCGTTTCAATCTTCGCCGGTGAGCGTTAGCCCAAAGCCGGCAAGAACTGTTCTCTCTCGCTGCGCCCTCGCCGGGCCTTACCCAAGGAAGTCCAGCAGGTTCAGGCTGTTGACCAGAGTGGTCGTCTGGTACGCTGCCTGCAACTGCGTCTGGAGCAAGGTCAACCGAGTCGCTGCCTCCGCAAAGTCCACGTCCCGCAGCGTGCTGCGAAGCGTCAAATCCGTCACCCGGCGATCGTCCAGAAGCTCCTGCTCCTGATCCACCCGTCGGGCCAACCCGCCGACCAAACCGCGTGCCTCAGCAACACGATCCAGATCAACGTTGAGAGCAGTTGTCGCAATCCCGATGCCAAACGTGTCGTCTGTCAGCAATGCGTCGCGTAAATCAACTAAATGTGTGAACACGTTGTCCACACGAACCTTTGCACGGTCCTTGCCCAACAACGTCGAAGTCGTCGCATCGAACGTCCCTTCGAGCAAACCAAGCTGCTCAGCAGCGGGCGAGTTGTTCCGCTGGCTCACTACCAGCACACCCCCCACCGCCGAATCCTGTGTGAACGCAATCCCGTTGGGACCATCGCTGAGCCCAGCGCTAAAGTCCGTTGTGGGGCGCCCCAGAGCGGTAAGCTGGGCGTCCGCCTGTTGATTGATCGTGTCGAGCAGCGACTGCACCGTGGCCAGATCCGCCGCGTTCAGGTCAATATTGAGCTCGGTTCCATCACCAAGGGTGATCCGAAAGTCCTCGCTCCGAACGGGATCAGCATCCTCGACCACCTCCACGCCCCGGCCATCATTGAACGACGACACCAGCGTCTGTGGCCCAAGCGTCCGAATCCCAAGCAGCGTCGCTGTGGAGTTGTTCCCGGGCACCTCTTCGATCGACAACGCCTGGGCAGCCCCGCCCGCAACCTCGTGAACCACCGCAAAGCCGGACTTGTCTTCGTTGATCTCGACCCGCACGCCGAGCCCCGTGGCCTCGATCGCATTGCGCAGATCTCCAAACGTCTCGACTCCGCTCAGATCGACCACGATCGAGCGGTCGTTCGCCGAGAGCCTGATCGAGCCCAGTGCTGTGCCGTTGATATTGGTGAGCCCGCTTCGATCGGTCAGCACCGGATCGAGCCCCAACGCCCCAGTGTTGGCCGCCGAGAACGCAACCGACCCGCCCAAACTATCTGCCGTGAGCCCGAGATCTGCGCCTGTGGTTCCCGCTCCGATGTCAACGATGGTCACCTGCGGATTGGACCCGCCGCCCGAGTCGAGATCAAACACCAGCCCATCGGTTCCGACGCTGACGCCATTGGGGCCGAGGATGGTCACTCCGAGAGTAGTTTCTTGCGCGATCAGCGCCGCTTCGATGCGATCCGCGACGTCCTGGATCGTGTCCGCCCCCGAGAGGTTGATCTGCACAGAGGCGTTGCCGTCATACGCCAGCTCAATGAGACCGCGCGAGATGCCCAGCCCACGAGCCCCGCGAAGATCATCGAGCCGGGTATCGCCGGTGAGATCAGGACTGATGGTCACGCTCTGTACGCGAGTCGAAGTAGACCCAAGAACGTGCCGCCCGCCGAGCGTAACGGGCAGCGAACCCGTTCGACCAAGATCGGTTTCGAGTCCGGGTCCGTCGCCCAAGTAGCGATATCCGCCGCCAAAGGCTTCGACCGCATCCGATCCCGGTCGGCTGCCCGCGAAGACCGATCCGATCTCGCTGCGGGTGTTGGCAAACCCGAGCATGCTCTGCAGGATTGAATCGATCACCGCCGCTTGCCCGGCGCGTTCTTCTGCGCTGGTCGCGATGTTGAGCTGACCGAGCGCCAGATCCCGCGCATCGAGCAACAGATTTGTGGTTTGCTCGAGCGCCGAGTCAAGAGTGTCGAGCGAACCGGCAGCCGCGGTGAGATTGCGTGCGAGCTGATCGGTGGATTCGAGCGAGAAATCAAGGCTCGAAATCAAGGCCGCCGCCATCGAGTCCTGGCTGGGCCGCGTGATGCGGAGTCCCGTCGAGAGCTGTTGGCTGACCCTGAACAACTCGAGATTGGTCCGGTTGATCGTTGAAAGCGCGGTCGTAGTCCGCAGCAGGTTGGGCACTCGGTTGACGCTTGAGGCAATAGAGCTCATGTGATTTCCTCAGACTTCCTCATACAATCGAGAGCAGCGTGTCGAGCAGGTCGCTAGCGGTCTGGATCACACGCGCCGAGCCCTGATAGAGCCGTTGGTAGGTCAACAGGTTGATGGATTCTTCGTCGAGGTTTACGCCGCTGACCGCCGAGCGTTGGGCTTCGAGGTTCTCACGCACGATCGTCGCGCCCGCTGCACGGTCCGCAGCCGCCGCGGTATTGCCCGCGATATCGCTGACGACGCTCTGCCATGCGCCTCTAAAGCCTTCGCCGCTGAGCGCCTCGATCGGCTGCTCTGCGAGCCCAGCAATCCCCAGCGCCGCCCCGTTCTCGATGAACACGCCGTCAAGAAACGACCCGCTGCCAAGCCGCGATGGGTCTTCGATCAGGTCGCTGCGCACCGCGATGTTCGCCGCCGATGAGCCCTCGAAATAGCTGTTGACCCCGAGCGTCGCCAGCGCGTTCGAGCTGTCGTCGCCGAACGCAAACGAGAACACCGGGTCGGATTCAATGAGCAGCCGCCCGTCGGCTGCAAAGCTCGCGCTCAGCCCGTTGATCGCGTCGAGCGAGGCCCGGATGTCTTCCGCCGAGGTGTCGTCCGCGAACCCGGCAACACCCGCATCGGTCAGCCCGTCAAGGTCAACATCTACGCGCGTTGTCGAGACTTCGCCCGTCGCGGTGTTGGTCACCTGCACAAGGAACCCGCCGTTGCTCGCTCCGAACGGCAAGCCCGCCAGACTCGCGTTCGTCGGATCGTTGAGCGCGAGCATCCGGTCCCCCACCGCGATCGTCAGCGTCCCCGATGCGTCGGTGTACCCGCCCGTGTTCGAGGCGGTCGCCGAGATCTGGTTGACCTGAAAGATCAGCTCCGAAGCGATGCGGTCGAGGTCATCGATCGCACGATCGATCCCGTTTCTACGCGATGCCAGTAGCCCGCCGAGAATCCCCGCCTCAATATCAAGCAGGCTCCCGCCGTTGCTCACCGCAACATCCGCACGCTCGGTAGTGCCGTCAGATGTCAGCCGCAGCTCGATGTTCCGAGCGGTTCCTCCGAGCACCAGCGGCGTCGAACCCACCAGCACGTCATACAACCCGTTGGATTGTTCGACCACCGAAACGTCTACCAGTGCTGCAAGTTCGCTGACCAGTTCGTCGCGCCGATCACGCAACGCATTGGCCTGCTGCGCACCGCCCTCAGCTGCGCCGACCTCACGATTGACCTGCGCGATCTGATCGAGCAACTGGTTCGCGCGATCGACCGCGCCCGAGAGCTGGTTATCGACTTGTGTGCGGGTGTCGCTCAGGCTCCCCCGCAGTCTCTGGAACATGTCCGCGAGCTGCGCGCCCTGCTGGAGCACTACCGCTGACGATTCACTCAGGTTCGCCCGCTCGCTCCACAAGTTGAAAAATCCCGAGAGCTTGCTCGAAAGATCCGTGCCCGTGAGTTCGTTGAGCGAACCCTCGACCTGATTGAGGATCGCGGATTCCTGTAACGCCGCCGCTTCTGTGTTGAGCCCGTTCCAATAGCGTGCAAGCAGCGCCTGATCGACCTGCCGCTCGATGTCCGAAACACCCACGCCGCTACCGATCGAGCCGACGCCCGAGGTGTTCGAGCCTCGCACGGGACGCAAGTGCGCAATCTGCCGCGAGTACCCGGGCGACGCCGCATTAGCGATATTGTTCGAGGCGACCTGGATCCCTGCAGAAGCAGCGTCAAGGCCCGAACGACCGATCAACATGGCAGAAGTAAGCGACACGTGGACTCCTTGCTTGCTTTCGTGAGCTCGTTAGTTAGCTTGTGAACTAACTTGTTACATCGAGGCCGCTGACGATCACAGCGCCCGCCTCGACCTTGCCATGCGTCGAGTACACGCCCGCGTGGCTCAGCGTGCGATGGATCTGCTGGATCAACCCCTGCATGTGCTGCGCGAGCGACGAGCTGGCGAGCGCCAGCCGCGTCTGTTCACGCCGGAGCGCAACGACCACTTCTTTGAGCGAGCGTCCGAGTTCTTCGCTGCGCTGCGTATCGCACTCGCCGAGCGTGCTGAGCACTTCGCGGAGCGACACGCCCGACCGGAACGCCATCAACAGCGACGACTGCTCCCGGTTCAACGACTCGATCCGAACATTGATTTCCGCCTGCCTGCTCGCGCACTGCGACATCCGAACCCGGTCCGCCTGGCTGAGCGCCTCGCGGTGCTCGCGGGTAACTGCGAGCAACTGTTCATGGGCATCGAGCATGCCGCCGAGGAGCGTTTCGAGTGCTTCCGCAAGCGTGTGCGGGTCGAGCCGATTGCTCGCCTCAGCCCGCTTTGAGGCTGTATTTTTCGGTGTAAGTGCAAACGAAGGGGTCATACCGAGGTCTCCTGTACCTGCACATCGGTGAACGGCGCCGAGCGTTCACGCAGTTGCTGTGCCAATCGATCTACCAGCCCGAAGTTCTTGCTCTTGACGATCTCTTTAGCTGTGTGCGCATCGGCAATGCCCCGGAACGACTCCTCGCCCTTGCCAGGACCAAACGGCGGAGCGATGTTCAACGATTCACGCAGCTGCTTGAGAATCGGTTCCACCAGCGTCGTTGCAACAAGCCGCTCGGCTGCATCACGCGAAGCATCAACCTTCGAGTTCACATCCTGCGGCGACCGATCCGAAATCGCAAGCACCTCGGCGAATGACCGCTGCCGAGCCCCGAGCGATGAGTCGCCGAGCGTTGCCCCCGTTCGCGCCGCATCAAACGCAAGCGTGCTCGGCAAGGTCGCGGTACTCAAGAGACTCTCAGGCATCACAGCATCCTCTTATGAAAACCATCAATCAATAATCAACTCGGCGTGCAGCTTGCCCATCTTCTTGAGCATCTGGAGCACCTCGATCTGCTGCGCCACCGGCACATCGAGCCTGCGAAAGCTCGCCTGCAAATCTTCGAGCCGCGCACTGTCACGAGCCGAAGCATCCGTAGATAAAGGCGTCCAGCGATTCGTCTGCACCAACGGGTTCAGGTCCGAAGCCACCGGCGCAGGCGTGGTCGTCGAGATCGTCAAGCCGTTGACCGTGATCGCAACCGGGCTAATCCGCACTTCGCCCGCGACCGCGATCGCTCCAGTCGCGCTGTTGACAATCACCCTCGCGGGCACGTCGAGCTGCGAAGGGTCGATGGGCGTCTTCATGACTTCTGCGATAAACGCAGCGGGTTCGCGACGATCAGGTTCAGGAATGAACACCCGCACCGTGCGATCATCGAGCGCCACCGCGTACCGCTCGACCCACGCCGAAGCGGGCTCCGAACCATTGGGTGCCACCGGCACGCTCAAGCTCGTCAGCGACGCGAACTGCCCGTTGATCGACGCCGCGATCTGGCTCACCGCCGGGAACCCGCGATACCAGGGCTCGACCACCAGATCGAACGTGCCCGATTGGCCCGTGTCGCTGCGGATATCCCGCGTAATCTTAGCGCCTTCTCGCACCACTCCAATCGTCAGCCGCGCGGGGTTCTGTGAGATTACCTCGCCAAACGCGGTCGCAAACACCGGATCGCCCGGATAAGGGCCGCGGAGCACGCAGATCTCGAGCTTGCCGCCCGCGATCGACGACGCGCTGCCCAACGTCGAAATACTCAGGTCTAATGCGTCGTTGGTAATCGCTCCGCCGCGTGGCACCCGGCACGTCACACTCACCAGCGCAATCGACTTCGTGCTTGAGACATCCTCAAGGCTCGGCATCGTATTGCCAAGCTTGGAAAGCATCGCCACCAAAGGCTGCGCAACCATCAGCTCCTTGCCGTCGTCGCCCGTGCCGCCCAAACCCGTGACTAAGCCGAGCCCTTGGAGGACATATTCCGAATCGCTCGCAAGGCGTGCGATTTCTTTGACGCTTGAAACCTGTGCGCTCGCCTCCGCTCCCAGCAAGAGAACCACCAGCAAGCTCATCAAGATGGTCAGTGTTCGATGGTTCATCGGGTCTCCAGGCCGCCGCCGCTTTCACGCAACGGTGCCAGCCCGAAACCTCGCAAGCCGTGTGCCAACCGGGAGAAACCCGTTGAACGAGCAGGGCTGGTATCGAACCAGTTGATCAGAGCCGCGGGCGTGAGCACGCGGAAGGGCTCGCAAGAACGACGTTGCACTCCCGGGCTTTCCGCCCGAGGCTCGATCTGCCCATTGCCTATTCCCCATTGCCCTCTGTGGCGAACTCTCGTTCATCTCTCAGAAGTTGAAGATCGCCTCAAGCACCTTGGGGATCACACCCTTGGTCCCCGACTTCGCCACCTCGCCCTCGGTACGTTGGAACACGTTGAGGTCCGCGATGTTGTACGACGCAACGGTGTTATCCACACTCACGTCCTCTTGGCGGCACATCCCACTCAACACAATCGTCTGCAGCTCGCCTTGATTATTCGAGATCGTCTTCCGCGCTTCGAGCACGAGTGTCCCGTTGGGCTTGACGTCGATCACATGAGCAGCAACCCGAGCCGTAAACCGATCACGTCGCTCAAACTCACCCTCGTTGGTGGTTTCATGCTTGCCATTGGCACCAACCCGCAATGGCAGCCGCGTCGAATCCCCGTTCTGCAGCTGCGTTTCAAGCAGATGCCGAAGCGAAGGGAACTGCGTCAACGCCCCATCGAGCCTGAACTCCTTCTCCGTTTCGAGCGTCTGAGTGCTCCTCGATCGGCTCGTCTCATCAATAATAATCGTGATGATGTCGTGGATCGCATACTCGCGTGGCTCGGGCACCCCCACATACAACATGCTCAGCCGACGCAGATCCGCATCAGGATCGGGCACGCCCAAAGCCGTCACCGGCCCCGCACGCTCCTGATTGAACAAGCTCTGCCCCTGAGCCAAGCCCGAAGCCAACGCCAACACCGCCACGACCATCTGCGTTCTCATCTTCATCTGCGTGTCTCCAACGGGTACGAACGAGTCGGTGGAACAATCTGCATAAACCGATCAGCACCGGGCGTGCTGGCGCCAGCAATAGCGGACAGCATCGGCGCAACGCTCGAACCCGTCGTCGTCACCGCCCGCCCCCGACCCTGAATCCGCGCCTGGAGCGTTCGCTTCCGGTCGTCCTTGAACTCAAACTCGATGATGTCCCCCATCGCTCCCGCCCCGCGCGCCCGGCATTCAACCGTCACCACCACCGAACCCGCTACCACATCCACATTCACAAGATCGCCCCGCCGAACGATCACCGCGTGCTCGACCCGCGAAGCCTCGACGCGCATTCCCGGCTGCATCGGGCCGCGAGCGACACGACCAATCGTCTCGGCTGCACTCAGCGTCGCCACGTCCGGCGCAAGCCACTGCTCGTCGCTGCTCAGGTCCGCTGCAACAATCGTCTGCCCTCGACGTATCGGTTTCGCGACTACCGCCACCGTCGTTCGTCGCTCGACACCCACGCGAAGAGTCCCCGAAACAATCAGCCGATCGCCCTCGAACACCTTGACCCCAAACGGAATCCTCGCACCCGAACCCATCGGTTTGACGTCCACCACCCGGCCTGCGCCCAGCGTGTCAAGCAAGGCTTGATCGCGGTCCGAAAAGCTCAGCCGAAGATCGCTCGCCTCGGCGTTGAGCATCGAAGCAATCCGCCTCGCAAGATGCCCGCGAACATTCCCGAGCCCCACCAATGCGCTCGCATCGGGCATCGCCTCGGGAGTGTGGTTCTGCGTTGCAACAATGATTGGTTCATCGGCATGGATCGTTCGCCTGCGAATATCACAAGGACCGCCACGCACCAGCACCATCGCGCCGCGCTCGCCCAGCGCATCGACCAATGCCGCGCGCACAACGCTCACTTCAAGCCGATGCCAGCCGTTCTCGCCCGCCTCTGGCAGTTCGAGCACCGTGTCTTTGATGCCTGCGAGCAACGGGCCGTCGAGCACCGCCACCTTTGAGAGCACGAGCGATTCGTCCTCGCCAAGGCGTACCACCGATCGCATGCTCACCGTGTCCTGGCCCCATGCGATGGGTGCTACCAAACCGCACACGACCTGCGCCGCGATCACGAGCCACATGTTCATTGCAAACCCCATGGTGCTCATCCTGTGTTTACCGCTTGAGCTGACCGATCGCTCGGAGTGTCTCGTCCGCCGTGCGGATCGTCTGCGAGTTCATCTCGAACGCCCGCTGCGTGCGGATCAGCTCGATGAGTTCGCGCGTCGGATCAACGTTCGAGGCTTCGAGCCTGCCTTGGAAAATATCGCCCCGGTTCTGGCTGCCGGGCTCACCCAAGATCGGCGGCCCGCTCGCAGAGGACTCCACATACAAGTTCTCACCGATCTGGCGCAAACCCGCAGGGTTCACAAACGCAGCGATCTCGATCTGCCCGATCTCGGTCGCGGTTGCATCTCCCGGCTGAGTCACAAAGACCCGGCCGGTGGAATCAATACTGACAGATTCGGCATCATCGGGAATGGTGATACCCGGTTCGAGACGCCTGCCTTGATCGTTCGCAAGCACGATCTCGCCGTTAGAGTTACGAGAGAAGTTGCCCGCGCGGGTGTACGCGAGGCCCCCGTTGCCCGTCTCGGCCTGCACTCTCACTTGAAAGAACCCGATGCCGTCGATCATGAGGTCGAGCGGCTCGTTGGTCGTCAGCGGCGCCCCCTGCTCGAAGTTCACCTGCGTGCCGCTGACCTTGACCCCCAAACCGACATACAGACCCGTCGGCCGCTGGTCGCCGTTCGAGTTCTCAACGCCCGGCTGGGCACGCTCGATGTAGATCAAGTCCTGAAAGTTCGCCCGGCTCTGCTTAAACCCCGCCGTGTTGATGTTGGCCAGGTTGTTGGCCACCACGTCGAGCTGGGTGTTGAGGGCGGTCAGGCCAGAGGCAGCAGTCTGGAGAGCAAGGATGGCCACGCGGGGTGCTCCTGATACATTCGGTCAACGAACAAGTTTGAACAAGCCCAAACATGCCCAAACAAGCTCGGGCACAGACCTCTACGCAAAGCGCAGGCCAATGCTCAAGCCAACGCTCAAGCCAATCGTGCAAACGTGTTGATCGCACGGTCCATCAGCGCGTCGTACCGCGAGATCATCCCGATGTTTGATTCCGCAGCCTTGCCCGCACTCGACACCGCCATGATCGCAGCAATCGGATCCACCGAGGATTGCTCGATCGTGCCCTGGCGAACGACCGCCGTCGAAGTCGGAGCGCGATCCAGCACGTCGTTGGGCGCCGCAAACAAACTTGCGCCTACTTTGCGCAATCGCTGCGGATCTGCGATGTCCAGCACCGCGAGTCGCGCGACCTCTGCGCCCCCTTGGCGGATCGTGCCATCGCCCTCGATCGTGATCGTCAGGTTCTGCTTGAGCTTGATCGGATCATTCGAGTCGTCGAGCACCGGCATCCCGTTCTGCGTCACCAGCACGCCCTCGCTGCTGAGCGTAAAGCGACCGTCGCGGGTGAGCCGATGCGTATCGCCGCTCTCATCGCTGCTCGCCTGAACCACAAAGAACCCGTCGCCCTGCAACGCAAGATCCAGCGGGCTGCCCGTCTGCGCCAGTGCTCCCTGCCCAAAGCTCGTGTGCGTCCGCAGCCCCATGACCCCGGCCCCGAGCGATTCGAGCAGCTCGTTCGACGATAGATTCCCCAACCCCCCCTCAATCCGAGCCGCAGCTCGCTGGCGTACGAGCACCGAGTCGGGCTTGAACCCGGGCGTCGAGAGATTCGCGAGGTTGTTGGCCGCGACATCCTGCCTGTAGAGGTTGTTGAGGGCTCCCGACGCAGCGATGTACATGCCTTGGTGCATAGCAGAGCCCTACGCAAGCCCCGTGCCGAGCGGGGAGGGGGGGGAATGGGGGGGGAATGGGAAGGGGGTGGTGAACAATCGGCCCACTCTTGGTAGGCTCGTGTGCCCGAGTGGTTCCATTGGGGGGCCAATGCGGAGGATCTGCTGTGGAAGATGTCAAAGCTGAACCCAAACCCAGAGAGTTCGAGCATCGCCACGTTGTCGTCACGGGCGGCACCGGTGCTCTTGGCACCGCCGTCGTCGAGATCCTCATCGCTGGCGGTGCCCACGTCCACGTCCCCTGCTTCATGCACGAGGAACTCAAAGCCTTCAAACTGGCCGACCACCGCCGGGTCCACGTCACCGACAAGGTCGATCTCACCGACGAGCACAAGGTCGAGCTGTTCTATTCGATCTTCGCAGCAGGCCGCAACGTGCCCCTCTGGGGCTCGATCCACCTCGCGGGCGGCTTCATGCACGCCCCCATCACCGAAACCCGCAAGGCCCACCTCAGCGCCGAGCTTGAGAGAAACCTGGTCTCGTGCTATCTCACCTGCCGCGAGGCTGCCCGCCGAATGATGGAAGCGGGTTCCCACAACGGCATCTCCGGCGGGGGGCGGATCGTCAACGTCGCCGCCAAACCGGCTGTCGAACCACGATTCGGCGCCAATATGACCGCATACACCGTCGCCAAGGCGGGCGTCGCCGCGCTCACGCAAGCTCTCGGCGAAGAACTCCGCAACGACGGCATCTGGGTCAACGCCATCGTCCCCAGCGTGCTCGACACCCCGGCCAACCGCAAAGCCATGCCTAGGTCCGATTTCACGCAGTGGCCCAAACCCGCCGAGGTCGCCGAGACCATCGTCTATCTGGCTTCGCCCTTCAACCGGGTCACGCGGAGTGCCCTGGTCCCGGTCTATGGCCGGAGCTGAGCGGCGGAGGGGAATAGGGGAGGGCGTGAGCGAGGGGCCTCTTGTCTGGTCGCTTACAAGCCCCGAGTGTAAGCGAGGGGGTCTTGTCTGATGGCCAGCCATCCTGCCCATCGAGTCACAGGCAGTTTTTGCGCGATCACCGCCCTCTGCCGGAGCATTGGGTGCCTCTGACGCTCTATCAGGGCCATGTGATGCTCCATCAGGCCCACCAGATGCTCCATCAGGACCACCAGATGCTCCATCAGGACCACCAGATGCTCCATCAGGACCACCAGATACTCCATCAGGACCACCAGATACTC
>CAYUVO010000058.1:0-16425 GCA_964448185.1 uncultured Phycisphaeraceae bacterium
GCTGCTCGTGTATCTTGCGAACCATCGTGATCGGGCGGTTTCACGCGAGGAGTTGCTCGCTCGCGTGTGGGGTGTGGATCCGCGTGGTCTTCGGACGCGGAGTGTAGATATGGCGGTGGCTCGGCTGCGAGATTTATTGGGGGATGATTCGCACAAGCCACAGGTTATTGCGACGGTTCGGGGCCGGGGGTACAAGCTGGTGCTGTCCGAAGAAGGTGGTGTTCGCTAGGAGCTGAAGAAGTGCGGATCGGTCTGACGTGGGTGATCTACAGCGTGTGTGTTTTGCTCGCGGTTGACGGGCTGGCGTGGCTGACCTGGCGGACCGTGCAGGCTGAGCGTTCGCGCGAAGAGGCGCAGGCACGGGTGATTCATCAGCAGCGTGTGCAGCTCGCGCTATGGCGGCTTGATTCATCGCTTGCGTGGATGCTGCGGACTGAATCGGGGCGTGACCCTGAGCAATACCGATCGTTTATGGAGCGCGGCGGCCACCCGGTGCCTTCGCCTCTGCTCGGAGGTGCGCGTCCACCGATGCGATTGCATGTGGCGTGGACGCCCGGAGGTGGGTGGACGTCGCCGCAGGTGCCCACGGGAGATGACAGATCGCTTGCACAGAGGATGGGGATCGGTGTTGGCGTGATCGAAGTCGCGTCGCGTTGGCTTGGCGAGCTGGCTGAGCAGATGCCCGAGGATCCGCGGAGTGACTCGGCGCGGAAGCTGATGTCGCGGGCTGCTGGAGCGCCCAAGCCAGAGATGCGAGACGCGCGTAGATCGGATGCGGCAGGCGGATTTGCTGCAAGCACTGCGGGCATGGACGAGATGAAATCGGTCGATTCAGGCCCAACGCCACCCGCTAAGGAAGCGGACATTGGGCTGCGTGCGCGCAGGCAGTCGGCGGTGCTTGCGCAGCGGAACGACGTCAGCGAAATTCTCACGCTCGATGAACCCATCGAGGGGGCGCTGCGTCCCTACTGGCTCGAAGTTTCGGGCGGCGAAACCGCACTCGTTCTGATCCGCGACGCGAGAGTCGGGAACCAACGCGGGGTTGTCGGGGTGTGGGTGGATTGGATCAGTCTGCAAGCTGCGCTCAGCGGCGAGGTCGTGGATCTGTTGCCCTCGGCGACGCTCGCTCCGCTCGACGAACCGAACAGTATTTCGGTCGATCGGCTCGCGATGATCCCGGCGCGGGTCGTCGCGCCGTTCGAGTTCGAGATGCAGTGGCCGGGATTGAGCGCCGCCGCGTGGGGGTCGATCGCGACGAGCTGGTCGGCGGTGCTCGCTGCGGTGCTCGCGGTGGGCGTGGTGCTCAGGCAGACGTTGGCGTTGAGCGCTCGGCGGGCGAGCTTTGCGTCGGCGGTGTCGCACGAGCTGCGGACGCCGCTCACAGCGCTTCGGCTTCAAGCGGATCTGATGCCAGCGAGCGAACAGCGCGGCGGGATCATGCGCGAACAAGTCGGCAGGCTCGAATCCATCGTCGAGAGTGTGCTCGCCTATGCGGGAGTGCATCGAGCCGCTGAGTTGCAGACGCTCACGTTGAATGAAGCGATCGAGCCGATTGCGTCGGAACTCGCCGAGTTGGTTCGTCAAGCGGGCGGGACACTGAACGTTGAGCTGGATGAACAGGGCAGCAGCACGCTTGTGCAGTGTGATCCGACGCTGTTGCACAGGGTGTTGATGAACCTGATCGCGAACTCGTGTGCGCACGCCCGCGAGGGTCAAGCGTTAGAGGTCAATGTGCGCAGCGAACACGCTGGTCGGTGGTGTGATCTGATCGTTGCGGACAACGGCACGGGGATCGCACCGGACGAACGGCGCAGAGTGTTTCGGCCCTTTGTGGGTGAAACCAGCGGCGGGCTTGGGCTCGGGCTCGCCTTGGCGCGTGATGCAGCCGTCGCGATGGGCGGCAAGCTTACGCTGATGCGATCGCGGAGCCCCGGCGCGGCGTTTATGCTTCGGCTTCGACGAGCCTCGTGAGCCGGTTTGAGCTATGAAAGCTGAACTGGATCTGTGCTGTATGACCGAACCTGATCTGCGCCGATTGCACTGATCGCGAAGACGCGGTCAGTGGCACACGAGTTCGTGACCCCGACCACGCGGTCAGTGGCGCGCGATCGCGAGCTCGACCATGGCTCTAATGCCCGGGCCGATGGCTTCGTCGTTGAAATCAAACGTGGGTTGATGCAGTCTTGGAGTAGTCGCGGGGTCGTCGCCTACGGGGAGCAGACCCAGGATGAAGAAGCACGCGGGGACGTGCTGGCCGTAGTAGCTGAAGTCTTCGCCGCCCATAAATGGATCGGGGACGGTGACGACGTGCTGGGGGCCGAAGGTGCGCCGGGCGACGTCAAAGAACAGGTCTGTGGCCTCGGGATGGTTGTTGGTCACGGGGTAGCCCGGACGCCAATCGATCTCGGCGGTGCATCCCTGCGAAGCGGCGGCGGACTCGACGATGCGCACAAAGTGTGTGTGTGCTTGTACGCGAGTGGCGTCGCTGAGTGTGCGCACGGTGCCGGTGAGTTCGATGGAATCGGGGACGACGTTATCGACCGCCCCGCCATGAATCGTGGAGACGGTGCAGACGATGGGGTCGAGAGGGTTGATGGCTCGGCTTGCGAGGGTCTGGAGGCTGGTGATGACGGCTGCCGAGGCGACAATGGGATCACGCAGTAAGTGGGGCATGGCGGCGTGCCCGCCGCTACCACGAATGGTGACGATGAAGTCATCGGTTGCAGCGAGCAGTGGACCGGTGCGCGTGCCGAGGATCCCGAGCTGAATTTCTGGCCAGCCGTGAAGACCGAAGACGCGGGCGACGCGCGGGCCGAGCCCGCCTCCGGTGGCGCCGTCGAGGGCGCCTTCGTTGCACATGCGGTCGGCGCCGCCGCCGTGTTCTTCAGCGGGCTGAAAGATGAACGTGATCGGGTTGGGTCGGTGTTCGATGGTCGCGAGGATTTTGGCTGCGCCTAGGAGGATGGTGGTGTGTCCGTCGTGGCCGCAGGCGTGCATGACGCCGGGAGTGTTTGAGGCCCAAGGGTGGCCGGTGGCTTCGGTGATGGGCAGAGCGTCCATGTCGGCGCGCAAGGCGACCGCGAGATGATCGGCGGAGTCGGCAGCGGTCGCGGGGAGGTGGGCGAGGATGCCCGTGCCGCCTGCGAAGCCGGTCTTGAACTCAAGGCCCGGGATCTTGGCGAGGAGTTGCTGGATGCACTCGGACGTTCGGCGTTCTTCGTTGCTCAGCTCGGGATGCTGATGGAAGTCGTGACGCAGCGCGACGAGTTCGGGCAACAGAACGTCGATCGCATTCTCGATGGAGTCGTGCATGGCATCGGTTACCTGAGGATTAGCAGCTTGAGTGGGCATGGGTTGATGGTAGGGCTTGCGGTTGGTGGTTCACCGACCCGTGAGTGTTCGTTCGACGATAGCAAGAGCCTCGGGAACCGCGTCGGCAACGGGCCCAACGGGGACGAGCACGCCGCCGAAGTGGGCGGATGATTCAGCGAGTACAGGGGGTCCCCATTGGGCAAACTCGCTGCGCAGGTGTGGGCGGATGGGCAGGTTGTGCGAATCGCTCTGGGCGATACGCCTGCTGGTGCGTTCGGAGAGGAGGAACGCCATAAGCGTTTGGGCGTGTTCGGGGTTGGGCGCACCCGCGACAAGGGCGACGGTGTTGGGGATCAGTAACGGCCCGGTGTCGCACAGGGTGTTGGGCTCGGCGGGTTGTTCATCGGTGGGGAGAGTTTCGTACACGGCGTCAACGGGCCAGCCGTTGCGTTGGCCAGCCCATATGTCGTCGGTGTCGGTGAGCCCGATGAGGATTTCGCCTTGGGCGATGCCGCGAACGATCGCGGAGTTGCTGTTGTAGAGGCGGATGTTGTTGTCGTGCATCCGGTTGAGCCATGATTCGAGGGCGTCGGGGCCGCAGAGATGGGCGAGAGCAGCGACGTGCCCACGGGTGGTGCCAAACTCGGGGCGGGCGATCCCGACGCGGCCCTTGAAGCGCGGATGGGTGAGTTCTTCGAGCGTCGTGGGCGGTTGGTCAAACTGGCCAGCGCGCACGGCGAGCACCCGCGCACGCAGCGCAAACCCGATCCAGTATTCGTTCGTGAGTTCGGTGGGCCAATCGGGCAGGTCGCTTCGGATGGAATCGGGGACGGGTGCGAGGGCGTTCTCGCGGGCGAGGCGTTCGGTGGCGAAGGGTTCGCTCGACCACCAGACGTCGGCTCTTGGGTGATCGCGTTCGGCGAGCAGGCGGTGCATGAGGCCGGTGGTTTTGGTGGCTTCGGTATCGCCTATGAGATCGACCTTGATGCCCGTCTGGGTTTCAAAGTCGTTGATGATATTGGTGAGGAGTTCGTCGTCGACGGAGCTGTAGAGCGTGACGCGGGGTGTGGGTGGCTGCGGTGTGCGCGCACACGAGGTCAATCCGAGAGCGAGCAGCACAAAGATACCCCGGAGAATGTGATGCCCTAGAGCCATGCCAAACATGCGGCGAGCTTACTCGGGATCGGGCTCTGATGCTGGTTCAGGCTTTGCCGCGGGCTTGTTGGCAGTGATTTCTTTGGCGCGTTGTTCGAGCCTGCCGAAGTACGCCTTGACCGATTCGTGGTATTCGCGTGGCACGAGCTGTTCTTCGAGCGCTTCGCTGGTGGCTTGCTTTGCAGCATGTGCGACAGCGCCCGCGAACTCTTGCACTGATTCGCCCCGAATGGAATCGCCAAAGACGAGGCGTGAACCGATGATCGGGCCGCCCTGATTGAGGACGCGGGCCTTGATGTTCTCGGTCATAAAATCGGTGGCTTGCGCATCGGGCCCTTGGCCGTTGCCTTGACCCGGGCCGCCCGAGCCCGTGCCCATACCTTTGGATGAACCGGCAGACCATTGGCCGGTGGGGCCCGGCTTGTTCTGGTTGCCCTGGCCCATGCCTTGTCCCATGCCCGGGTTGTCGCACTGAGCCCATGACTGGGCGCCGTTGGATTGGCCGAGCTGGTTGAGTTGTTGCATGGCTTGCTGCATGGCTTGGTCCATCGCCTGCATGTCTTGCTGGGTCATTTCCATTTGGCTGAGCTGGCCGCCGAGTTGTTGCATGGCCTGCTGCATGGCTTGTGGGTCCATGTTCATGGCTTGGCTCATGCTCTGCATCGCCTGACTCATGGCCTGTGCTTGCTGGGCAGCCTGCTGCATGGCTTGGGACTTCTGGGCGAGCTGTTGCTTTTGCTCCTCGCTCATGTTCTTCATCTGGTCGAGCGCTTGTTGGAGCTGCTCGGGCGTGGCAGCGGCAGCCTGTGAAGCCTGCTGGGCGCTCATGCCCGCTTGGCGAAGCGCCTGCTCAAGATCGCTTTTGTTCTTGGCGAGTTTGTCGAGCTGCTTGGCGACGTTATCGAGTTGTTTGGAGAGCTGGTCTTTTTGAGCTTTGGAGAGCGAGCCGGCGTCGAGCTTGGCCTTGAGTTGCTTGAGTTTGGCTTTGGCGCCGCGCATGTCGCCACGGGCCATGTCTCGGGCGAGTTCGGTCAGCGGCCCCTGGCCCGGTGTACGCATCTGGCGGAGCATGGTTTCGAGCGATCGTGCCGCCTTTGATTCGTCGTTGTTGAGCTTGTCGTCGAGTTCTTTGGTCAGGCTCGTGAGCTTGCGCATGGCGACGTTGCGGACCTCGGCGGCGGTCGTGGGCTCGTCAAGCTCGCGGTTCATCAGGTCGAGCGCATCGCCTTCGAGCGAGCCGAGTTCGACGTTGGATTTGCTGAGAATGGCTTTCGCCTTCTCGATCGCGGTGATCGCTTCGGTCTTGGCGTCCTGGATGTCGCGTTGGGTGTCGATCTGCGCCTGGCGGTCGGCCTGCTTGCCGAGCAGGTCCATCGTGGGCATCAGGAACCAGAGCACCGTGAACGCAAGCAAGCTGGCTAAAGGAACCTGCCAGAACCGGGGGCCTTCGATCGGCAGCGCGTCGCGGACGACCACCCGCCGGGCTTTAGCGGTGGCGCTCTCGACGACCGCTTGCGACCACGGATCTTTCGCGTCTTCGACGCAGAGTGCTGTGCTGAGTGATTCGCGGAGCGAGGCTTTGTCATCGAGCACCCGGGCGACCTCGGCCTCGCGGGCGCGAGTCGTCAATGCCCAGCCAGCCGCACCCAAAGCGCCCGCGCCCGCTGCCCACAACGCGATGTCGGTCCAGGGCAGGTGGAGTGCCATCAAACGGTCGGCGATCAGCACCAGCAAGAGCACGATCGTGACGATCGCAAGCGCCCAAGCGGCGGAACCGATCAGGTCGATCAGCAGCAATCGGCGAGCTGCGATGCGGACTACGCGGCGGATGTCGTCCATCAGTGAGTGCCTTCCAAAGAGGCTCCGTCCAGAGCGTTGGTGCCAACACAGATCTCATCGGCGATCTGCAGCAGCTTCTATCTATACCTACCTATACGGGTCAGACGCCGCAGGTTTTCGGTTGCAGCGGCAGTTGTGTGATATTTGGAATATGATAGGTGCTCTGGAGGCTGTAGATCGAGCGCGTTGCATTGTGCGTGGTCATGGCCGATGATTCCCAGCTGTGATGAGCCACACCCACCACAAGACCGTCGATGGAGAGCCTGCCCGAAAGGGCGGAATTGTTCGTTATATGATCGGGCTGTGGCAATGGCTCGGCTCGGCATGGATCCCCAGCGAGCGAGCCTTCGAGCATCAGCAGAAGATCAGCGCCAAAGGCGTCCGCAGGCATGCGGTCGCTGCGCTGTTCACCTGTGTGCTGCTCACGGGGCCGACGAGTGTGGCGGAGTTCGCGATCATTCCGGCTGCGGTCGTGATGATGATCCGGGTGTTCTGGTGGTGGCGCACAGCGGGATCGTTGTTCCTCCAGACAACAGCCGTGTTCTGGTGTGCTGCGGTGGTGTGGGGGCTGATCGCTTTGGCGTGGTCGCCCGATCGCGCGCACGGCTGGGACGAGCTTGGGCAGGTGCGTTGGGTGGCGCTGGCGTTGATGCTCTGGCCCGTGATGGAGTCGCGGGCGGCGCTCATGGCGGCGGTGATCGTCGGGCTGCACATCGGACAGACGATGCAGGTGACCCACGCGATCGGGGTGCTGGGCGATATCGAGTGGCTGCGTTGGAACCGGATGCCCGGGCGGTGGAGCGGGTGGTGGGACCCGGTGGTGGGAGGGACGCTGTTGGTCGGTTTGTTGGGTCTTCATCTTCCTGCGGCTGCGTGGGGTCGCGGGCGATGGCGCGTGGTTGGATTGCTGGGCAGCGCGTGTGCTGCGGGCGGGATCGTGGCGACGGGAACGCGCGGTGCGTGGCTCGCGGGCATGGGGCTCGTTGGACTCGCCGTGATCGGCATGTGGTGGCGTTCGAGGCGGCGTCTTGCGCTTGCGGGAGCTGGTCTTGCGATGGTGTGCGTGCTCGGGGCGAGCGTCGCGGGGATCGGTGTGCTCGCGGGCGATGGGCTTACGGATCGAGTAGAAGCTGCGTGGACGGAGATCGGTCGCGCGGTGCGCGAGGGGGATTACACGACGGACACGGGCGCACGCATCGGGATGGCGCTATGGGCGATGGAGGCTTTAGAAAGCCACCCGGCAGTGGGCGTGGGCACGGGTGGGTATCAGTCGTGGGTCTTTGAGAACGTGCGTGATCTACAAGGCGAGCCGGTACGAACGCATGCGCACGCGCACAACGCGCTGCTGCATATTGCTGCGACGGGCGGGCTGGTGGGCGTGGGGCTTGCGCTGTTGGTGTTTGGTTCAGCGGTATCGAGCGCGATGCGCTTCGTGCCCGGTGATGGCCCTGCGGGGTACCGCGATGGCCCAGCAATGGCGTTGCTCGGGCTCGGACTCGTCAGCGCGTTTGATCCGATTCATCTCAACGCGCAGACGTGCGCGTTGCTGGCGGTGCTTGTGGTGCTTCGGCTTCCCAACAGGCCCAGTGTGCGATGAAGACCGTTCCCTGACGGTAGTGATGTTTCAGCATCCCCAATGCCCAGATCCCCCTCATTGACATTCGGGGCTTGTCGGAGAGACATGCGGTGTTCCGCGAACAGCCTCTAACGATGCGAACACGTTGCGAGCGTCGGGTAGTCGGTGTAGCCGATCTCGGTGCCGCTGTAGAAGGTTTCGCGATTGGGTTCGTTGTAGGGGCCGCCTTGTTGGATGCGCGAGGCCAGGTCGGGGTTGGCGATGTAGAGCGCCCCGAAGGCGATGGCGTCGGCGAGCCTTTGGCTTATGCGGTCATCGGCTTGTTCGGGGGTGAGCCCTCCGTTACCGATGTAGATCGAGCCGCCCGCGTCTTTGAAGCTCTTGGAAACAAGAGCGAAGATGCGTTCTGATTCTGTATCTCGGGAGGCGTCGCCGAAGGCTTCGACCAGATGGAGATAGGCGAGCTTGAGCTTGCCTAGACCAGTGGCGAGCGCAGCGAAGGTCTCACCGGGCGTCGAGTCGTGAAGGTCGTTGAAGACGCCCGTGGGGCTGACGCGGTAGCCGACCCTGCCTGGTCCGAAGACTTGGCATACCGCTGTGGCGACTTCGAGGGGCAGTCGGATGCGGTTGGCGATGGAGCCGCCGAAGTCGTCGGTGCGTTGGTTGGAGGAGTCTCGTGTGAACTGATCGAGGAGGTAGCCGTTGGCGCCGTGGATTTCTACGCCGTCGAACCCGGCGTCTTTGGCGTTGATGGCAGCAGCCCGGTACTGCTCGACGATGGCGGGCATCTCGGAGGTTTCGAGTGCGCGTGGTGTGCTCGTGGGGACCATCTCGCCGCCGGGTTTGGTGAAGACCTGCGAGTTGGCGCGGATCGCAGACGGCGCAACAGGGGCGGCTCCATCGGGCTGAAGGTCGGGGTGGCTGATGCGTCCGACGTGCCAGAGTTGGATGAAGATTCGCCCGCCCTGCTCATGGACCGCGTCGGTGACGGCTTTCCAACCCGCGACCTGCTCTAGGCTATGGATGCCCGGCGTCAGCGCGTAGCCCTTGGCTTGGGGGCTGATCTGTGATGCTTCGGTGATGATGAGACCGGCATTGGCGCGTTGGCGGTAATACTCGACGTTGAGTTGCCAGGGGATGTCGCCGGGTTGCTGAGCTCTGCATCGGGTCAGCGGCGCCATGAACACACGGTTGGGGGCGGTGATGTCGCCGAAGGTGATGGGGCGCATCAGTGAGGAATGCGTGGGTGTGGTCATGGGGGAAATCTTTTGGTGTGTGAGTTTGAAAGCCAGAGACGCGGCTTAGTCAGCGTTGAGAGTTCTGGGGCCGTCACCTGCTGTTTTTTCGTAGTAGCCGTCACCTTTGCGTTCGTATTTGGTGAGCCCCATGCGGTCGAGGTTTTTGTTGCTCAGGGAGCTTGCTGATTTGGTGTCGGACCATTTGCCGAGGATGGTGGGTGCGGTGGGCACACGTCGGACGGGCCTGCCGTCGACGGGGTGCTTGGTGAGCGGCTTGTCGCTCATGGGCTGGACGACCTCGAAGTGTTCGTTGGTGCCCTCGCCTTTGGTGTCGAGGACTTCGTAGACGTAGGTTGGCATGGGGTGACCTTGTGGGGTATAGAAGAGGATGGAGTCAGATGAAGCGTCGGCCGGATTCCATATCGCACATTGCCCAGCCGGTTTGTTTGCAGAGCCGTTGCATGACGGGCCACGCGGTTTCGTCGTCGTCGATGTGGACCATGAGCTGGGAGAGTTCGTCGAGGCTCGTGGGGATCTCGACGATGAAGCCCGGGCCATAGAGGCGGTCGATCCCGATGGAGTCTTCGGAGCCATCGCGTGCGGTGTTGTAGGTGGCGAGCAGGGCGCGGACTTCCTGCTGGGTGCCCAGAGCTTTGATCTGGAGGCACGGCACAACTGCGGGCGAATCTGCCTGTGATGCGTCCGCAGCCGAGTGGGCATCAGGCGGGGCGTGCATGAGGATGACATGTCGTGTGCTGGCCATTGGGCGAATGGTACGCGGACCACCGCTGCCCGGGATCAAGCGGGAATCAGCACTCCCCGGCGGAAGGCACGGGTGTTATCCCGGCCGATCATCGAGGGGATCAGGATCAGGTCAATGAACTGACCAATGCCCAGCAGGCCGAAGGTGAAGAGCCAGATGATGCCGGTGATCCATTTGCCCGCGTAGAAGCGGTGGATGCCGCAGACCCCGACCAGACACAGACACCAGAATAAATACGCCCAACCGGTGTGTTTAGGGGTTTGCATGACGACTGCTCCTTCGCATCTGTATTGGGAAACGCGGGGCGAGAGATTCGCTGGGAGGGTCCGGGAACAGCCATCATCACGTGAGAGAGCTGGATATGAGAGTTGCGGAAACTCCGTGTTGGAGGCAATCCGTCCCGCTCGCGGGCGTTGGAGTGGGTGAATGCCGATGAAATCGAGTACATCGCAGCACCGGCTGCGAGGAAGGACGATGACGATGACCAACCAGATGAACATGCGAATGAACACCACCGAGGCTCGCAAGCGTTTGATGCTGATGATGGCTGCGGGGCTCGTCAGTGGGCTGGCCTTTACTGCCAACGCCCAAACCCCCAAGCAAGATCAGACCCGTACCGAGCTTGATGATCTGATGTCCGGGCCACAGATCGACCCGTTCATGATTGATGAGCTCGATCAGGATCGGCCCGCCCGCTTCGGTCAGCGTGGCAGGCAGGCCAAGCGTGGCCAAGAGGGTCAGCGCCGCCAGCGCGGTCCCGAGGGGCGTGATGGTCAGCGTGGCCCACGCGGCCCGGGCGATCGTTTGTCGGCGCAGTTGCTCGAAGAGTTTGATACCAACGCCGACGGCAAGCTCGACGAAACCGAGCGATCAGCGCTCAAGGCTCACATGGAAGCCAAGCGTGCCGCGTTCATCAAGCAGTACGACACCGACGCCGACGGCTCGCTCAACGAAGAAGAACGCGCCGCGATGAAAGCCTCCATCCGCGAGAAGCTCGAAGCACTCAAGGCCGAGATGATCGAACGCTTCGATACCGATGGCGACGGCAAGCTCACCGGCGACGAACGCCTCGATGCTCGCGACGCTGCACGCGAACGCATGGAAGAGATCACCGGCGGGTTCGGTCCCGCGGGCAAGCGCGGCGGCAAGGCGCATGGCAAGCGTGGTGGACCCGAAGGACGCCAAGGCCAAGGTCGCCAAGGCAGAAACGGGCGTGCGGGTCAAGATGGCGACCGAGAAGCCATGAAGCAGAAGCTGCTCGAAGAGTTTGACGCCGACGGCGACGGCAAGCTCACCGGTGACGAACGCGAGCTGGCAAAGGCAGCGATGCAAGAGCGGCGTGGAGCGGCTACCAAGGGACGCAGAGGCGATCGTGGGCAGCGAGGCCAACGCGGTTCGCGGGGAGTTCGCAGCGCGGATACCAACCGTGACGGCGTGATCGACGAAACCGAGCTCGCAGCAGCCGCAGCATTGGTGAGCAAGGGCGATCCCAAGGCGGACTACAACCGCGATGGCAAAGTCGATGCCGATGATCTGGCGTTCCTGACCAAGCGTGCCGCCGGCGGCTGAGCCGCTCACGCGAGCTTTGCCCGTCCTCTCAAGTGATAGAAATCCCCAATCGCCGCCCATCGGAACCAGTCCGGTTGGCGGCGGCTGGTTTTTATCGAGCAGTGCCGCCTATAGAACTGGATATAGAAAGAACGCAAGCTCCCCAACGAGCCCCGAGTGTCAGCGAGGGGGAATCAAATGCAATGGGGAGGTGTGAGTGCAGCCTGCCGGGCTCTTTGCCGTAGGATGAAGCAATGGATGCTCCGCCCTCACCCGCTGACCCCTCGCCCACCGGCACTCCCAACGCCGCCAAGGGGACCAAAGCGGGCACGATGAGCGGCCAGGACGCGACGCTCTATCTCCACCCTCAGACGCTCGCGCGGCTCAAGACCTTTGAGCTGCGCGCCAAGATGGTCATCGAAGGCGTCACCAGCGGTCAGCACCGATCGCCCTATCACGGCTTTAGCGTCGAGTTCGCCCAGCACAGGCCCTATGTACCAGGCGATGACATCCGCCACCTCGATTGGAAGGTCTACGCCCGCAGCGACAAACTCCATCTCAAGCAGTACCAACAAGAAACCAACCTCGATCTCATCACGCTCGTCGATGCCTCGGGCTCGATGGATTTCGGCTCACGCACCTTTCACGACGCGTCGGGTGTGGGTCGTGATACCAGCCCCGACGGGCGGCCCTACTGGAGCAAGTTTGACCACGCCACTGCGCTGGCAGCCGCTCTGAGCTACATCACGCTGCGCCAAGGCGATCGAGCCGGGCTCTATGTCTACGCGGACAAGATCCTCGCAGCCGTCCGCCGATCGAGCGCACAGACCACCTGGCGGCAGATCGTCGAGGCGCTCTCGACCCACGCGGTCGATGCGCCGACCAACCTGGCGCGTTCGGTCGACCAAGTGCTCGCAGGAGTGAGCAACCGGTGCTTGATCGCGATCATTGGTGATTTCTACGAAGACCCCGAACCCATCCGCGCTGCGATGGGCCGGCTCCGGCACAAGGGCCACGATGTGATCGCATTCCAGGTTGTGGATCGCGCAGAACGCGAGTTTGATCTCAGCGGCGTAGCGCCGTTCGTAGGACTCGAAGGCGAACCCATGCTCCGGCTTGATCCGCGAGCCATCCGCGAGGCATATCTCGAAGCGTTTGAGAAGCACCGCGCCGCCATTGAGCGTTCGGTCGTCGGGCTCGGGTTTGATTACGAGCTGGTCGATACCCACGACTGGCTCGGGCCGCCGCTGGCGCACTTCGTGGCGCACCGCAACGCCTTTATCCGTAAGCGGAGCCGATCATGAAGGTTCCGATGAAGAGAGTGCCGATCAAGAGAGAGGAGCTGCGCTGATGCCGTTCCTCAACCCGGCGTTGTTCGCGGGCGCTGTAGCGTGCGTGGCGATCCCGATCCTGATCCACTTGCTCATGCGCAAGAGGCGCAAGCCGATTCGGTGGGCTGCGATGCGGTTCCTCGTCGAGGCGTACCGGCGCAACCGCAAGCGGCTGTTGATCGAGCGTTGGCTGCTCTTGGCGCTGCGGTGCTTGGCGTTGTTGCTGTTGGCGGTGGCGTTGGGTCGGCCCGCGTTGCTCGCTGGCGTGCTCGACGCCCCCGGCTCGCGGACGCTCTACATCCTCATCGACGACAGTCTCAGCTCAACCGCGACCAATGCGTCAGGTCAGGCAGCGGTCCGCAGGCACGCGGCGCAAGCCCGCGAACTCATCGAGTCGCTCGATCCGATGCGGGGCGACCGCGTCGGGTTGATCTCGTTGAGCAGGCCCGCTCGGGGCGTGGTGCTGGCACCATCAACGGATCTTCGGGCAGTCGCGGGGCTCATCGACGCGATGAGTTCGACCGATGCGCGGGCGGATCTTCAGGGCGGCGTTGAGCTGGTCATCGAAGACCTGGCAACTGCGAGCGAGGGCGCCGAGCTTGAACAAAACACCAGCGGCCCGGTGGTGGTGGCTGTCTATAGCGACTGGCTCGAAGGCACCGCGCGCGGCGAATCGACGTTGCCCGAGTGGCCCGAACAGGCGGGCGTGGAGTTTCTCATCTCGCCGCCGAGGCTTGATGAACCTTCGACGGTGGGCGTGGTCGAGATCCGCCCCACGCGGGGCGTGACCGTGGGCGACGACGTTGGGGGTGATCGGGTACAGATCGAGCTTGTGCGCAGTACGGGTGGGGGGGGCGGGGGGGGCGGGGGGCAAGCCGTCTCGCGCGTCGTGCTCCGTGGCAGGACAGGTGGGGCGGGGGGGTTGGGGTGGTCGCCACCAATCGGGCAGGCGGTAGTCCGCTGGTCGCCCGGCCAGACCACAGCGTCGGTCATGATCGCGATCGACCACTCGCCGAGAAACGCTCTGCCCAGCGACGAGAGCATCAGCCTGCGGGGTGATGATCGCGCAGGCGGATGGAGTGCGCTGCGCGTCGAGCTCGACGCTGATGAACTCCCGGGCGACGACGTGCGGTATGCAGCGGTGCAAGTCAGACGAACGCTCCGCATCGGCGTGGTCGATTCCGCGGGTGCCAGCTCGACCGGGTTTGATCGTCCCACCAACGTCCGCGACTACGGCCCGGGTCAATGGGCACGCCTCGCACTGCTCCCCAATGAACAAGCAACGGGCATCGAGCTGCGCGATCTGCCCACGAGCAGCATCGAACGCGAGCGCCTCTCTGATCTCGCAGCGATCGTGCTCGTCGAACCCGCAGGAGTGTCTCAGGCGGGCTGGGTGCGGCTGGGCGAGTTTGTCACCCGTGGCGGGCTCTTGATGATTGCGCCCGATGCCGACGAACGCGGCACGCCCATCTGGCCCGATACGCTCGATGAGATGCTCTCGCTCGGCTGGGAGTCAGGCCAAGCGGGACTCATCGAACCCGCAGCAACGATCGACGCGCAGCGGGTCGGGCCGTTACTGGCGCTGCTCGCGCCCGAACTCGTAGAGATCGCCAGCAGCGTTCCCGTCAGGCGTCGGCTGGAGATGCGCGCGGGGCAGAGCGATGTGGTGCTCACGCTGAGCGATGGAACGCCTTTGGTGATCGCAGGCCGGGGCGAGGCGTCGCGGGGGCTCGTGGTGCTGTTGACGACGGCGCTGGATCTTGAATGGACGGATCTGCCTGCACGCGGCTTGATGGTGCCTTTGATGCAAGAGCTGATCCGTCAGGGCATTGATGCTGCGAGCCCGCGATCTGTCTCTGTGGCGGGAGCGGTGCCGGTGGCTCCGCCCAAGAGCACGGAGATTCGGGCTGCCGGGCGAGGTCGGATTCGGCTTGGTTCAGGGGACGCAGCCCGCTTTGCCGGTGTGTGGAACGCGATCGACTCGCAAGGCGCCAGCACCGGGCTTGCGATCGTCAATCCGGATGCTGATGCGGGCCGGGCACGGGTGCGGAGTCTTGATGATGTGGTGACGTGGTTCGAGTCGCAGACGGGCCAGAGGCCGGGCGTGATCGGTGAAGAAGATGGATCATCGAGCAAACGCAGCGGCGCAGCTCGTTCCGATGCAGGCTGGGCGCTGCCCGCGATCGTGTTGTTGTTGATTGTGTTGGTCGCTGAAGCGATCCTCGCCAAGCGGTTTAGTCACGCCGATGTGCGCACGGGTCTTGTGCCATCCACGACTGGGGGAGGCCGGCGATGAACGACCTTCTCAACATGCTCCTCGGGCTTGACTCGATCCGCTTCGGGGTCGAGGGCGTTCGATTCGGCTGGCAACATCCGTGGGCCGGTTGGGTGTGGGCGCTGCTCATCGCAGCCTCGGGCGTGCTCGGCTGGTGGGTGTACCGACGGATCCCGATGCACAAGGGCTGGCGGACGACGTTCTCGGTAGTGCGAGCGTTGGCGCTGCTCATCGTGCTGGTTATGCTCAGCGGCCCGGCGTTGATCGAATCTTCCCGCCGCGTCGAGCCCGATTGGATCATGGTGCTCGCCGATCGCTCCGCTTCGATGGATGCAGCCGACGGCCCGGGCGGGATTACCCGCGACGCGCAGCTCCGCGAAGCACTCCGCCGGGGCTGGCCCGCGTGGTCCGAGCGTGCGAAGCGTTCACGGATCGTCTGGCTCGGGTTCGCCGATGGAGCGTTCGATCTTGATGCCACGGATCAAGGCGTGAACCTGGGTGCCGCGGAGGGCGGACGCACCGATCTTGCGGGCGCTCTCGAAGTCGCACTCGACCGCTCGGCGGCCCGGTCGCTCGCAGCGATCATCGTGCTCTCGGACGGCAGGTCATCCTCGACGCTCTCGGCAGCATCGTGGGATCGGTTGCGCGCACAAGGAGCCCCGGTATTTACCGTGGCCCTCGGAGCGACAGGGCAGACACAGGATCTCTCGGTGTCGGCGTCGGCTCCGGGAAGAGCATTCGTTGATGACGCGGTGCCCGTTGCGGTGCGCATCGATCAGGTCGCTCAAGACGGTGCGAGTGTCGACGCGGTTGCACGATTGATCGACCAGGCCACCGGGCTCGTGCTCGATGAACGCGAGGTCGTGATTGAGAATGGCTCGGCGGAAGTCACGCTGTTGTCGACGCCCAAGCTCGCGGGCGAGCAGCTCTGGCGTGTCGAGATCACTTCGTCGGTGCAGGATCTGGTCGCCGAGAACAATCAGCAGGACGTCGTGCTCGAGGTGCTCGACGAGCCTTTGAGAGTGGTGTATCTCGACGGCACGCCTCGATGGGAACAGCGGTATCTCAAGAACTTGTTGCTGCGTGAAGACTCGATCACGTCGTCATCGCTGCTGATGGCTGCTCATCGGCGGTACACACAAGAGGGCGACGTCGCGCTGGTCGCGTTGCCCGGCTCGCCCGAAGAGTGGGCCGAGATCGATGTCGTGGTTCTCGGCGATGTTCGCCCGGAGCTGCTCGGCGACGAGACCATGAACCAGCTTCGCGACCACATCGCGACGCGCGGCGCGGGGCTTGTATGGATCGGCGGCGCCACCGCCACGCCCCATGCCTATCGCGGCACGCCTTTGGCGGCGTTGCTGCCGTTCGTTACTGATGGGCGAAGTTCG
>CAYUVO010000059.1:0-16261 GCA_964448185.1 uncultured Phycisphaeraceae bacterium
AACTGATGGCGTACCACGCAGCGGTGCTGCGGGGCCACGACGTGGACAAGCCGCGCAACCTCGCCAAGAGCGTGACGGTGGAGTAGCGATGCACTTCCTAACCTGCTTGCTGCACGATCGTGCGAGCCACGGTGCCTGAGTAACCGCTGTGGGAACCTTCATAGGTGTAGATGTGCTCTGCAAGCAGCGGCGGGAGCCGCAATAGCGAGACGCAGTCACATATTCTGATCAAGTGAGTGACTGGAGAGCCGTTAGGGTTGGCGAATAGCGAGATCGCTACTTGAGCACAATCTGAGGCATCATCAAGTTGCAGGTGGTGGCTCCATTCACGATCCGTGCGTTTCATCATTTTGCGTATGCCGAGTGTTCCGTCAGGGCATCGTTCTCCAAAAAAATGCTCAGCAACTCCCCCATTCATGATGAAATTCTTGATCGGCCCAAACATCGATTCATGTCCTCTCCAACCTCTACGATTCGTCATGAGTGTGTAGTGAAGTGCTTTGGCAGCGATGGCTTGCCAATAGGGTACGCCTACCCGGCATTCGAGTTTTCCGAAGACGACGTGTAGACCAGCAGATCTACTGGCTAGCTCGCGATAGGTGCTTCCAGGCCAAACATCGCGAGCGAGTTCAAGGTAGCGGTCATAGTGGCTTTCGTCAGCATGCAGCCTTACTTCCTTGATGCTAAGCGGCTTGTGAGAATCGAGCGTCGCTAGTCGGGCTCTGACCTGATCTAGTTTTATGGCTGGATGAAGTTGTACGAATCGATCGTTCCCGTCATGTTCAATTAGCACAAATTGATCTCGCGATTTAACGGTCAGCGGGCCTAAATCGGTCTTAGCCGCTTGTTGGTAATGGCCGTCGGAACGGACCAAGTGCGTTGGGGGCGGCATCCCGCTTGCGCCACTGCTTGATCGTCCCCGTCGGGATCGCTTGCCTCTTATTGGTACATGTTCACGAAAGAAAGCGCAAGGGGAACATCGGATAAGCTGTTCCTCGGACTTGCCGATCCGAGTATTGCAAGCGGTGCAAATTTCCTTGAACTTCAACTCTCCCAAGAATCGTCCAAACGCTGCAGGAATAATATGATCCCCGTCCGTTCCTCTCGGATCGAAACGAGTGGGGCAGTAGATGCAAGTAAGTGTGGTGCTCATGATCTTGAAATCTTTCGCGATAGTATGTGCGGCAATTGATAGGATCAAGATCGACCGATCTGTTTGCAATGTTGACCAATGGAGGTGGACATGAAGCTGCACATGTCCCCTCCCGACGTACACATGCGATGGGACAACCTGCTCTTCCTGCACTGGCCGATCGAGCCAGCCGTCATGCGGGCCGCTGTGCCGAGTGAGCTTGAAATCGACACCTTCGATGGCAAGGCGTGGATCGCACTCGTGCCCTTCCGCATGGAAGAAACGCGGTTCCGGGGCGTGCCGAATGTGCTTGGACAGTCAAGATTATTTGGTTTGTCAACATTCTACGAATGCAACGTGCGCACCTATGTCACTGCGCGCAACACCGATGGCCAGCAAGTTCCCGGCGTGTGGTTCTTCTCACTCGACGCCGAGCGTCTGCTCCCCGTGCTGGGCGCACGCTGGCTCTGGGGCCTCAACTACATCCATAGCAGGTTCAACATCACCAAGAACGATGGCACCACCGACTACACGCTCACCCGCCGAGCGCACGCAGAACAGCACACGCACGTCCGCTGGCATCGCGGCGAGACGCTCCCGCAATCCACGCCGGGCAGCCTTGAACACTTTTTGACCGAACGCTACTGGTTGTTCTCCAAACGTTTCGGCAAGATCATGGGTGGCCGCATCGAGCACGAGCCCTGGCCCTTGCGCACAGCAACGGTCGAACACCTCGACGACACACTCATCCGCAGCGCCGGGTTTGAGTGCGACTCCGAGCCATTGGCGATGCACAGCGACTCCATCAGTGTGCGAGGCTGGAACCTTGTCCCGATGAACCGTGTTCAGGATGTGCGCACATGACTGCAAATAAACATCCCATCGTGTTCTTCGATGGCGAGTGCGCCATGTGTTCAGCGGGTGTTCGCTGGATGCTCAAGCACGACCGCAAGGCCTCTCTGCGCTTTGCGACGCTGCAGGGGGAGACCTACGCCAATCTCGATCGCGCTGACAAGCCGGTGGACATGAACTCGATGGTGTTCGCAGCCGATGGCCGGTTCTTCGTGCGGAGTGCTGCGGTGGTGCGCACGCTGTGGGCGATCGGGGGTGTATGGCGAGTGCTCGGCTGGATGCTGTGGGTGGTTCCCGCGCCGATGCGTAACGCGGGCTACCGCCTCGTCGCTACCCACCGCCATCGGCTGATGCGTTCAGATGCCCCGTGCCCTGTTCCTTCAGCCGAAGAACGCTCGCGGCTGCTGCCGTAGATATCCCATAGCGATCTCGACAAGCCCCGACCGTGAGGGAGGGGGATCAGGGGGGGGCGACTCTGGTGCCCCACGGCTGTGTCGGCCGTGATTCTTGGAGTCAGCGCAAAAAACCGCCCCGTCGGTTTTCACCAACGGGGCGAGAAGAGAGGGTGAGTGGTCTGTTGTGCCGTAAGGTCAACGGCGTTCGCACCCGATCCTGTTCGGGGCCTTACGACGACCTCGCTAGATGTAGCGAAATCTATTCTCTCCTCCACATGACCCGGCGGGTCTGAGTCTCTCTGACAGGGACGATAACCCAGATGTGTGGGTTTGCCAAGGCCCAAACACGGAGTTTGACAAGGAAAGTGCAAATATTTCTTCCAACCCGGTGAGATTCCCTAGTTCTACCGATGAAATAGGACTCACAGCCCTGTCTGGTCGATGCTCAGTTGGGCTGTTGATCGGGCAGCACCATCCCACACCGGATACCATTCCGGCGTCGAGAACCTTGTTTATTGATGGAGAATGCCCCTTATGACGCTTCAAACGCCCGAATCTGCGAGTGCTGACGCCGGTGTGGTCGGCCTGGCCGTGATGGGCCAGAATCTCGCCCTGAACATCGCCGATCATGGTTTTTCCGTCGCGGTCCACAACCGAACCACTTCCGTCACCGAGGAAATGCTCGCAGAGCACCCCGAAGGCACCTTCGGCCCCGGCTATCAGGGCAAAGGCCCCGGCGGGCTGATCGGATGCGAATCCGTCGAAGACTTCGTCAAATCCCTCAAACGGCCGCGAGTGGCGATCATCCTTATCAAGGCGGGCAAGGCTACTGATGCGGTCATCAACTCGCTCGCCGAGCACATGGAGCCGGGCGACGTGATCGTCGATGGCGGCAACGCCCGCTGGGACGACACCGAACGCCGCGATGCAGAACTCGGCGCCAAAGGCATCCGGTTCATTGGTTCAGGTGTTTCGGGTGGCGAAACCGGAGCACGCTTCGGCCCGAGCCTCATGCCCGGTGGCGACCGCGACGCTTGGCCCATCCTCCAACCCATCTGGGAAGCAATCGCTGCCAAGGTTGACGCCGAGACCGGCAAGCCCATCGAGGGTGCCCAGCCGGGCAAACCGATCGAACAGGAAGGCACGCAGGCGTGTACCGCGTTTATCGGACCCGGCGCAGCGGGCCACTACGTCAAGATGGTCCACAACGGCATCGAGTACGCCGACATGCAGCTCATCTGCGAGGCCTACGACCTGCTCCGCACCGTCCTCGAACTCTCGCCGCCCGAGATGGCCGACGTCTTCAAGGCGTGGAACCAAACCGAGCTCGATTCATTCTTGATCGAGATCACCGCTGACATTCTCGCCCAGATCGACCCGCAGACGTCGAGGCCCTTCGTGGACATTGTTCTCGATACCGCCGGTCAAAAAGGCACCGGCAAGTGGACCGCGATTGCCTCGCTCGACATGGGTGTGCCCGCTCCGACCATCGCTGAAGCGGTCTTCGCTCGGGCGATCAGCTCGTTCAAAGACCTGCGGATCTCGGCTTCCGAGGTGCTCGAAGGCCCCGAAGCTCCCGAGTTTGATGGCGACCGCGCAGCCTTCGTCGAAGACGTGCGCCAAGCACTCTACTGCTCGAAGATCTGTGCGTACGCCCAGGGCTTTGGGCTGATGGCTGAGGCTTCCGTACAGAAGGAGTGGGGGCTCGATTTCGCCGAGATCTCACGCATCTGGCGCGGCGGGTGCATCATCCGTGCCGCGCTGCTCCACGAGATCACGCTTGCGTACCGCGAACAACCCGAGCTGCCAAACCTGCTGATGGCACCCGCGTTCGTCGAAGCGATCAACAAGGGACAGGACGCCTGGCGACGGGTCGTGGCGACCGCTGCATTGCAGGGCGTTCCCACCGCTGCGTTGAGCAGTGCGCTGTCATACTTCGATGCGCTGCGCAGCCCCCGGCTGCCCGCGAGCCTGCTCCAGTCGCAGAGAGACTACTTCGGTGCGCACACCTACGAACGGGTCGATCGCCCCCGTGGCGAGTTCTTCCACCTCGATTGGCCCGAAGAAGCACGCCCCGAACTGGTGGTCTAGAACGGCCAAAGCTCGGCTGGGACTGGTGCTACGAAATCAAGATCCAAAATCCATCGCTCACGCTTCGGGCTCGTAGTGCCCGTGTTGCGTGTACGTCCGATAGCTATGCGCAGCCCTATTTGTGCAGCATGGTTCTCGGGCATTGGAGCTGTCTGTGCGGTTTGTGCGGAAATTTGTGGTCCGAGAGTCATGCCTTACGCCCGGTAAGCCGAAATGAGGTCCATGTCGGATATCACGTCAACAGTTCTTGTCCACAGCCCGAGCGTTTCACCCGTTGTGCCCGCGCCTCACGCGGGCAACGAGCCATTGGCTCAGATGCTCGCGGCCCCGATTCAGGTCGAGAGCCAATCCGCTCTCAAAACCAGCCGATTGGTGCTCCGTCCGCTGCGTGCGGGTGATCGCAAGGCGTGGGTTGATCTTGTGCGCACGAGCCGAGCGGGTCTTGATGAGTTTGCCCCGCTGCACGAACCGGGCGAGAGCGACTCGGCTTTGTTCGAGCGTCAGCTCGCGCTCACTCAGGCGGGCGATGCGACGGGCAAAGCGTGGCGGCGGATCGCGGTGCTCGATGACGGCCGGATTCTTGGCGGGTTCAACGTCAACTCGATCCGTCGCGGCTTGCACTCCGACGGCGACGTCAACTGGTGGCTCGGCGCAGCGCATCAAGGCTGCGGGTTTGCGTCCGAGGCGGTCGGGGCGTTGGTGGAGTACGCGTTGATGGATATGCCTTTGGGGCTCGGGCTGCATCGGCTCAATGCTTCGATCAAGCCGGGCCACGAACGCAGCATCCGATTGGCGTGTCGTCTCGGGTTTGCGCTGAGCGGCGAACGCCTCGATCGCATGCGCTGTGCCGGGGGCAAGTGGTCCACGCACGACCAATACAAGATCACGCCCGTGTGCGCATAAGCAACATCTAGTCTTCGGTCGCAGGCTCTTGCGGCTGATCGGATTGATCGAGTCGGTCGAACTCAGCTTTGAGTTCTTCGAGTGAACCGGCCTTGCCAAACAGATCTTGGTAGCTCACGGGGGTGTCGGTGTACTCGATCTTCATGCCGTCGAGCGGGGCGAGTTCGCCCGTGGGATCGACCCGCAACCTGCCCGCGGAGAGCAGGTAGTTGAGAATCGCGATCCGCAGATCCGTCGCAGCTTGATCGCGCGCGTTCTTCGAGTTGAGCAGATCGGCCTCGGTATCGAGACGGCGGTTGGTATCGACTTCATCCGCCTTGATGCGCTGCTCACGCTGGCGACGTTCGTTGATCTCGACCTGACGGTGCGCGAGTTCGAGCCGAAAGCGTGCAAGGTCGATGTTCCGCAGCCGCTGGCGGACTTCGAGGATGACCTGATCGCGGTCGCGTTCGTACCCTCGCTGGGCGCGCTGGACGCGGATCTGAGACTGCCTCATGCGGAGGCGTTCGATCCTGCGATCGAGCGGGAGTGACAGGGCCATATTCGCGGAAAGATTCGCTTCATCGGGATCGAACGCGGCCCCGCCCTCGTTCGTGTCGGGGTCGGTGGGCAGCCCGATCGAGCCGCCGATGTTGAGCTCGGGCAAGAGCTGGTTCTTGGCGTTGTCAAGCGAACGCGATGAATCGAGCACGCGGTCGGCGCTGGTCTGAAGATCGAGCCGATACATCAACGCAGATTCGGTGGCTTGTTCGAGCGTCGCCGAGGGCGGGTCGAGCAGGAACTTGACGCCCTGAAGCTGCAACGGATCGGTGACGGGAATGCCCAGACGAATCTTGAAACGATCAAGCGACAACGCGTACGACTCGCGGCGTGAAGCAAGCGAAGACTCGGCGGTGAGCACCCGGTTGGCTGCGTCGTTGACGTCGAACTCGCTGATGCGTCCAGCGAGATACAACTCGCGGCGTTGCTGCTCGAACAAACGCAGGCTGCGGAGCTGAGAAATCTGGTTGCGGATCTCGTCGAGTGTCTGGAGCAGTTGGAAATAGTCCACCGCGATCGAGACGTAGAACGTGCGACGGAATCGTTCGTAGTCTCTGGCCGAGTAGACCAGGCTGCGTTCAGATTGGATGAGTGATTCTTGAGCGATGTGCCCGGCACCTCGGAGCAGGGGGATGTTGCCGCTGAAGATGAGTTCGGACGACTGGACGTATTGGCCTTCGACGCTCGACCGGAGTTGCTCGGCAGCGTTCCAGACCCATCGGGCTTCGACCTGACCGCCATAGGGGAGCTGCTTGGAGAGGCGGAGGGTGTTGATGACTCTCAGCGCGCTGTCGAATCGGCCGTCGGAGCCGTTGGAGTTGATGGTCACCGAGGTGTCGTTGAAGAGCCTTGGGTCGAACAGGTGGCGTTCGATGAGCAGGCTGATCGAGGCGAGCAGGAAATCTTCCTCAGCGGTGCGATATTCGCGGGCGTCGCGTTGAGCGATCGCGAAGGCTTCTGCGAGTGAGATGGTGTTGACCTCGTCGAGGTCGAGCCCCATGGCCCGCTCGCCGTAGCCTTCGAGGGTGGCGCTGAGATCGCGGGCGACTTCCTGTGGCGTCCTGCCGTCGGGTGCTCGGCCCTGATAGCTCAGATTCTCGGCGTCCGGGTTGCGGGTCTGCGGGTCTTTGTCGGTCTTGGCCCGGCGAGAAAGGTCGTTGCCAAAGGGGCGAATGGTCGGCACACGGGTCGATCCCAGGGTGTTGGCCCGCTCGGAGGCGGTCTGATTGATCTTTTTGTCGATCGCTGCCATCGGGTTGGAGCACCCGTTTAGAGCGATCGCCACCGCGCAGAGGACACCCACCAAGGTGAGAGTCGGGCAGCAGCGTTGGTGAGGGTGGTATGGCATGGTGGAGCAGGCCAACGGCAGGGGGCAGCGGGGGCCGGGTGAGGGGGGCGGAGGGTATACGAGTAGGCGGGTCTGACGTTGCCATTTTGAGGCAGGTGTCCTAACGTTGACGCTTTCCTCGCGAACACCCTGCTCCGCGAGCGAGGGTGTTGTATGCGCCTGTGTTCGCATGCAAGCTTCTTGATACCAACGTTGGAGTGTTGATGCCCGCAGTTACCTTTGATGGTCGAAGCTTGTCGGTCGATGGACGTCGGATGTGGATCGTGGGCGGAGCGCTGCATTATGCTCGTTTCCCGCGTGAACTATGGGCACAGCGCATCCACGCTGCCAAGCTCGCCGGCTTGAACACGATCGAAACACCCGTCTTCTGGAATCGACACGAGCCCCGCCCGGGTCACTTCGATTTCAAGGGCGACAATGATCTGCGTCACTTTATCCAGCTCATTCATGAAGCCGGGATGAGGTGCATCCTTCGGCTCGGCCCGTTCGTGGGCAGCTCGTGGGATCTCGGCGGGATCCCCGCTTGGCTCCAACTCACTGCCGGGGTTGAGCTTCGGACCGCGAATGCTCCATTTCTCGAAGCGACCAGCAAATACATCTCAGCCGTCGCCGATCAGATCAAGGATCTCCAGGCGTCCACCTCGGGCGGCGGGCCGATCGTGCTGATCCAGAACGAGCACCACTGGACCTGCGGCCTGCCCGATCTGGCCAAGAAATACCTCGGCGAGATCAACCGCTACTTCCGCGAATCGGGGCTCAATGTCCCGGTCATCAACATCAACAACCTCTGGCAGAGCGTCGAGGGCGAGATCGAGGCGTGGACCGGTAGCGAAGACATGCTCGCGATCATGCGCCAGCTCGGCCAGGTCGCTCCCAAGCACCCGAGGCTCGTCGCGGATCTGCGGATCGGTCAGCCCGACGTCTGGAATCAGCCTAAGCCCGAGGCGTTGGCGCCCGGATCGGTCACGCGGACCCTTGCAGAAGTGCTCGCGGGCGGGGGGCAGTTTGTCGCCACCCCGTTCTGTGGCGGGACCAACTTCGACTTCTTCGGCGGACGAGCAGTCTTCGACGGCCGATCGTTCATGACCACCTCGAACGATCAGGGCGCACCCCTCACCGAGGGCGGGGTCGCGGGCGATCGCTTCGGAGCGGTCCGGCGGATCTCGTCGTTCGCCAGCGTGTTCTCGCGGGTCTTCGCCAACACGGAGCCGGGCGATGCCCACGCGGTGGTCAGGCCTGATCCCTCGACGACCTCTGTGGTTCACCTTTCGGGTTCGCAGGGCAACGTGGCGTTTGTGTTCCATGCCGAGGGCAAGAAGGGGCGTTGGGCGGATGCCGAGCTGCTCATGCCTGATGGTCAGCCTCTGCCGGTGCCCGCGGGCAAGTGCCCCGTCTCGTGGGTGCTGATGAACACCCATCTCAACGGCCGATCCCGGCTCGACTATTCAACCTTCAGCGTCGTCGCGGGCGAAGGACGCATGTTGCTCGTCGTCGGGCCCGATGCCGCGTGGGGCACCGTTTCGGTGAACCACTCGCCGATCGACCTGCAGGCACCCGCACCCAAGGACAAGCAGCCCGTCGTGCTGCGGCACGAGGGCGTGACCATTGTGCTGTGCAACGAGACGCAGTTCGATCATGTCTATCCCTCGGGCGAGAAAGTCTACACCCACGTCCACGGCATCACGAGCGAGGGCGATCCCATCGCAGCAGGTCGAGACGCCATGTGCATCGAACCCGATGGCACGATCGAAAAGGTCGGCAAGAGAGCACCCGCCTCGGCGCCCAAGATCGCGCCCGGCCCTTGGACCGCAGCGGTGGCAACCGACCACACGACCGGATCCAGCCCACGCTTCGCACGGGTCGCTGGTCCTGCGACGCTCACCGAGCTCGGCACTTCCTACGGCTACGGCTGGTACCGCCTGACGTTCAAAAACATGACCGCCAAAAAGCCACGCCTCATGGCGCCCCTCTCGGGCGATCGCCTCCACGGCTATCTCGACGGCGAGACCATCGGGATCTCAGGTCACGGGCCCAACGCCGAGGACGGGCTGAGCGTGCCGTTCAAGAAGACGTCCAAGCATCTCGTGATCCTCGCGGACAACCTCGGACGGTATTCGAGCGGCTCACACCTCGGCGACCTCAAAGGTCTCTATGGCCATCTCTTTGAACGGGCCCCGTTCAAGATCGGTCGCGTGAGCTACGTCGAAGAAGATCCGATCGACCTTCTCGCCGGGTTTGCCCCGATGTGGGAGACCCGCGAGGGCGATGTTTCGCATCCGCTGCGGGCGTCGTGGAGCTTTATTCACCGCAAAAAATCGCCATTGGTGCTGACGATCAACGAGTTCATCGCGCCCGGTGTGCTGTTGCTCAATGGCAAGATCATCCGGGTGCTCGATCGCGCAGGCTATGACCGCATCGTGCTCGATCAGGAACAGCTCGTGCGGGGCGGCAACACGATCCAGATCACGTTTGCCGCCGAGGCACTCGCGGATGAAGACGTCAAGGACGCGCTAGCGAAGCTCGCGGGTTCGATGACGATCGAAGAGGGCACGAACGCATTGAGCGAGAAGGCCGACTGGGCGTTTGCCAAGTGGGAGCCGCCCGCCCCGACCGTGTTCCGCAAGATGGACAAAGCCCAGGCCAAGATCAAAGAGCACCCCGGCACACCCGTATGGTGGAAGACCAAGTTTGCGCTGCCGCAAACCTCGCGCGGGCTGTTCGCGGACCTCACGGGGATGACCAAGGGCCAGCTCATGCTCAACGGGCACAACGCGGGTCGGTATTGGGTGGCGACTGCCGATGGCAAGGCCGTCCCGCCGCAGACGCTGTATTACCTGCCCGAGCCTTGGCTCGACCATGAACGCGAGAACGAGCTGATGCTCTTCGACGAGCACGGCGGTGACCCGACCAAGATCAAACTCGTCTTCGGGAACCATCCGCTGGGCGTGCGATGAATGAGCCCGCCGGCATGTGGCGTGCGGCGGTCGGGCTCGCTTACGGCTCGACGAGTTGAACGCGCCGCCGTTCGAGGCCCTCAAGCTCGGCCTTGAGCTTGACAATCTCGGCTTCAAGCTCGGCACGCCGTTCGGGGCTGACCTTATCGAGTGCTTGCGAGGAGACTTCGATCTGGAGCCGAAGGATCGTCGTGCGTTGGTCGATGGCGTCGATCTGTGATCGCTTGGGGTCGCGGACCAGCACGTCACCCTGGCCCATCGGGACGCCGTTCTGGAACACCTGAACCCGGATATTCGGGTTGTTGTTGAAGGCTCGAAAGCCCGAGACGCCCGCGTAGTTGAGCGCTTCTCGCACGCTGCCGCCGATGGTGATTCTTGCGGGCGTTGGCGGTGAGCCAACCCAAGTCGACGAGGTGTTCGCCATCACGTCGATCGTCTGGTCGGCGGGGTTTGATGACTCGACGCCGAGCCGATCGAACCACATCCGCCACGCGATCAACAGATCATTCAATCTCAACGGCTGGGCATTGCCGAGCTGAGAAAACTCCCCGAGAATCGGAGCGACTTCTATCTCGACATCATCACGCAAAACCACCATCGGGAGTCGTTCGCCCGCTGTTCTCGAGATGATCGAAAACCGAAGATCGTTGGCTGAGCCGATGCGTCGGCCATCGACCGCGACGACAATATCGCCCGCTTCGAGCACGTTGGCCGCGTCGAAGCCTTCAATCGTTCGTTGAATGGCAGCACCGATCGTGGGGATGCTCTGGTCAAACTGAACCCCCAGCCCTGCGCGGGGTTCACGCTGAAAGAGATCCAGCGCGATGCTTTCGAGGCGTTGGTGTTGTTCGAGCGAGAGTGAATCATCCGAAAGAATTTCAGCGAGCCTGTCCCGGTTGAACGCTGGGACTCTCGTGAGCGAGGCGGCCGCGATCTCTCGCTGGGCGTAGTCGTCCGAATCAAGAATCCCGACGAGGGTTTGGATCCGCAACTCTTGCTCGCTCTGGCTTTCGGGTTGGGGCGCGTTTTGGCTCTCAGGCTGGTTGGCGCTTTGAGCGTTGGCCGCCGGGCTCCATGAGCAGAGGCAAGCGGTCAGCGTGCAGATTCCTGATAAGCGGTGCATACCACCAGTGTTCATGGTTTGCCCTGATGAATCAAGGAGGAACTCGACGGTTCTTGAGGCCAAACTTTGATTCACTAGGGTGTTTACACCCGAAACAGGCCCGCGATCCAGTCTTCGCGTTCGATGAGCCAGCGGGCTTTTTGGGTGACCATGAGCAGCACGCCCTCGTCGGCGTGGTCAGATGCGATCATCAGATGTGCCGCTTGAGCGAGCAGCGATTGAGCCATGAACCACGAAGCCGCCTGTGCCTGGGGCTTGGAGGGCGTCCAGCGCCGGGCGAACAAGCCCCGTCTGCGCCGGGCGTCGCGGTACCCGTGGATGAACGCACCGAGCCGATCGGGATCAGTTTCTGCAGGCCAGTCGCTGGCGTTGCCGTGGCTTGTGCGGGTGGCGAACTGCACCGCTCCATCGGCGACCTCAGCGATCGCGGGCGACAGCCGGGCTTCGTCAAAGTCCAGCACCGCGATGACCGAGCCCTGTTCATCGAAGAGCACGTTGCCCCGGTGCCAGTCGCCGTGGATGATCTGGACGGGCCACTCACCGAACCGGGCTTCTTCGAGATGGTCCCACGCCCTGCAATACATCTCGCTCGCAGCTCGGCTCGCCTCATTGCCTGTCTTCAAGAATAAAGCTGCGATCCCTTCGTGGCGCTTAGAAGTGCTCGGAAGTTCGCTCGGCAGCTCCAGACGGTCGAGTGCCCCATGGAGCTTGGCGAGCGCCCGGCCCGCTTGAAGCGCCTGCGTTGTGCTCGCATCAAACCGCTGGCCTTCGACCCAAGGGGCAAGGTCATACGCCCACGAGCCGGCGGTGGTGATGGACGAGCCGTCGCGTGCGCACAAGGGCTGATGAACGGGCAAGCCCGCCGATTCGAGCTGAGCAATCACTCGGTGGCACGCGGCGAGTCTTGCAGCGTGCATCGCGGGTCGGCGCTTGAGCAGGAGTGAACCGCTCTTCGTGTTGAGCCGGGCAGCGCGGCCTCCAGCCAGAGCTCTGACCGAAACAATGGGTTCGAGTGTATACCTAGCTGCCACAACCGCAGCCTCACCGATCGACACCCCGGGCCCGGTTGCATCGGCGTGCCCAGAAGGTGGACTTGCAGGGTGGGTCACAGGGGCTGGGTCACAGGGGGGTCACCGGGGGGGGGGTTACTCGACGTTTTGTACTTGTTCTTTGATCCGGTCGATCACGCCTTTGACCTCGACGATGAGTCGGGAGATCTGTTCGTCGGGGCTTTTGCTCGCGATGGTGTTGGCCTCGCGGAGCATCTCTTGAGCGAGGAAGTCGAGGGTTCGGCCCAGGGGCTGACCGTCATCCTTGGCGATGAGATCGCTGAACTGGTCGATGTGGCCGCGAAGGCGGGAGACTTCTTCTGCGATGTCGGTTTTCTCGGCATGAATCGCAAGCTCACGGATCAGGTCCGACGGTTCGAGCCGGATCTGGGCTTCGACCATCATCTTGCGGATGCGTTCGCGCAGTCGGCGTTCGTACTGCGCTACCACGCCGGGCGCGAGTTCCTGGATCTTGACGAGCCTCTCGGAGATCGAATCGCGGTACCCGCCGAGTTCTTCAACCAGCAGCGACCCCTCGCGGCGGCGCATCGAGAGCAGGTGCTCGCAGGCGATCTCAGCGAGCTCGGCGAGCACGCCCCGCGCCCGCTGGAGCCGGGCTTCTTCATCGACCCGCTGCTGGAGCACCCCGGGCAGATTGAGCAGGGTGCCCACGTCGATGGTCAGCTCCCCCTTTTTGACGGACTCGACCTTGCGGAGCTGGTCGATGTAGCTGTCGAGGGCCTGATGGTTGAGATCGAGGGCTGCCGACTTGGAGGTGTCGGTCGAGCTGGCGGTCAGCGTGACCGTGCCGCGCGTGATGCGGCGACGCAACGCGCTCTCGAGCTCGGCTTCGAGCACCTGAAGATGCTCGGGCAGGCGGATCGAGGCCTTGAAATACTTGTTATTGAGCGACCGCAACTCGACGGAGTAGTGGACGCCGTCTTTGGATGCGGAGGCTTCCCCGAAGCCGGTCATGCTACGAATCACGCGATAATCCCTCTGCGAAAGTGTGACGTTCGCAAGAGTCTACCGGGCTGGTGCCTTGTGCGCACAGCATCGCGGGCTCACTCTCGAATGATTCTTCCTGATGGGTTCTTGTCGGCACGACTCGCTCAACCCGGGGGCGGGTCTTGGGGCTCACTTTGCGGCGGGGTCGAAGCAGGGGCGGCGGGGGCGGGCGGATCGCCAGCCGGGGCCGTTTCAGGAGCTGCTTCGGGTGCTGGCTCGGGAGCTGGTTCAGCCGCGGGCTCAGTGACCGGATCAGTGACCGGATCAGTGGCCGGGTCAGTGGCCGGGTCAGTGGCCGGGTCAGTGGCCGGGTCGGTCACTGGATCAGTTGCAGGTTCGGGCGTCTCTGCATCGGGGGCAGTCGCATCGGGGGCAGTCGCATCGGGGGCAGTTGTGTCCGGGACAGCCGCATCGAGGAGGTCCTCTGGATCTGTCGACGCAGCCGCGGGCTCGACGTTGGGCACCGCGCCATCAACAGGTGGGCGTGTGGCGAACACCAAACCGACCGCCAGAGTGAGCCACAAGACAAAGATAGTCACGGTGGCGATGGTCAGTGCGTCGCCGGTTTTGGCACCAAAGGTGGTTTCGCCCGAGCCGCCGGCACCGAACGCGCCGCCGAGCCCGCCGCCTTGGGGGCGTTGGATCAGCACGACCAAAATCAGGATGACTGACATCAGCAGAAAAACGCCGATCATCAGACCCGGTACCCAGTTTGCCATCGCCAAAGTCGCCATGCTCATCGAACGCTCCGTGCTGTGCCCACTGTCTCTGTAGACCGAACCTTTACTTGTTCGGCGTGCGGTTTCCCCAAGCATCGTTGGCCAGCGGCCTCGCCGGGTGGGTGCCACGATTGAGCACCCGCAGATGCGGGCGATCACTCTAGGCCCGGTCGGGCATGTTCAGTGAGCCTCGGGGCCAATCACCGGGTCTGCTGCTCAGACAGTTTATCCCGCAGCCCCGACAATCGCAGCAAAGTCCTGGGCCTTGAGTGACGCCCCCCCGATGAGCCCGCCGTCGATATCTCGTTGACCGAACAGCTCGGCCGCGTTGGCCGGTTTGACCGACCCGCCGTACTGGATGCGGAGCTCCGAGGCGATTTTCGCGTCGAACAGGACGTTCTCGATCATCGCCCGGATCGCAGCGTGGGCGTCCTGGGCATCCTGAGCCGAGGCGGTCTTGCCCGTCCCGATGGCCCATACCGGCTCGTAGGCGATGGTCACGCGGGCCATCTGCTCAGCAGACACCCCCGCAAGCCCGAGGGCGAGCTGACCCGCATTGACAGCATTCGTCTGGCCTCGTTCGCGTTGATCGAGGGTTTCGCCGACGCAGAGGACGACTTCGAGCCCGGCGTCGAGGGCTGCGAGGGCTTTGGCGTTGATGAGGCTATCGGGTTCACCGATGACGTGGCGGCGTTCGGAATGCCCGGTGAGCAGGACGGTGGCGCCACAATCCTTGAGCATGGCGATCGACACTTCGCCGGTGAAGGCCCCGTCGGGGTGGGCCCAGGCGTCTTGGGCCCCGAGCCGAACGCCCGAGCCCGCGAGAGCTTGGCCCACCGCAGCGAGATACGGGAATGGCGGGAAGACGGTGACGTGGGCCTTCGAGGCTTTGCAGGCGGCCGCGACCTCTACCGCAAGGGCCGTGGCTGAGGCCTGGTTGGTGTTCATTTTCCAGTTGCCGCCGACGGTTGGTGTGCGCATGGATCACGATACGCACAGACACGCCGTGCGGCCCCGCAGACTGTTTGGTGACTACGCCGTATGCGGGAGTGTTTTACGGGAGTTGACCGGCGAACTCGAGGAGATCGACGCCGTCGGTGACGCCGTCGTCGTTGATGTCGGTTCGGTCTACCCCTGCGACGAGGCCATCGATGTAGGTGACGAAATCTTCGCTGTCATACACGCCATCGCGGTTCCAGTCGCCTGCGATGCCTGAGTCGTTGAGTTCGATGACGCCGCCTTGCAGGCCCAGGATCACACCAGCATCATCTAAATGTAAGATCGTTACCGCGACTCGGTTGGCTTGTTGCAGATTATGCTGCGAGAGATCGATGTTGACAGAAACGCCATCACTCGGATCAGTATCATGAGAGACGATTTTTGTGACGATGCCATCGAGTGTGTCATACGTTAGCAACGCAAGGCTCGAGAACGTATCCTCGGGGACTTGGTTCGCATCCTCAGGGATGACGCTGGTGGTGTTGTTGACACCGAGAGCCGCTGTACTTGAACCTCCGCCGATGATGACCGGAATCGTGGTGTCGCCTCCTACAACCGGGACGCCGTCGTCATCATCTTCAAAGAGTTCTTTGATTTGTTGTTCAAGAGTTGCGAGAGAACCTTGAACACAGGCAGCATACAGATCCGGGTCATCGGGGAATTCCACTTTGCAAGCAGCGATTCTCTCCAAATGTTGATCGAAAAGCAAAGTGAGTTCGACAAACTGCTCCGCATCCTCCGCGTCGTAGCAGGCGAGAAGAAAGACAAAGGCCCCCTCGGTGCATGCGTCTCGAGCAGGGTCAGGGGGTGGGGGGGTATCTCGCTGACAGTCCCTGAGTGATGCAACGTACTCATCAAAGCACTCAAGTGTTGTTGGAGGCGCGTCTTGTGCAACTCCTGTACCTGCAAACAACATCATGAACGCGGGAGTAAGACGGGTGATGAATCGAGTCTGCATGGCTTTGCCCCTTGCAAATGGTTACTCTTTGGCGTCTATCGGCATCAAAAAGACACCGAACGAGACTGAACTTCCTATTGGTATACAGGAAGGGGGGGGGGGGGGGGGGGTGTTGGGTGGAAAAAACCCGAAAATAATAACAAAAAGGGGATTACCTAGGTCAGTACCCCGTTTGCCCGTGCGTTGGGGC